>NZ_CP137850.1:600000-946797 GCF_033546915.1 Mycoplasmopsis verecunda
CAATTTTTGAAGTTAAACGGATTTTACAAAGATATAAAGAATTAGAAGATGTTATTTTAATTCTAGGTATTGAAGAATTAGATGAAGAATCAAAAATTATTGTTAAAAAAGCTTTACAATTGCAAAACTTCTTCTCTCAATACTTCCATACAACTGAACATTTTACACAATCACCAGGTGTATATGTTCCACTTGAAGATACAATTAGATCAGTTGAAAGAATTGTACTAGGCGAATTTATAAATAATAATCCTGAAAAATTCTCATTTATTGCAACAGTAGATGATATCGATAATGAAAATTAAAACTATTAAAAACTTATTATTAATGCTAGCAGGAAGTTCAATTACACTTCTTCCTGTTTCATGTTTCCACACATATCCCGAAAGACCGACAGAACCCCCTAAGGACCCAAATGTTCCCCAACCAGTAGAGCCACCTAAAAAAGATCCACACGAAGGTGATCCAGTTGACCCGGGACCAGTTATTCCACCTTTGAATGGCGGTGGTAATAATCACAATATTCCAGATAGTACAACTCCATCTAATGCTGATAGCGATAGTTATATAAATGCCAGCTTATTAAACAAATATTACTATGATGAAACTCCATATATAAATGCTTTAGTTAGATATCTATGAGGTAATGATCAAAGTGCATATGAAGAAATTTATCAAACATATGATAGAAATCATGTTCAAAACTTTGATAATTCTGCTTCTGATAAATATCCAGCCTTTCTTGATTCTTATGCTAAAAACTTCTCTGTTACAAATAATAATAATCAACTAGTTATTAATCCATTAGGACAATATTTAAGACGTAAATATTGAGCAGATCCTACAGGAGATCGTGGTACTGCTAGATATATTCCTAATGAGTACTATAAAAATGTTTTAGCAGAATCATATTCAATTATGATTTCTAATGCTAATAAATATTTAAGTAATGCTTCTGGTCAAATTGCTGACAATCGTTTCTCTCAAGGTACCGCATGAATACTTGATTATCATACAAATACACAAAATCAAATTGATAAACTTTATTTAGCAACTAACTTGCACGTGGCTGCAGATATCATTTCTCCACAGCCTAATGATTCAATTTATACTAATGTATTAAGTGATTCAGCAATGAAAGCAAATGCTGATTCAGTAATTCAAGCCAAGACTAAATTAAATCAAATTGAAGGCCCTGTTGCTAAAATGGAACAAGAACTGCAAGATATAGAAAAAAAATATGGAAAAGATTCTAAAGAGTGAAAAGAATTAAATCAAAAATTCGAAGAAGCATTAGTTCCTTATAATGATGCTCTTAAAGCATTTAAGCAAGCTGAAGGTAATATTACTGGAATTACCACTTTAATTCGTTTAGGGCACTTTAATTCTTCAACGCCAATTGGTAATGAATTAAAACAAACTAATAAAGATACACACGCAGATATCTTTGAATTTGATCCCAAAGATGTCAAAATAATATATGCTGGTACTAACTTTTTAAATTCATCGCCTTCATCATATCTTGATGCAAATTTACCTTATAAAAATTTAGAAGAAATGGCTGATTTTGCTGTATTAGAATTTAATCTAAATACAAATCAAAACGTTTATAACTATTTAACACCTAATGATGATGAAGGTTTAGATTACAACTCTTTTAATAATTACAATGACTATATCTTGTATTTAACATCAGCTTATCAAAATAAAGATAATCAATCTAAACCAGCTAATTATGATTTATTAACAACTTATGATGACTTATATAAAGAAAAATTAACTGTTGATAATAAACAAGTAACTAAAGTTGATTATAACTTCTTGGCACTAGGATTCCCAAATGCTAAAGATGATGATGATTTAGTAAATTCATTAAGCAATAAAAATGATATTCCATCATTAGCATTTACTTCTTCGGTGTGAGTTAATAAACCTTCTAAACATAGAAAAGATAATAAAAACTCTTCACAACTAGGATCAGGATTATCTCAAAACTTAGCTCTTCGCACCTTTATTGATAAACCTGGTCTTACAGATATTATGATTTCGAACCCAATAATAAATGTTACTGACCATAAAGGGTTTGAAGTTAAATATCTTAAAGAAAAAAATTCTCCATATCAAGGTAATAGTTATATAAATTATGGATTAGGTTATGTTCTTCAAAACTGACAACCTGCTCCTGGTGGGTCAGGTTCTTCAGTTAGAGATCTTAACGGAAATATAATTGGTATTACTTATTTAGCTGCTGATACCAATTTAACTTCATTAGTTTCTATTTCCCAAGCATTAAGATCACCTGGATATAATTACAATGGCCAATATGGTAATTATAATTTAGAACAATATGACTTAATTTATGGTGGTGGTCAAGACCAAAGAACTTCATACCGTCAAGCATTACAATTAATATATGGAGATTCATATCAAACTAAATTATTCCCTAATGGTGTTAATATAATACCTGATGAATATAAATTTAATAAATAGTAAATTCCATAGGTTTAATCCTATGGTTTTTCTTAAAACAAGCTTAATAAGCCAATTAGCAAGATATGAAAAATACATTTTCCATATTGATTTAAGTTATAAAACTACCTGCTAATAGCTAAAAACACAATATGGAAATGCGGTATTTAAAATTAATAATGTATAGTTTAAATACATAATAATTAAGGAGTATAAATAAATGTTTTGAAAATTGAAACAAGGATATTTATCTGTTATAACAGGTCCTATGTTTGCGGGTAAATCTGCAGAATTAATTAAACGATTAACTACTTTAAAAATAGCAAAAGTAAAATTCGTTGTCTTTAAACCAGAATATGATGTTCGTTTTTCTAGTGATGAAATTGTATCTCGTACGGGCTCAAGATTAGAATGCATCAAAATCAAATCACCACAAGATATTTGAAAACATATTGATTTTGGTGTGAAAGCTGTAGCATTTGATGAAGTACACTTTTTTGATGAAAATATAGTTGATCATATTCAAGAATTATTAAATCGTGGTATTAAAGTTATTGTCTCTGGATTAGATATGGACTTTAGAGGTAAAAGCTTTAATACTACAGGTAAATTACTAGCATTAGCAGATGAAATAACAAAGCTTAAAGCTGTTTGTGTTAAATGTTATGGTCAAGCTAATATGTCTTATAGAAAAGTTAAATCAGAACAATTACATCTATTAGGTGATGCTGAATATGAAGCTAGATGTAGAATATGTCATCAAAAAGATAGCAATAAAACGAAATAGCAAATAAAATCCAACCATGTTGTTATGGTTGGTAATTTTTTAATCATAAGTTACATCGTTTAAATTCTTAGCTCAATTAATAAATAATGTGTAAGCACGAGATAAATCAGCTTTTCCTTTATCTTTTAAAATACTATTTAATAAAGCATATTTGTGAAATTGTGCATATATTTCAACATCATCAATAGAAGGTTGTAAACCTAAATTAATTATTTTATCAGGATAATATTTGGAGATTAAGGCATAAATTTTAGTAGCGCAAAATTCTTGTGGGAAGTTTTCTAATTTAATTGCTCCAGTAACTAATAATTTAATTGCATTTTCTTGATCATCAAACTTTGGAAGTAAAATCCCTGGAGTGTCTAAAAATAGAAATTCTCCATTGACTACTCATTTTTTCTCTCTTGTAACACCTGGATAATTAGCTACTTTTAATGTTTTTTTATCTGAAACTAGATTGATTAAAGTACTTTTTCCACAATTAGGAACTCCAACAACAAATGATTTAATTCTAGTAATCAGCATACCTTTAGCTTTATTTCTTTGAATTTTTTCATTCATAACCTTTTTAATAGCTTGTAAAATAGGTTTTTTTGAACTTTGCTTTCTTAAATCAAGTCATAATAGATTTTCACCTTTAAATCTAGTTTGAATCATGGCTTTTTTGCTTTTGTCCATTAAGTCAGACTTTGTAATAATAAATAATCTAGGCTTATGTGGTGCTATTTTATCAAAATCCTCATTATATGAGCTAATTGGGCATCTAGCATCTAAAACAACAATGAAAAGATCAGCCAAATTAGCATTTTCACGTAAATCTTTCATTGCTTTGGCCATATGCCCAGGATATCATTGGATTAAATTTTGGTATTTATTGTCTTTTTCTAATTCATTATTCATATATTTTTTCCACTTCTTTTGATAATCTATTATTTTCTTCCTCTAACATTTGATTCTTTTTTAATTCTTCAAGATACAAATCTTTATATTCATCTAGTTGTTGTTGTAATCTTTTGATTTCGTTTTCTCCGTCTAATAAGTTGGTAAAAATAAATTGTAAAAAATCATCTACTTCACTTTTGTTATATCCCTCTAGATTTAGATTAAACTTTTTATTTTTAATTAATTCACTTAATATTTTGTATTTATCTTCCATATTAGTTCTCATTTCTAATTTTGTTCAAAACAATTGCTGTTGCACAAGCAACATTTAAACTTTCAAATGAAATTGGGATATATATAAACTCATCACTAATTGATTGAATTTCTGATGTAATACCATTTCCTTCATTTCCAACAACTAAAACAAATTTTTCTTCATTGAATACTACGTGATTTAACTCTTTAGCTTTTTCATTTAGCACAGTAGCATAAATCTTGTAACCATTATTTTTTATTTTGGATAATAAATTAAATCCATCTTTAGTTCCAATGATGTCAGTTTTAAAAAATGCACCCTGTGATGATCTAATTGTTTTAGGATTAAAATAATCAAACTTATTAATAATTACAGTATCAATATCAAATGCTTGAGCTAATCTAATAATAGTTCCTACATTACCCGGATCTTGTAATTCATCAAGAAATAGAACCTTACTTCCTATTTGATTATTATTAGGAAATTTACATACTCCAATAATATCTTGGGGTGTTATTGTATCGCATAGATATTTCATTAATTCTTTTGTAATCAAAATCGAATCATCATATTTTATTTTTTCAGGATTAGATTCATAAGTGCTTAATAATAATCCTGAATTTTTAGCTTCTTGAACTAAATGATATCCTTCAACAATAAATTGTTGTTCTTTTTGACGATATTTTTTATTTTCAATTAGTTTTTTTAATCTAACTATTTGATTATTACTTTTGCTCGTTATCTTCAACATAATCTCTTAAGAAATATTTTCCCTTTTCAACTTCGTAAAGTGATAAATCTTGAAAATCTAATTGTCTCATAACTTCAAATCCAAGAATACTTACACAATTACCTAAATTAATTGATCTCATTGCTGATACCATTGGTATTCTTAAACAATCATCTAAATGATCTTGCAGCACCTTTTTATCAATCCCTGTTGATTCGCGACCAAACATCAATCATATTTCACCAGTATTTTCAAATTCTTTTTTGTAATTAACATCTGTATAAGATTTAAGTCCATATCTTGTGATATAAAAAATTCTTTTATTACCGTATTTTTTAGCAAAATCTTCATATGATGCATGAACTTCATGTTCAATATCTGAAAGCATTCTTCCAGCTCCAGCTCTTCTTAATCATTTTGGATGAAGATCAAAACTAATTGGTTTAATGATGTGTAATTTTGCACCTATTGCAAAACAGGTACGAATAATATTTCCGGTATTTGGACAAATTTCTGGTTGATATAAAACTATATTTAACATATGTATATTATACATTGATATTGAACTATTACTTATTAGTTTTATCCCTTGCTTCTAGGCGAAAAGAAAAAATACCCAAAGCAAAAGTGCTAATGGATATTTTTTAAATTTCATCTTCTTCATCAATATCTAATTCATCGTTTTCAACATCACCAAAGATTGATTTTCTTGTCTTTTCAAGTTCTTTAGCAAGTGTTTTACGAAGTTTTTTACCATCTGGTGCTACAGCATCAGATACATCACTTTTATTATTTGTAAATTTAATTTTAGCTTTTTCTAATTTAGGTTCTTGTGGTTCGTTTGTATAAATTATTGTAGGGATAATAATTGGGTCTCTACGTTTTTCTTTATAGAATAAAGTTGATAAACGTTCTTTAATAATTGTTTCTAATTCTTCAGTTGTTCAATTTTCATTATTCTTAATATGATAAAGAACAGCACCATGAGCAACTCTTTTGGCTTCTTCAACTAATTCTTTTGATGTTTTAACGAAAAAACTTCCACGAGTTACAATTTGTGGTCTTTGCACAATTGAATTTTTATTCTTATCAAGGATAAAAATGATATTAACAAATCCGCTATCTTTTAATTGTGCTCTATCAGTTAAAATATGTTCAGAAACTGATAAAACAGTGTTCCCATCAATAAAAATAGGTCCATAATTAATAAATCTATCAGTTGGTGTAATTACATTATTTAGCATTTCAAACACTTGACCTTTTTGTGGAATTAAAACATTTTTTTCTTTTACACCATTACGCATAGCTGTTTTTCCATGCACTAAGCACATTCTATAATCACCGTGGTATGGGAGGAAATATTTAGGTTTTGTTAATGCAAATATCTTGTCATGTTCTCATTGATAAGCATGCCCTGAAGTATGTAAATAACCATCTACACCATTTTCTTTGATGATTGCTCCTAATTTATATAATCTGTTAACAAGTAATTCAACTACCATTCTGTTTCCAGGAATAGGGCTAGATGAGAAAATAACAACATCACCTTTAGTAATTTTAATTGTTGCATGTTTTCCATAGCTCATTCTTGATAAAGCTGCTAATTGTTCCCCTTGTGATCCAGTTGTTAAGATTACCAAATCAGATTCTTTGACATTGGGTAAATCTTTCTTATCAATCAAAACATCATTAGCAACATTTATGTAACCTAATTTACGTCCAATTTTAACACCTTGAATCATTGAACGACCAAAAGTAATAACTTTTTTATTTAATTTAGCAGCTAGTTCAATAATAACTTTAACACGTGTTAGGTTTGAAGCGAATGCAGTAATAATGATTTTTCTTTTTGCTGCTCTCATGTGACGTTCAATATCGGTTAAAATATCTGATTCACTAGGAGAGTGATTAGGTCTCATAGCATTAGTTGAATCTGATAATAAAGCGGTTAAACCATCTTTACCTATTTCATCTAATCTTGCAAAATCTGTGTAATTTCCTATTGGTGTATAGTCAAATCTAAAATCCCCGGTACACATTAATGAACCATTTGGAGTTGTTATTCTAACACCAAAAGCATCAGGAATCGAGTGTTGAGCAGTTCAAAAATCCACCTTACAATTTTGTGGAAAATTATATACATGATTCTTTTCAATTTCGATAAATTCAATATCTCTATGAATTCTTTGTTCATCAAATTTAAGTTTTAAATATTGAATTGCTATACGTGGAGCAAATATTTTGTTAACTCTAGTTTGCTGCACTAAATAAACAACTCCTCCAATATGATCTTCGTGACCATGTGTAATAAATAATCCTTCGATAGTTTTTTCAGGTTTATTTAAATATGAATAATCAGGGATTATTCCTTTAACACCAGTGTTAAATGTATCAGCAAATTTAATTCCTGAATCAATAATGAAAATATGGTCTTTATGATCGATAATTAAAGTCGATTTACCTATTTCTTCTACTCCACCAAGAGCAAAAATTTCAGTAGGTTGCTTTTGTTTCATAGTTTCTCCTTAAAGCAAATATAAAAAGAGCATTATAGATGCGAAAATTTTATTATTATAATCTTGAAATGATTGAAAAAATACTATCTGTATTTATCTTTTATATTATATAGAAAATACATTTTTCACTGTCTAAAAATTTTAAAAAAGCTAAGTGACTCAATTTGTGCATAAATATTTGTAAAATAATGTACTTTTTTATTAGAAATAATTTTATATTAATGTAATTATTATCTATAAATATTAATATAATTATAAATATATATTCATAAAGGAGTTATATGAAAAAATTAAGAACCTTATTCCTTGCATTATCTGGTGCAACAGCAACTATGTTGCCTATTGTAGCTGCAGCAGGATGTAATACTGAAGGAAAAGATGAGAAAACAACAAAAGATGATAACAATAATAACCAACAAACTAATATAGTTAAAAATAGCGGACAAGTTTTATCAAGTACCCTCAAAAATATTGATGAATTCGTAAAAGATAACAACATTAAAAAGAAAGATTTTCCTGTTAATGTTGATATATTAAATATAGGTCTATTAAAATCAAAAGATTCTGATGTTAACATAGCATTAACTAATCCTAATCTAGCCGATCAAATTAAATTAATTTTAAATGTACTTAATTCTAATGACAGGGTTATAAATAATGATCAAATTTTTAATAATCTAAAAAATATTTATAAATCATTATTAACAATTCCTGCTAAATTACTTAGAGTAAATATGGCAGCCCTTGGTACAAACTTAATTAACAACTTGCCATCAGAAAATGACAATGCCTTTACAAATTTTATTTTTAAATTATTTACTGAAAATACTCAATTCCTTAATTCTCAAGTTAATAATTATGAAGAATCTGTAATTGAAAATATTCCACCTATTACAATTGATTTAAATAATATTTCAAAAGAATCATTAAATAAAAGTCTTGAATCTGCTAAAAAATTGAATGAAATTTATCTAAAAATCATTACAAATAACGATCCTAAATATAACGGTAAAAATGTTTATTTAAAGCAAAATATAAATCTTATCGCAACAATTACTATAGATAAGGATTTGACAATTCAACAATATATTGATAAGAACCTTAATTTATTTAAAAAATATTTTGATGACTTAACAAAAAACTTGCCTAGTTTAGCAAATAATGATCCTACATTAGCGGCTATTGCAACAGCATTTGACCAATATAAGGAAATGATTAAAAGTTTCTTTGAACACTTAGAATTTATATCTGTTGAGAATTATCAACCTTTAACACAATCTGAATTAGATAATCTAACAAATATAATCAATAATTTAGGGCCAAATGAAACACATAAAGTATTATCTATCTCATTTAAATAGTGTCACTTTAAGTGATGCTTTTTTTATAATTTTTCAGCCTTTAATTTTGTTATTTGATATTATTTAATTATTAATTAAATAATATTATAAAGGACACAAAATAATGGAAAATATGTTTGAAAATATTTTAAATAAATTGTTGGATACGTCATTAAAAAACTATTTAGTTCAATTTAAAAAAGAGAAATATCTACATGTAGCAGAAATTAATGAAGAAAATGTAGGTTCTTTTTTAATCACAAATGACAAAAGTGATATAAAAGCAAAAAGCAATTATATGTTTGCTAACGAAAAAGATGATGAATTTAAAAAGAAAATGGAGAAATATAACAAAATAGGTCGCTTGTCTGTAGAAGAAACAGGTGTAAATATTTTAAATTTAGCCATTGGATTTTTAAGATGAAAAGATAAAGATAAAAATGATTTATTATCCCCACTTTTCATTATCAACTCTACATTAACATCCGAAAAAGATGAATATTATCTAGATGCTTCAATTGATAATATTGAACCTAATTACACATTAGCTTTTAAATTTAAAACTGAATATAATTTTGATTTATTAGCTATATTAAATGAATATTTGGAACAATGAAACAATATTCAAGAAGTTACTGCAAATCTAGATAAATTACTTAAATCAATGTATGAAAAATTACCTAAAATGGATAATACATTAACAATTAACAATAGTATTTATTTTGGAGTATTTACCTATTCTAAAATCTCTATTTATAATGATTTAATTAAAAATAAAGATAAATTAGAAAGTTCAGCATTTTATAAACAACTTAATGGAATAACAAGTAATTTTAATTTTAACTTGACAAATGATAAAGATATTGATGAAACAGTTGATTATTCTAACTTTTACCACTGTTTAGAATCAGATGGTTCACAAGAAAAAGCTATTCAAGCAGCTATTGAAGGACATAGTTTTGTTTTACAAGGTCCCCCTGGCACAGGTAAATCTCAAACAATTATTAATATAATTACTGAATTAATGTCTAGAGGTAAAAAAGTTTTATTCGTTGCTGAGAAAAAAGCTGCTGTTGATGTAGTTTATGATACACTTGAAGCTAAAGGATTTGATAAATTTATTCTTAGATTACATAGCGATGATAATAATAAACAATTTACTAAGAAATTACTTGAAGATTATGAAGCAACACAAAAATATGATTCAATGAATACTTCAACTAGAGCAGAAATCGCAAATAGAATTAATGAATATGTTAACTTTATTAACAATTATGAAAACTTATTAATTGATAGTCCAGATAATAAAATTCCATTATTTACATTATTTAATAATTACCTTGATATTAAAAACCATTTGCCAGGATTAGAATCAGTTACATTTTCTAGATCATATTCTGAAGATGAAATAAGAGATATAACTAATTTATTAAAGAACTATGAATTTACTCTTAATTCATTTAAAAACATTTCTAATTCATCTTGATTAGAAATTAAAGATGATGACACCATAAGCTTTGATCAAGTACTAAATGCTTTAACAACATTAGACAGTTCATTATCTAGATTAAACTACTTCATGGGTGAAAATAAAGAATATATATTTGATAAAAATAATAATTTAGTAGATGAATTAAATAAGATAGATAATATTGCTTTTATATTAACAAATACTAAATGAAACAAGGATATTAACTTTACATTTAGTGGAGAAATTTATACTTTAAAAAATATTTTAAAACTATATTCTCGTGTTATTAGATTACAAGGTTATAACAAAATTACATATAGTCAAAATAACACAAATATTAAATTCCTTGCTAATTGAATTAAACAAAATAAAAATCCATTTTTCAGAATGTTTTCTAAGAAATACAAAGAAAACAAAAAGGAATTAGGCAATCATGATTTTGGATTTAAAGCTAACTTATCTTCATATTCAAAAGTTAAAAAACTATATAAATCAGCATTAAAATCTGATAAATGATTTAAAGAAATAAAAGGTATTTTACCTAAATTAGCATTTGAATTTGATATTGAAAATCTTTCATTATTAGAACAATTAATTAATAATTTTGATAATTTATCAAAACAATTTAGTGAAACATCATTTGTTTATGCAGTTAACTACACTAAAGATAGCAGTCCTATTAAAAATACTTCTTTTGACCAATTAGAAACTACTTTAAGCGAAATAAATGATTCATATAAATTAATTAGCAATTTATTTAAATTAAATCCAGAAAACTTAAATTATTTCTCTGTAATTAGCTTTGTTAGAACATTATTAAATGATCAAAATAGTGGTTATGTAATTGTTAATAAAAATAATTACACTTTAAAAATTAAGGAATATGGTCTTGATGGTTTATTAGATCATTTCAATTCTAATAATTACACAAGTTTATTTACCTCATCATTTATATGAGCATATACAAGATGAAATATCAGAGATATTTTAAACAGAAATGGATTAATTTCTGACTTTAAGAGATTAAAAGACTTACACGAAGATTATAGAAATGATATTATTGCTTTAAATAAATTATCATCAACATATGCTAATGAAGCATGTTGCAAGCAAATACCTAAGTTTATTGGTACTGAAGAAGGATATTCAATAATTAAGGCTGAAGCTTCTAAAACAAGACGTCATAAACCTGTTAAAAAAGTTGTTGCACAAGCTGGTGATGCTATAATTAGAATTAAACCTTGTTGAATGATGTCACCGCTATCAGTTTCTACATACCTTCAAGATTCCGAATTACAATTTGATGTTTTAATCTTTGATGAGGCTAGTCAAATTAAAACCGAAAATGCTTTAACTTCTATTTTTAGAGCAAACCAATATATAGTTTGTGGTGATACTGAACAATTACCACCTACTACATTCTTTGAAGAAAAAATTGATATTGAAGATACTGATGATGAAGCAATTTATGATCTTAATGCATACGAATCTATTCTTTCTGCTTCAGCTTCATTCTTAAATACCATTTCATTAAAATGACACTATCGATCTAAATATGAATCTTTAATTTATTCATCAAATATGAATGTATATGGTTCATCTCTGGTTTCATTCCCGAATACTGAATCAGATTCTAAATACACAGGTTTAAACTTCATTTATACCAAAGGTACATATGACGAAAGAATCAATGAAGCTGATGCTAAATATACTATTAAGAAATTAGCTGAAATCGTTGATAAATTCCAAGATAGCAAAACTATTGGTGTAATTACAATGAATATCACTATGGCTAATTATTTAGAAAAAGAACTTAAAGCATTCTTGAAGAAAAGTCCAAAATATAATTCTTTCTTATCAGAGAAAAGCAAAACTAAATTCTTTATTAAAAATATTGAAAACGTACAAGGTGATGAAAGAGACATTATCTTGTTAGTAATTGGTTTTGGCCCAAATGAAAAAGGTGTAATATCAAATAATTTTGGAGCTTTAAATAGAAAAGATTCAGGATACAAGAGACTAAATGTTGCCGCTTCGCGTGCTAAAGAAGCTATGTATATAATATCATCAATGAAACATACTGATATTAATATAAATAAAATTCATTCTAAAGGCGCAATGTTTCTGAAAGAATTACTCAAAAATGCTGAATTAGGTGTTAATATAATCAATCTCAAAAATACACCTTCAGAAACATTTAAAAAAGATGTCCAAGATTCTCTAAGAGCTTTAGGATATCAAGTAGATGCTAATGTTGGTGCTAGTGATTTTAAACTTGATTTAGCAATTTATGATACTAAATTAAATAAATATGTTTTAGGAATTGAATGTGATGGAACAACATTTATGTCTTCTCGTGTAGCTAAAGATAGAGATTACTTAAGAAGTTCTGTACTTCAATCACGTGGTTGAATCATATATCGCTTATGATCAGCTGATTGATTCAAAAATAAAGAAGCCGAATTAAAACAATTAGAAACATTTATTAAAAAACATATTTCTCCTAATGGCCAAGTAATTCCAAGAGAAGATGTAACTAAGGAAACTGAAGAATTATTACAAAATAATATTGTAGAAGTTGAAAAAATCGATTTTAAATCATTATTCAAACCTTTATTAAATATGAAAGAGCTTAGAAAAAATACCAAAATCGGTGATAAGGCTCATTACTTACAAAATAACTTAGATGTTATTTCTTATAAAGAATTAAATAAAATAGTATCTAAAGTTTTTGCAAATCCTAAAAATAAAATGGATTTAGTGCTTCAAAATGGTACATTCTTATCAAAAGATGGTTTCTTATGAAACAGAAATGCTATTGATAAGGAAATTGAATTTAAAACTTCATATGATGATGAAAGAAGAGATATAACTTTTGTACATCCAAAAGAATGAAAACATTTTATAACTAAAGCTAAAGAATTCAATAGTGAAATTAGTTATAATGAACTTGCTAAAATAGCATTAGAATTACTAGGATTTAAACTAAAACCAGTTCAAACAATTAATAAAGTAGAAAAAATACTATTAGATTTAAGCAAGGAGATTTAATGCCAGAATATCCTGAAGTTACAGTTGTAACCAATACCTTAAATTCATTAGTAAGCAATTGTAAAATAACTAATGTAAATATTATTAAAGAGAAATTAATTAAAAATGCTACAGCAGAAGAATTTAAGAATTTCTTAATTAATAAAATAATTTTAAATGTAAAAAACTATGGTAAATTTATAGTTTTTACTTTTAATGATAATTCAAGAATGATTTCACATTTAAGAATGTCGGGTAAATATTTTGTTTGAAATCCTTCAAACGATAATTACTTTTTATCGCAAACTCATAATTACATGATTTTTGACTTACTAAATATTTATAACAAACCTTTAAAACTTATTTATAATGATTCGAGAATGTTTGGATCTTTTGAAATAATTCCAGCTAATGATAATAGGGATATTTATCAAATTAAAAACCTAGGAAAACTGCCTTTAGATGTTGATGTACAAGCTTTATTTAATAAAATTCAAAAGAAAAATATCAGTATTAAATCAATTTTACTAGACCAATCATTAGTACTAGGAATAGGTAATATTTATGCTGATGAAGCTTTACACAAAGCTAAAATTAATCCTATGATTAAATGTAATAAAATCACTTTGCACCAACTAGAGGAATTATTACAATATGCAGGTGAAATTATGAATAATTCTATTAAAATGGGCGGTTCTTCAGTTCATACCTATACATCTGTTAATTCACAAAAAGGTACATATCAAAATGAATTGAAAGTATATGGAAAATGTGGAAAACTTTGTTCCACATGTAAGAAATCAAAAATAAAAAAGGTAAAATTAGATTATAAGCAAAATGGTCGCGGCACCAGTTTTTGTCCTAACTGCCAGCCGGAGGAAAATGAATAAAAAACTATTAATAGTTGTAGATATGTTAAAAGGCTTTGCTTATGAAGGACCTTTAGCTAGTGAAAAAGTTGCTGAAGTAATTCCGACTATTGCAAATATGGTACAAGAATTTGATCACAATTTATTTGTAGCCGATCATCATTACGAAGATGATTTGGAAATGAAAATATATCCTTTGCATTGCTTAGGTAATGATACTGAATCCGAAATTGTAGATGAATTAAAACCATTTGTGCAAAATATAGTTTATAAAAACACGACAGATTCTATTTGAGCTATACCAATAAAAACTTGAGATATGTATGATGAATTTCATATAGTAGGATGTTGTACGGATATTTGTATATTGCAATTAGTTTTATCTCTAAGAACTTATTTAAATAGCATTAAAGCTGATAAAAATATAATTGTTTATTCCAATGCAGTTGCAACATATGATTCACCAGATCATCAAGCAGAACTGTATCATGATATGGCTTTAAACTTAATGAAAAATGCAGGAGTTAAAATAAAAGAATGAGAAATGTAGATTTACACGGTTTAACATCAGAAGAAGCAATGATTGAAGTTGTTAAACATTTATATGATTTAAGAAGAAATAAAGTTGATTCCGTTTTATTTATTACAGGTAATGGGACAGGAACACTTAAATCAGCACTAGAAACATTTTTAGATAAAAATAATATTAAATACCAAACCACAAATAATGGTGGTGCATATCAAGTTGATGCATGAAGTTTTACAGATTCAATGAACTCACCTCATGATAAAGAACTTGAAGAAGATTTATTGGATGAAGATGACTTAGACGATATCTTTACTGGTTACAAATTCTAATTCCCTATTTGGGAATTTTTTTACAAAAAAATTCGCCTATTTAAGCGAATCCTTATCATTTTTCCTGAGTTTCCAAGTTACGGACTCAAAATATTGATTTTAGAAATTAAATAAGATTTCATATACCTTTGGTATATGGAATTTTTCATATCCCATAAATTATTCATTTTTTTACTTGTATTACTTGTATAATATGATAAAATAGGAGTATGGAAAGTAAATTTATAGTCATAAAACATAAAAGAAAAGACCATACATATATTTCGATAGCCACATCAAATGGATATGGAAAAGGTTATAGTAATCAAATAGGATTAGGAAGATTGGAAAAATTACAAGAATTAAATTCAGATCCTATTAATGTAATTAAAAATTCAATAAAGAATTTATCAATAAGTGAATCAAAAGACAAAATTAAACAAGCAATTATGTTTGATTTAAATAGTTCAAAGTCTGAAACATATAATATTAATTACGGAATTAATCTTCTTTATGATTTAATTGATAAATTTGAAATATTTAGTGCATTACCAAAAACAAGACATAAAGATTTAAACAGATTACTAAAGTACACAGTTTCATCAAGAATTTTGAATGCAGATAGCTTAATTTCTACATATAAAAATAAGTTTCAATACGAAAATACACCAGATTATAAAAAATCTAGTTATTACACATTGCTTGATATTTTGAACAACAATGAAAGCAAAATTCTTAAACAATTAAACGAAAAAATAACAAAGAATACATCTAGAAATATTGAATTAGTTTTTTATGATTCTTCAACAGCTTATTTTGAAAGTTTTAGAAGAACAGGTTTGAGATATCCTGGTTATTCAAAAGATGGTAAATTTAAAGAAGATCAAGTTGTTATTGGTTTAGCAACAGATGAAAATGGGATTCCGATTCATTACAAATTATTTAAAGGTAATACAACAGATTCAAAAACATTTATTCCTTTTGTAATAGAAATGAGCAAAATTTATAACATAAAAAATGTAACAATAGTTGCTGACAAAGGAATGTCTGTAACTGCAAATTTAAGATTTTTAGAACAAAAAGGTATAGATTATGTTATTTCATACAGATTAAAATCAGGTCCAAAAGATTTTAAAGAATATGTTTTAAACGAAACTGATTATATAGGAACTGAAGAATTTAAATATAAGGAACAAACAGTAGCATCTTTATATAACAAAAGAGACCTAATGGTCATCAGAGAAGAAAAAATCATAACATATAGCAGGAAACGAGCTTTAAAAGATAAAGCTGATAGAGATATATTGATTAATAATTTCAATAAATTAAAAAATAAAGATGGTTATGTAGAAGGTTCAAAGTTATTAGGCCACAAAAAATATAGATTCTTTAAAAGAAATGGTGATGCACGATACGAATTAGATTTAATCAAGCTAAATGAAGATAAACAATTTGATGGATTTTATATTTATGAAACATCAAGAAGAGATTTATCAGCACAAGAGATAGTGGAAATTTATGCAAAGCAATGACAAATAGAAGAAAACTTTAGAACTTTAAAAAATTCACTTGAAGTTAGACCTATGTATGTATGAACTGATGCACATATAAATGGACATTTCTTGTTATGTTTTATTTCATTAGTTATTTTCAAATATTTGCTGTATACAATAAATAAATCATTAAATGATTATGGTGTTATAGATAAATTTACAAATAAAAGAACAATAGAAGCGATAAAATCTGCACAAAAATTTGTAAAAGTTGTAGATGGTAATGTTGTAGACGAAATTTACATAAAAAATAGTGAAAATAATTCATTAATACAAGATTTTGAACTAATAAAAACGATATTTAATAAATTTGTACAAGTAATTTAGAGCATGAAAAAACGAACAAGTCTATACGGTAGAAATGTTCGTTTTTATTCCGTTATAACTTGGAAACTTAGGACTTAGACGATATCTTTACTGGTTACAAATTCTAATTCCCTATTTGGGAATTTTTTTACAAAAAAATTCGCCTATTTAAGCGAATCCTTATCATTTTTCTTATCATTCACTGGAACAATGGCTGTAGTTTTATTATATTGAGATGTATTTCACAACTCTTCATCTAATAGAACTGATTTTTTATTTTTAAATCTATCTTGTAATTTAGCTAAATTAGTCGAATTAGCTACATATATTGAAGCGAAATATCCGATTGCGCATAATCCAAATACTAATACAGTATCATATGGAAAAACTAACCAATTTACATAATATGATTTATATTTTTCACCTGTATCTGATGTTACTTCTTTTGAAACACTTTCAGGAACTCAAAATAGAGTTAAAAATATTCCCATTATAAATACATAATTTGAGAAACGATATATTGACATTTTATCGTATCATATCATTAAAAATACTGCTATTACTACTCCAAATCCATAAATAAGTGAAATTACTATTCTAGCTCATACAACTAAATGATAATTTGAATTTGGAACAATAGTTTTTCAAGAAACAATAGTACCACTAATTAAAATTAAAAGTAAGCTAATTAAGGTAAAGCCAATATTAAATAATAAATTGGATAATTTCTTTTTATCCATTTTCTTTAAATTAAATGCTTGTCAAAAATTTGTTTTCTTCATATTTTACTCACGAGAATCTCTTAATCTAATCATTTTTAAAATGAAATCACTTAGTGGCATTGTAACTGTTTCTTGTTTTCCATATTCTCTATAAGAAATGGATTCAGTTTCTCTTTCATTTTCCCCAAGAATAATTTGGAATTTAGATTTAGACATTTGAGCTTCACGTACTTTTTTAGCTAAGCGTTCATCTCTATCATCTAATTTAGATCTAAAATCAGCATCAAATAAGATTTTATTTACTTCTCTTGCATAATTTACATCATCTTCATTATTAGTTGCTGGAATTACTGTAAATTGTTTTGGAGCTAGTCAAAATGGTAAAACACCTTTAGTTTGTTCAAGTAAAATAGCCACAAAACGTTCATATGTCCCAACAAGTCCACGGTGAATCATAACCGGACGTTCTTCTTCATTATTTTTATTAGTAAATGTTATTTGAAAACGTTCAGGAAGTAAGAAATCTAATTGTAATGTTGAAACAGTAATTTCATGTCCCAAAGCTGTGAAAATCTGAATATCCATCTTAGGCCCATAGAATGCAGCCTCACCAATTTTTTCTTCGTATTTAACACCAAGTTCATTTAATACATTACGAAGTTGGTCTTCTGCTTCGTTTCACATATTATCATCTTCATAGTATTTTTCTTTATTTTCAGGATCTCTTAAAGAAAGTGATACATAAGAAATCTGGATTTTGAAAATTTCTAATGTTTCTTTAATCAATTGATACATTGATTTAAATTCATCAGCAATTTGATCTTTTCTAACAAATAAATGTCCTTCAGTTAAAAGCATTCCTCTAACACGTTCTAGCCCTGTTAAAGCACCTGATTTTTCATATCTATATAACTGTGATTGTTCTGAATATCTAATTGGCAAATCACGATATGATCTTTTTTCAGCATTGTAGCATAAAATGTGGTGTGGACATGTCATTGGACGCGGAATTAATCTTTCGTTTTCAACTACCATTGGTGCAAACATATCGTCTTTATAGTGAGCTAGGTGTCCTGAAATTTTGTATAACTCTTCGTCACCAAAATGCGGAGTTAGCACTTCTGTAAATCCATATTTACGGTCCATTTTAAGAACTAAATTACGAATTTCATTATGAATATACATTCCATCCTCTAATCAAAACGGTAATCCTTGTCCACCAAGTTTATTAAACATAAATAATTTTAATTCTTTACCAATTTTTCTATGATCTCTTTCTTTTCTATCTTTTAAAATAGCTAAATACTCATCTAATTCTTCTTGTGTATCTCAAGAAGTACCATAAACTCTTGTAAGTTGAATATTATCACTATTTCCTCTTCAGTAAGCTCCGGCTAGTGATAGCAATTTAAAATGTTTAATTTTCTTAGTATCTTCAACATGGCCACCAGCACATAAATCAACAAAAATTGTTTCTTTACTTAATGGATCAATTAAAGCATAAAAAGTTACTTCTTGTCCTTTGGCAACTAATTCATCATAAAGTTCTTGTTTATAAGGTTTATTTGTAAAATCATATTCATCAATTGAAACCTGTTTCATTACCAAATTACGTGAAGCAAGTTTTTTCATATATTTTTCAATTTTATTTAATTCCGCATCACTAATTGGTGTTTCAAATTCAAAGTCATAGTAAAAGCCTTCTTCTGTAGCTGGGCCAAATCCTAATTTAACATTTGGATATAGTTTTTCAACAGCTGCTCCAAGCAAATGGCTTGTTGTATGATTTAATAATTTATTAGCTTTCATTATTTCTCCTTAAAGATAAGCAAATTATATTACATTTTTGCTTGTATATCTTACTTTAAGTAAGATATATGTATATTTACATTCAGTTAATAAAAATACCATTTTAAAATGGTATTGAGAACTTAATTCATATGCTATTTTTTAGCATATAATCCCATTTTTTTCATTAATTTATTTAGATTATATGAACCAATTTTTTGAGCTTTTAATGCTCCTTGATCAGTAATTAGATCCGCTACTTTTAAAGCATCTTCGTATTTAGTTTGAATATCAATTAGTAAGTTTTTAACCTCAGCGGCTACAGCTTCTTTAAATTGTTTGTAATCTTTATCTAGAAATTGTGTTTCCGCTTCTTTTAGTGTGATATTTTTCAAAGCTGCATAAATATTTAATAAGTTTAAAATTCCAGGTTTATCATTAGAAATATAAACTTTACCTTCAGAATCAGTTACAGCTTTCATTATCTTGTTGTAAGCTTGTTGTGGATTTTCTAGTAAGTAAATAGTTGATTTAGTACCATGTTCACTTTTTGACATTTTTTTAGTTGGCTCGGTTAAAGATTTAATTCTAGCCCCTACTTTAGCTACATATCCTTCAGGAATCGTAAATGAAGTATTGTATTTTGAATTAAATCTTTCCGCAATATTTCTAGTCAATTCTAAATGTTGTGTTTGATCTTCTCCAATAGGTACTAAATCTGGGTTATATAGTAATATATCACCAGCCATTAATGTGGGATACATTAATAAGTTAGTAGGTATTTTAGTTGTTCCATTATCTTGCTTTAATTTAGTAGCTTTATCCTTGTATTGAGTCATTCTTTGCAATTCACCCAATGTTGTTTCTGAAGCACATAATCATTGAATCATTGCATGTTCTTGCACTTGTGATTGATAAAAAATAGTTGCTTTTTCAGGATCTAGCCCACAAGCAATGTATAAGGCTACTATTGTTTTTCTTGCTTTTCTTAGTTCAATTGGATCAACTGTTCCGGTGGTTAAAGCATGTAAATCAGCTACAAAGAAATATGATTCAAATTCATCTTGTAATTGCACGAAGTTTTTAATAGCACCGATATAATTACCTAATGTCAAATCTCCTGTTGGTTTAATACCACTTACTAATCTTTTCTTCATATATTCTCCTAGATGTTTAAAATATTATTCAAATTATATTAAAATAACTTGTTTTAGCATGAAAAAATGTGCATAATGCACATTATTTTATTCTTATCATTCAGTATAAGTATTGCTTACAGCTTTTTTAGCCTTAATTAAACCAACAATTGCTACAATATTACCTATAAATCCTACAATAAAACTTAAAGCAAATCCAACTCAAATTATTGTTACAGCTGAGCTGTATTCAGAATTTTGTTCAGAAACTGTTGCAGCTTGTATTGTAAAAACAAGATTAACAATTGCTATTGGAAAAGTAATAAGACCTATAACTCCAAATATTGCTCCCATAATAATCAATGATCAAGTAAATGATTCGGTATCTAAATTCGGATTATTTGTATCTAATGCAGATATTTGCACAAAAGTTGTAACATAATATGCAATTGCACAAATAATGATTAGAATACTCATAACCGTCATAGCAATTTGTGTTTTCATAGCTCTATCACATTTTTTATATGCTTCGTTCATATTAACTCCTTAAAATATAATTTAATTATACATACCATTGAAACTATATAAATAGAGCAAAGTAATTTACCACAAAAAGCAAGAAAAATGTGCCAATTGGCACATAATAATAGAATATGTTATTCTGAATAAACTTCTTGAGATGCCCTTTTAGCTTTAGCTAATCCTACCATAGCTATTATGTTGTCAATTATTCCTAAAAAGAAACTAAGAGCAAAACCTATTCAAATCACTGTAATAGCAGATCTATGCATTTCGTTATATGGTGTTTGTATCACGGCCATTATTGTAAATACTGTACATAATACTCAAATAATAAATGTAATAAAACCTGCAATACCTCAAATGTTAAGAACCCAATTGTAGCTCCATTAACAGATCCTGATGCTGATAATGTAAATACATATATTATTCCTGAAAGAATGCAAACGAGATTCATTATAACCATTGCTAATTGTACTCTAAATGCACGATCTGATTTTATGTATGCCTAGTAATTAAAATATTGATTCTCCACTAAATGTTTAATTTCCTTATCGAAATTAATGTTGATTAAATTTTATTAATATTTTTCTGAAAATGCAATAGAAAAATAACTATTTTCAAATGGTGATAATAAGTTTCGCTAAATTATTAAGAATATAAATTGTAATATTCGTTAGGACTTAATCTAACTGGATATTTTCTGTTAGGAAGGTAATAATTCCTTTTTGAATTATTAATAGCTTCGCATAATCTGAATATGAAGTTATTATCAATGAATGAAAAGAATTTACCTTTAGGAATGTATTTTCGTATTTCTTTGTGTCAACATTCGATTCCACCTTTTTGTCAAGATGAATATGGGTCACAATTGAAAATCACATTCTCTCCTAAAACAGTGTATAATAAATAATTTTCGAAGCCATTATCAATAGTTAATGATTTAATGTTTAACTTATATAATACAACCATTTTGGCAAGTGTTTTCGCTACTGATTTTGAGTCTCTTTTTGAAAGCATCGCATAACCTAGTCTTGATTTTCTTTCATATAATGTAACCAAAATTAGCTTTGAGCTTTTGTTGAAAACTACTGTGTCAAACTCATAATGTCCAAATTCACTTCTGTTATTAATGTTTTCATCTCTAAAGTGTATTGACTTAGATCCTGGTATTTTTCGTTTTGCTATTTTCTTCTTTTTCTTTTTATAATTTTTATTAAACATTGAGTCTTTTATACCTCTTTTACTTACAAACATCGTATGATCAATTCTATCTAAACAATTCTCGATAGCATTATAAAATGTCTGTAATGTAGGTATAAACACATTTTTACCTTCATTTTCTTTGATGTATTCATCTAACAAACGACTATCTGAGACTTTACCAATATATTTAATATTTTCACCTAAATCTATATTACGATTATTTCTTAGCAATTGTTTAAACTTAATTCTTTTATGATTTCAGTTAACAATAAAATCCTCAACTGGTTTTAATCTTTTTTCTCTTTTTATTCAGTGTCCGTCATAAATGTTTTGAAAAACATTAATTTTATTAATCGCAAATTCATGCATAGATAAATAATGAATGTTTGTAATTATGTGGTTGCAGTTAGAACAAGTAATTCTAGCTCCATAACTTCTTTGTTCGGTTGCTGTGAAAAGGTTTTCCTTAATAGTTTTAATATGAAAATTTGTTAGCTTTGAAATTTCAATTAGACTTTCTTTTTCAATCATTAGATTAAAGACATAAATAAGATCCTGTAATTGGAAAAATCCAATACTTAAATGTCTTTGTTCTTTTAATTTTGATTCCAGTTTAGCTTGTTCTTTCTTGTCTTGATAAGGTCTTAAAATAAAATGTTGGTATTTTGAAATTTGTTTCTTTGTTATAAAATCCTTGTCGATTCTCCTAATTGTTTGAATACAAATTATGTTTTTATTGTGAAATTTTTTAACAGTTATCATATAATAAAAGTGGTTCCTTTCGTTGGTTTTTTGCACATTAATTTTACTATAAGGAACTATAAAAAACTTGATATTCCACAAATTAGCGGAGTATCAAGTTTTTAATTTTCGCTTTTTTGTTCTTCGATAAATGCTTCTACTTCATTTTCTAAAGCTTTATTTATGTTTTCAAATATCTTTTCTTGTATAAGTCCAACTATTTCAAATATACTTTTCATCTGTATCCCTAGCTCAACAATTTGTCTTATAAAATATTTGTTCATTTTAATCATAACAAAAAACCCTTTCTTTTCAGAAAGAGCTTTTACACCGGATTTAGTCTGTTATCTAAATTAAGATTTATATAGATATTAATTACTTAAATTTAATAATTTAATTTTATATAGCAAACCTTATTTTAAGCAATAAATAATTTTATAATCTCAAAAAATTATAGGTATATAATACCTATATTTTTTTAATATAATAATAGAAGCACAAGAAAAAAGCACTCTTTAGTGCTTAAATTTTAAAAATTAATTAAATAACAAAAAAGAGGATTAATATGAAAAAGAAAGTTATATTACCTTTAATAACTTCAGCAGGATTTATTTCTGCACCTTTAGTTATGCTTTCAGCATCTACAGAAGACAATGTAAATGTTGCTAGCGAAACTTCTACTCCTGTTACTACAGCACTAATTCAAGAATATTTAGAATCTCATAAATTCCAAATTGGTATAGGTGGTCTTAGAGATGATCAAGTTCAACAAATTCAAGAAATGATTCAAGGTCTTGATGAAAATGCAACATCAAACAATGAACCTAAATTGCAACAAGCATATGATAAAGCTCAACAAGACTATCAAAGAATGGTTAAATATTACTTTATAGCTGGGGTAAATTCATTTGGTGATCCAGAATATAATAAAACACCAAATAATGAACTAAAAAGTCCGCAATATTCTGCTGGTGCTTGAGGAAGCTTAACTGATCCACAATCATTTGCTGGTTAAGCTTACCAACTTTATAAAGATTATTTTTATGCAAGCGCTACATCACCAAGTGATGAAGAATCTTTAAAAACAGCAATTAAAACATTAGGTGATGATTTTAAAAAAGCATTAAAAAAACAAACAGCTAATTATAATGGTGAAACATATTTCAATATTGTAGATACAATGTGAAGTTTTAATTCTGATTTCACAAACGGAAATACAGAAGTTGATGATGAACTTCACTCAACATCAGGTAATGCTATTGGGTATTTATTAATGTTTTTAGGATTGCAAGGTAATATTGGTGGTGCTTATGTTGAAGGTATTACAAGTAGTAATATTACAACAGCTATTAAAGCATCAGCTGAACAATGAAAAGAAATCTATAACAGTTATGTATTTAACACAGATGTGTTAAAATCATCAAATCCAGTAGATTATAAAACAACTGATTACTACATTAATTATGTTTATAATACTGAAAATAATCAAGATATTGATAATCTAATTACCCAATTTACAGATTTTGGTAACAAATTTAACACAATTAAAGGTTTGGATACTGGTGAATGACGTTTAAGCAGAACATCAGGTAAATCTAAAAATTACTTTATTTATAATTTTGGTAAAGCTGGTACTGAAAATGGTGGAATTAACAACTCACAAATTTCAGCAATGCTAAATTCATTTAAAAATATTCAAAAAATAGGAAATGAAAAATTAGCTAGTTTAAAAAGAAGTACCATTAATAACGATCAAAACTTTGTTAATTTACCACAAACTGATATTGATGCTATTAAAAAATTAATAAAAGCAAAAACAAATACTGCACAAATTACTAACTTAATGAATAATGTTACACCTGTATTAAATGCTTATAAGAGTATTATTGACAAATATCAAACTATTGCACAATTAAAAGCTACAGAATTGTATACCTTAGCTTCTCAAGACAAGCAAGAAAACTATGATGCCGTTGTTACTGAAATCGAAAAATATTTCATAGTTTCAAATCAAGAAGGTGAAACAGTATATACAGATGCTGGTATTAGTTTTTCTACAGAAAGAGAACAATTTATTCCTACCTCATCAGAACTTCCTGTTTTAACTACAGAAAATTCAAAATTATTATTGGAAAGATTGCAAACAGCTGAAGATGAACTTAATGGACTTAGAAACAAAGCAATTAACGAACTAAAAACTGTAATTTCACCAAATAAAGAGTTAACAGCTGAACAACTAGAAACATTTACTAACCAAATTAATGCACTTACAGGTAATTCATCTAAAAAAGCATCAGCAATTAAAGCTATTTTAGAAGAAGCTAAGTTGCAAGCTTTAATTAATAAAGCTGAATTAGATAAACCAAAATTTGCTAACACAGAAGCAAATGAAAATAATAAAGCTTTAAATGATGCTATTGCAAATGCACAAACATTAATTACAAATGGTATGCAAGCTGATCAAGCTGAACCAGGTAGCTTTGAAACATCTTATAATAACTTTTTAGAAGGTTACAATTCATTATCTGAGGCTTTAACAAATGCTGAAAATGCAAATAAAGCATATAGAGAAGAAAAATTAACAGAAATTAAAAAACAACTTACAAACTTACCTGAAAGCATTCTAAATCAAATTACATATGATGCAACTAAAGATATGAGTGCATCTGATTTTGAAACATATTTATCTAATTTAACTAACTTAAATAATAATGCTGCATTTGCAAAAGAATTATCAACTATTGATATTAACATTAATCCATCTCAAAAAGATGAATTAACAGCACTAAAAAATGGAACTTACACTCCAAATTTTGCTGATGCAAATGTAACAACAAACAGCGGTTTAACCGATCTTATTAACAAACTTAAGAAATCAAATACTGATTCCTTAAATAAATTAAAAGAATTAGCAGTTAATAGTAATAACACATATAACAATGAACAATTATTATCATCATCAAACCAAGAAGAACAAAATAATATTATTAATGCTTTAACTGAAGCTAATACTGATTCATTAACTAAAATAACTGATTCATTAAAGAAAACAAATGATTTTATTACAAATCAACAAAATATCAATAAATATAATGATTATGTAACTCAATTAGAAACTTACTTAAGTTCAAATTTATTAACTGATGAAGTTAAAAATTCAAATTCTGAATTTATTACTTCTTTACAAGAAGCTATCAAACAAGCTAAAGAAAATAGTTTAAATCAAAATCAAGAATCAACAGAAATTTCAAATGCATTAAATACTTTAAAAACTAATTTTTATGATAAAGCATTTGAACTTGCTAAAAATACATTAACAACAGAAATTAATAAATTAACAGCTCCTTTTTTAGCTCAAACTAAAGCTAATTTAGAAACTAATTTAAATGCTGACTCATTAGGTAAATTGATTACTGATAACACGACAACATTACAAAATGTTTCTCAATTATTAGATTATCAACAAAAAATAACTGTTAATTTACCAACTTATAATTTAGATGATAAAAAGAATTTATCAACTAAAGTGATTTTCAATGTTTCATCACCTGAAAGTAAGAAAGCTTATAATGATGCATATAATGCATTAACAAAGTTTGAAAAAGAGGCTGGTTCTCAAGTTGTTACACCTGAACAAATGAAATTATTATTAGATAATATGAATAATGCTAAAAATAATTTATCAGGTAAAGAACCATTTTTAGGTTTAAAAGAAAAATTAAGTGATTCATTAGTATCTGATGCGCTTTCTGATTCATTAATTGCTACTATTCAAAAACAAATGATGCAATTAGATTCACCTCAAGCTTTAATTGATTTAAATAATAAGGTTGATACCTTAGTTGATGCAAGAAACAATATTGTAAGTATTATTTCTAGTGATACATATGCTAAATTTATTTCTAAATTAAATGATTATAATTATCAAAATGATTGAAATCAACAAAATCCTTCTATTGCAATCGAATCTGAAAAAGATTTAAGAAAATATCAACAAGACTTAGAAACCAGTGCTTTCTATGATGCTATTGAAGATATTAATAATAAATTCAATCAACAAATGTTTCCTGAATTAAGTGCAGAAAATAAATCAAATGCACCATTAGTAACAAAAACTATTAATTCAGAAGATGAAGGACAAAAAGAAATTACTGTAATTAATTTAGATAATGCAAAATTATATAATGATGCATATAACGAATACAATAAGAATCTAGGTTACTTAAATCAAGGTATTAGAACCGCATGAAATAAAGAAACAACTAAAGTTAATGATTTAATTGCTTATATAAAAGCTAATAATAATGAAGATGTTGCAAATAAATTAGTAAGTGACCTTAATAATCAATTAAATAATTTTGCTGATTTAAAAACTCCAAATGAATCTAATATTGAATCATTACCAAAATTAATTGTGGCTAAAAATCTTATTCAAAATAACTTAACTAATACCATTGTTAATACTTTAGCAACTAAATACCCATATGTAGGAAAAGATTTTATCCAAGTTATAGCAAATAGAACTGACACAGTTGATTATGACTTTGATACTATTTTAAATAATATTTCATCTACTCTTCCAACCCTTAATAAAGATGCAAAAGACTTAAGTGATGTAATGACAAATGCTGCTTTATTACAATCAGATGATTCATTATTTTCACTAGCTAGTGAAGAAGATAAAAAAGTATTTGAAAAAGCATTTACAGATGCTAAAGAAATAATGAATGTAAATGAAAATTCAAGTCATTTAATTGCACCGCAATCAAATAGTGATGATCTAACATCATCTGAATATATAAATACAGTAGCAAAAGCATTACAAAGTGCTATTGAAACAATTGAAAAAAATACATTAGGTACTAAGAAACAACAAGCTATTGAAACAATTAACAAATTATCAAGTTTAAAACAAGCGGAAAAAACTAATTTCATTAATTCGATTAATTCAGCTAAAACAATTGAAGAAATTAATAATATAGTTACAGAAGCAACTAAATTAAACGAAATCAATAAAGCATTAAATATAGCTAAAGGAAAAGCTTTAGACGCATTAGAAAAGCTTACAAATCTTTCACCAGCACAAGTTAAACAAGTTGATGACTCTATTAATTCTGCATCTACACCAGAAGCTGTACAACAAGCTTTGGATGATGCTAAAGCTTTAAATGCAAAAATAGGCGAACTAAAAACTGCACAAGCTAATGCAACTAATGCAATTAATGCTCTTGCCAACTTAACTCAAGAACAAAAAGATGCTTATGTAACTCAAATTAATCAAGCTACTACACCAGAAGCTATAAGTCAAATTCAAACACAAGCTAGCGAGCTTAATAATGCAATTGAATCATTAAATTCAGCTATTAAAAATGCTGAAGCTAAAATGAATTCAACTGACTATACAAATGCAACACCTGATTCAAAAGCTAGTTTTGATTCAGCTTTACAAGTCGCTAAGGATGCTGTAAAAAATGCTTACCAAAACCTAAATGCTTCTCAAATTGAGCAATTAGCAACATCTTTAAGTAATAGTGAAAAAGTTTTAGATGGAAATGATGCTGAAGCACAAAAAGCTTATGCTCTAAAATTAGCTAAAGAAAAAGCTATCAAAGATTTAAGTAACTTAACAAACTTAACCGAACAACAAATTGAAGCATTAACAAACCAAATTAATAGTGCAACTACATCAGAACAAGTAGTAACCGATTCGCAAAATGCTACAGCAATTAATACATCAATGATGAACTTAATTAATGCTATGAAGCAAGCTAAAGATGTACAAGATACAGATAACTTCAAGTATGCTACATTAAATAATCAAACAGAACTTGTAAAAGACTTGGTTGAATACAAAGCATTACTAACAAATGGTTTAGCAAATGCTTCAAGTGAAACTATTGAAGCTATGACTAATAAACTATTAAATGATGTTAAAGCATTAAATGGTGATGTAAATAAGGCTAATGGTAAAAACAATACTTTATGATATTGATTATCATTCTTAATCCTTTCAATTGTTGTATTATTCTCAGGAATGTTTGCATACTTTTATACAAATAAAAAAAGAAATAAGAATAACTAAAACTTAAATTAAAGCTCTTTTAACTCAATAAATAAGTCATAAACAAATAATAAGATTTTAAAAAATCTATATTATTTGTTTATTTTTTTATAAATTAGATATATTTTTACTTAAATATATTAATAACATTTTTTAGTTGTAATAATTATTCAAAATATTTTTCTATTCACCTATACTTTATAATCATTAATACTTTTGCTACTATATACAAGACATATAAAAATTCTTTTTATAATATGGTTATTTTAGTAATTTGCTAAAATTAAAAAGCATAAAAACAGCAGTTTATTATGATTGGAATTAAATTTGACAATTTATTTCTTGCAAGTAGGTTAGCTGCTTAACTGAAAACATTAAGTTAAACTTAACCAATTAGAAATAAACCCTCTAAATTATGCAGAAAGAGGAAAATCATATGTCAAGATACACAGGACCTGTATTTAAAAAATCACGTCGTTTAGGATTTTCAATTCTTGAATCAGGAAAAGAATTTGCTAAAGGTAAAAAAAGAACTTATGCTCCAGGACAACACGGAAATAAAAGAGTAAAACTTTCAGAATATGGATTACACCTATACGAAAAACAAAAAGTTAAACATTTATATGGTGTTAACGAAAAACAATTACATAAAGTATTCCAAAAAGCTGTTAAAGCTAAAGGAATTACAGGGACAAACATGCTTCAATTACTTGAATCACGTTTAGACAACTTAGTTTACAGAGCTGGATATGCTGCAACACGTAGACAAGCACGTCAATTAGTAAACCACAACCACTTTGTTGTTGATGGTAAAAAAGCTAACATCCCTTCAATGATTGTTTCAGTAGGATCAGAAATTACTCTTAAAGAAAAATCAAGAACAAATGTACAAATTAAAGAAGCTATGGAAAACCGTGAAGCTGCTTCATGATTAACAAGAAAAGACTTCACTGTTAAATTAGATAGATTACCTGAAAGAAATGAATTACACCCAGAAATCAAGGATGCTTTAGTTGTTGAGTTCTACTCAAAATAGTAACTAAGCATAAGGAGAATTATTATGAAAAAAAACATTCACCCAGAATACCACACAGTTGAAGCAAAATGCTCAACATGTCAAAAATCATTTACTTTCAAATCTGTTAAACCAAACTTTACATTAGACGTTTGTTCAGGTTGCCACCCTGTTTACACAGGATCAAGAGCACAAGTTAAAGCAACTGGAAGAATTGATAGATTCAACAGAAGACTTGAAAAAAAGAACTCTAAATAATAAAGAGAACTTTGTATGCAATAGTTTATACTATTGCATTTTTTATTATTTAAAACATCCCCAGTATTCAACTAGAGATATAAATATAAAATTACTTATTTATGATATTCATCATAAATCATTTTTGCTTTTTTCTTATCAATCACTTGTGCTAATTGTTCATATGTAGCATTTTTAATATCAGCATAGTTTTTAAATACATTTAATAATTTACTTTCAGTTTGCTGTCCTATTCCTTTTATATTAAGTAAAGAATTTTTACGAGAATTTGCTTTATATCTTTTATGCATAGCACTTTTTGCAAAATCATCAACATTTTTTTGCATTAGCGATAATAAAGTAAAAACTTTTGGGGATATTTCAAGTATTTCATTAGCATCATTTATTAAATAACTTGTTTTATGTTTATCATTTTTAACTAGGCCATATACCTTGATGTAATCTATTTCATTTTCTTTTAAAGCATATTTAGCTTCATTAATTTGAGCTATTGCTCCATCTACAATAAAAATGGTGTTTTTATCTAAATTTGAAGAATATTCATTAATAAACTTAAAAACAGTTAAATACATAAGTTGTACATCAGAATGTTTATTCATTTGAGCAAACTCAACTTCATGATTAAATGAAAATGATTTGTATTCTATTTGTTTAGCATTTTGTCAGCAACAAGCTACTCCACCAGAGCTTTTTAAAGCAGAATGTGAATTATCAAATATAAATATTTCTTTAATAGGATTACCATTATTTAATATACTTTCTAATTCATCTCAAGCATCTTGAGTATTTGAATGCTTGTATTTTCATTCATTGTAATTTAATTTAATATTGTTTTCGTTATTAATATTAGCAAGTGTTATTACTTCTTTTAAAATACCACTTTTTGGAAAGATAATAATGTTATTAATGAATGCATCTTCAAAATTTAAATCTCTATATTCTTCATCTAGCAAAATATTATTTGGAACAATATTTCTTCGGTAATAATTATTTAAATATTCAGCTATAAAATCTTGAATTTGTAAATCTAGAGAATCGCAGAAGAAATGAAGTGAACCAACTTGAATTCCATATCTATAAAATACAATTTGAATTGTAAAATCATCATTAATCTTTTTAAATGAAAATACATCAATATTTTTATATGTTTCTAATTCAACAACTTGAGATTGTTTTATTTTTTGTAAAGTTTGAATAGTATTGTGATATTGCTGTGCTAATTCAAAATTATTTAATTTACTATTTTTATCTCTTAAAACAGTTAATTGATTAATAAAATCATTATCTGAGAATTTTAAAATATGAATTATTTTTTTATATTTTTTTAATGATTCAGCATAAGGAGATTGCTTAATAACTAACCCATCTTGATAAGTAAAGTTTCTTTGCAAAATATCAACTAAATCTTCTAAATTGCTATTAGTTGAAAATGGCCCATAGTAATAAGTATCCTTAGTTTTATTTTTGATTCGATATTCTTTATCAATACTTAATAGTCCGTTTTTTTGAATTTTTATTCCTAAATATGGATAATGTCGATCATCTTGTAATTTAATATTATATTTTGGCGAATACTGTTTAATATAATTATTTTCTAGCAGAAAAGAATCATTTTCTGTATTAGTTATAAATACTTCAAAATCAATAGCTTCCTGTAGCATTTTAGGTGTTTTATATGAGTTTAAAGAACCATTTAAGTAATTGCTTAACCTTTTTCTTAAATCTTTAGCTTTACCTACATAAATGACTTCGTTTGCACTATTTTTTCATAAATAGACACCTGGTTTATGTGGTATATTTTTTATTTTTTCTTCAATTTTATCTCTGTTTGCTGAATTCATATAATAATTTTATATCATCTACTATTTTTAAAGCAAAATAAAATTAGCAATAAATTGCTAATGATATTTACCCTTTGTATTTTATAAAGTAATAGGTTGTAATTAATGAAAGTAATTTTTCATCAACAAATTCAATTCTTTTATGTTGAATACCTAATTGCTCATTATCTTCAATTTCAAAAATACCTAAAGCCGTTTGATTTACAGCATTATTTTCAATAAAGTAGTTTCTTTTTATAAATTTATAATCATATAGATTTGAAGGCGTGTAATTGATAAAAGTAAAATTATCAATATTACTATAAGATTTATCAATTACATTATGTTTAAAAGTTTCATTATCTAAATCAACATGATTTAATAAATTAATAATATTATCCTTTAAATTTGCTTCATTTGTATCACCAAATAAATCCTGACTATAAGTTTTGAAAATATTATATATTTCTTCATTTTCAATAATATTTTGATGCACAAAATCATTATATAAATCCAGAGCATTAATATCATCTAATGTCTTTTCGTATAATACTCTTAAGTTCTTAGATAATTTTTCGTATAGCTTAATATCATTAAAATATGGTCTTTTTAACACTTCAGTTAAATAATCTTCATATATTTTTGTAGCATATTTCTTAAAGCCATCTTCATCATTAAAATTATCTGTTTTAATAATATTTAGAAATGGTAATTGAATATTTTGAAAAATTGATTTACTCATTACTTCATATAATTTATCTTCATACTCTTTATTAATATTACTTGCTACTACTAATCCATCAACAAGCAAGATATTTTGAGCAATTTTAAATCCTTTAACAGTTCCTTGTTTTACACTAGCAAAATTATCTTCAGAATAATACATATCTAACATATCACCATTATAAACAATAGCTGCATCAGTTTGATGATTACTAGGATTTAACATCTTAAATACGATATCTTGTCCATCACCATCAAGTGAAATATGTTTAGAATCTTTAATTGGAAATGATGTAGCATGAGCAATTAATTCCCCAAATTGATCAATTTGATTCTTGTAATCTTGTGCTGTAGTATGACCAGTATAAGGTATTAAATCTAATTTATTATTTTGGAAATTATATCCTGATGAATATAGCATATTTGTTCTAATTGCATCAGTAACAATGAAGTTGTTATAACCTTTATCATGTAACAAATTTAGTTCATTAAGTAATGAATATGGATTAATGTTTTCTGGAGTTTTATTATCTTCTGAAGATTGATTTAAATCATATTTAACCATTAATTTTTTAGTATTTGCTTCGAGTTCTTCATACGAAATATCATGATTAACATTAGGATTTTTGTTAGTATTATATGCTACCATTCCATCTTGAGCAAAGTAAGGAATAAAATATTTTCATAAATGTTTCGGTTGTGTAAAAGGTTTTCCATTTGAATCAGTTTTCAAAGCTTCATCGTAAGATTCTAAATGTTGAAAGACAATTGGAGTATAAGTATTTTTTAACACTTCTTTTAAATATTCATTGGAATCCAATTTAGCTAAAATTTCATTAGTAAATTCATTAGGATTAGAAGCTCTAAATAATTTCTTGAAATCTATTTCCTTAATTAATCCTTTTTTAATTAAATTAACAGCTTGGAAATCACTTCCGATTCCTGCTAGTGTTTTATTATTAACTAAAGCATTAGTAAATTCATTGATTTCATCAAATACTTTATAAGTAAAATCTTTTTCGATTTTGTTTATATTATTTTTTGACATGTAAGATTTGTAATTATAAAATGAAGGCTTAAATGGATTTGAAAACTTGTAACTAACTAATATGATAGAAACTATAGCAATTATAAAACTTAGTACACTTCAAAATAAAATTTTAATCTTCTGTATAGGGGTTTTATCTTTCATATGATTCCTTACTTTTAAAATATGAAATATTTTAAAGCATTATTTTATGAAATGAAATAAAAACATAAAAAATACAAAGTTGCCAAGTTGTAAATATTAAAAATCATATAGTCCCAAAATATAGAGCTATATGATTTTAATACTTTAAAATTACATACATAAAACTATGTATTTTGTTTATTTAAATATTTCTTCCATTGGTATTCATTCTTTTGAATTTAAATTATCTATATATTTATCATGATTTGGTAATAAGAACAATTCACCCGGTATAGATTCATGATCTCTGCCAAAAGCAAATTTTAAATTGTATTTCTTTTCACTATATTCATGATTATAAAAATCAACATACATTTTTAATGATTCATATTTTTGCTCACTGAATTTATCAACATCTTTAGATTGATCTTTGAAATCAATTCCACCTTTAGTTTCAATGATTCAAATGTTATCATCAGTATCTTGTAAGATGTAATCAGGATAAAATAATTGCTGTTTGTTTGCTACTTCTCTACGAATCATAATAGAGAAGTATGATTTTCCTTTATCCCCATTTTTGTAATATCATTTAACGTTTTGAGCTTTATTTATTTTTTCTTCAAATAGTTTTTCTGATCATGAATGGATTTTATTTGCTGTAGTTATCATTGAAGTATCATAACCTTTATAAACATTTTTGTCTAAAGGTTTAGATTTTTTAATTGCCGAATCATAAGGAATTAAATCTTGGAAAGGAATATATCAAAGAGTTCTTTTAATTTTATCTTCAGGGAATAAAGAATGATTTATCTCCACTTTAACTGAAGCTAAAAAGTTTCTAAATTCTTCAGCTAATTGTTCTCGATTATTAATCATAAAAATCGAAGGACGATTATTAGCTATATCAATAATTTGATATCTTCTAAAATATGTTTTAGCACGAGTTGAAGTTCATAAAGCATTAAACATTTCAGCTAATTGTTCTCTGTTAATCCCTAGTATTTTTCTTAACTTATCAATTGTGTGTCCTTCATCATTATGATGAGCTTTAAGGTTAAAATTGTAAGAAATATCTCTAACAATTAATTTATCTTGTAAATCTGGTGAAATGCTATCACTTTGTCCTTGCAATAAATCATCATGTAAATAACTGAAATCAGGATTATATCCATTCATTTCTAATTTAGCTAAATTACCAATGAAATCACCTTTTTTAAGGTCATATTTCTTAACCATATAATCATAAAATGATTCAAGAGTTTCTTTTCATTTAGCATGGTCAAAAATTGTTTGGTTATCATTTCTTTCTTCTTTCGGAAGTTTGAAATCACTAAATCCGCTTTTTAATGATAACATAGTAACTTCAACTCCAGAAGTTTGCTGGATAACTGAATCTTTAAACTTAGCATCAAAAGTATATAAGAAACAATTATCTAATAAATCATTATCAAAATGTTTTTGATGTGGCATTCTACGAATACGACCAATAGTTTGGATTTCAAAATCCTCTGACATATTGTCTCTTAACTTAATTAGAATTTTAGATCTAGGACAATCTCACCCTGTTGCCATTGATTGTTTAAAGATTAAATATTGTACTGGTGAATTATTATTTTCTATATCATCTAAATTAATCTTTGTTTTATCTAATCAAATAGCTAATTTTCCATTATCTGTTGTTATATCAAGTGGTCTAAGTACATCTTCTTTAATATATTCAATATATTCATCAGATTTATTTGGCATTTGGATTAATACAAGCGGATTAATTTGATATTGTGAATTTATTTTTTCATATTGATCAGCAATTTGCACTCTTTTATTTTCAGCTGTATTAATAAGAATTAAAGCTTCGTTTTCAAAATCTTCTAAAGTCTCTTTTGTTTTAACTTCTGGATTAATAAAGATAGAACGAGTAATTAATTCTTCGTCAATTACTTCACGATCACTAACTTCAATAAAGTTAATATTTTTCTTCTTCGATATTGTAGTAGCAGAAGCTTTAATTGTTTTATATGGTTTAATGTGATCATTTAAGAAATCATAAGCTTTTTTAGTGTTGTTGTAATGTTCCTCATCAATAATTGCAATAAATTGATAATTATTATTTTCTCTCGCTATAAAAGCTTGATCATGAATGTTTAAAACTTCTCCATCTCTAGTTGCTTTATTTCCTGATTTAGTTATTTTTTCTCAATTGATAAAATAAGTTGTATTTGGTTGGAAACCATTATTTAAAGCATCATCTAACATTGCACATGAATATTCAGGATAAAATTTAATCATTTTTTCATATGATTGTTGTTCTAAATCACCTTTACCAGGTGTAATTCAAACAAAAACCAAATTTTCATTATTACTATTGTTAATAGCATTAACAATACTTTGCAATAACATTAATGTTTTTCCTGATCCTGTTGGTGATTTTAATATTAAAGCGTTATTTAATTCACTTGTATTTTTATCAAGAATAAAATTTGTTAATGATTCAATTACTCTTTGTTGGAATTTTTTAAATTTAATATTTGTTATCATAAATATCCTATTTCTTTAAGTTCGTTTTCATAGTATTTATTTGGAAGAATAATAATTTTATCTTTAATTTCTTCAATTAAAGGATGTGAAATGTAATCTACTTCATTTTCATTAATAAAGATTAATTTAGAGTTAAGAAGTTGTGTATCAGAATATGAATCAAATTGTTCCTTATTTAATGCTAATAAAACATCTGAATTATCAATTAATTTGCCTAATTGAAATTGAATTAATTCAACACATGAATTCATTATTTCATCAAAGTATTTGTTATCATAGTTAGATTCAATAATTTCATTTTTATTAATAGTATTGATTTTTTGATAAATAACATTATGTGGTAATTCTTCTTGTATTTTAGATAAACGTTTGAATGTTACATCTTTAGCAATGTAGTTTCATTTCTTTTCTTTTGTGTCATATTCTTTATCTAAAGTACATAAGATGTATTTTCTATTTCCACCATCTTCAGCATTTAGCTGAGCAACAGCGTGACCAGTGGTTCCAGAACCCGCAAAGAAGTCAAGGATGATTGAATTTTTTTGTGATGATATTTCTATTAATAGTTTGACAAATTCCAATGGTTTGGGATTATTAAACGAATCCACAACACCTATAATATTTTTTAGTTCCAATGATGCTTTTTTATTTCCATCAATTTTTACTAGTAAGTTAGATATTTTTTTAGTTCTACCTTCAAGATAATATTTAACATAAGGAGCTCATTTAGATTTTTTATATCCATCAATTATTTTTTCTTCAGTTTTTTCATTTCTAACTCAAATAATTAAGTTATCCTTAACAGCTTCTTTATAAGTAGAGGCCCCTCAACGTCAACAGCTTAAGTAGTCAGTTGGTCCAATAGGATACACTTCTGTACCATCAGGAGCAATTAGTGGGTAAAAAAGATTTGGACGATTTTCTCTTCTATCATTTGCGCCGGTTTTTCTTAATTGTAATTTTGAAAATAAACCTTTTTCATCAGAGTCATTAAATCTCTTTTTATCATTATCGTCCATTTCAATACCTTTAAGTATGAAGTTTTCTGATTGTCTATATACTAAGCAATAGTCAAGAGAACTACCTATTTTATTAGCATCTTGTCCTGTTGTGGTTCCTGTTGCTCTTGAAATTTGACCTACAAAATTTGATTCGCCGAATATTTCATCACATAAAATTTTTAGTTGAGCTTGCTCGTGATCATCTATTGAAATAAAAATTACTCCATTGTCGCTTAATAATGTTTTCGCTAGTAGAAGTCTTCTTTGCATAAATGACAATCATTTAGAATGCTTAAAACTATCATCTTTATCTACAAAATTATCATTATAGAAGAAACCTCCACCACCAGTCTTGTTTCCAGTATTATAAGGCGGATCAATATAAATAACATCAATTCTATTTTTATGAGTTTTTTGCAGCAGTTTTAATGCTAAATAATTGTCTCCTTCAATTAAGAAATTTAGATCTTTATTTTTATCAGTTATTATTTGATCTATTTTTTCTAAAGTTATAATACTATTTTGTTCTTTGGTAACAATATCTTCATCTTTTTCTTCGAATACTAATCCATATTTCTTAGTATTAATAGCTTCACGAATAATAGCAAAAATATCTCTTTGTTCTTGAGATAAATTACTATTTAATTCTTGTTCCTTGATTCAATTTAATACTAATTGCTTTTTTGTTTTATTCATCCTAACTCCTTGTATCTTTTAATAATTTAATTTTATTAAATTATTAATATTCATATAGAAATATTTAATCTTTCTATATTATTAATTAAAAAGTTGAAAGTCCACCTAAGTGGTAAATTGAGTAGTTCCTCAATATTGCTGTATAAATTTTACAAAAATGTTCCAAAAGCGTGAAGAAAAATAAAGCCTGAGCTTAAAATTCTTTGTTATTTAGACGAAACTGTTGAAATATTTAGAAGTTTTTAACCTGATTATTCTGCCTGTTTTATCATCAATAAAATCACGATATTGATCATTTATTGCGTTGAACATTTGTGAAATATATTCAAAATTAACATATCTCGGAAACTTGCCTTTTGGTAGAAAGTTTCTGATTTTTTATGAGCATTTTCTATGCTTCCTTTTGTCATGATGAATATGTATCGCACTTGTAAATAACAGGAATTTCTCTTATTTCATTTAACTTCACATTTTCCGAACCATTGTCTATGGTTAGAGATAAAATGGTTAAATTGTGATGATTAATCAATTTAAGAAGTGATTCTTTTATTGAATCTGCATCTCGCCGAGTTAATATCCCAAATAACATTCTTGTCTTTCTTTCTAGCAAGGTAAGAATGCAATATTTAGCTCTTAAATTAAGAATTACTGTGTCCATTTCATAATGTCCAAATTCTTCTCTGTTTCTAATTGTTAATGGTGCGAGATGAATAGAAATACCAAAGTTAATTTTCTTAGATTGCACTCCTTTAGGCTTTTCTCTTGCCACGTAGTTTATCTCAATTAGATTTTGAAATACCTCTTTTGATTTCAAAAATAAAAATAGAGAAATCAACATCTTTAACATATTCTTAATCCATAAAGTAATAAAAAAAGCTTGTGGCGTAGGTATAAAAGCATTTTTATCCTTCAATTGTTCTTTATAGTAATCCAAGAATGTCGTTACTGATATTAGTGGTTCAAATTTCTTTTCATTATCTGAAAGTAAAATACCTTTAGATAATTTTCTCTTAACGATTCTGTGTTGTTTACTTCAAAACCTTCAGAAGCGAACAATATCATCTCATTTTGAAATTGTGTTTTCATGAATTTGTTGAACTGGATTTTGAACATTTTGCATTTTGAGCTGAACTCATTCACGATGTGAAACTTTAAAAATTGTTGTTAGTCTATTTTTACAATTACTGCAAAATTTGTATGAGTCTTCTGCTGTGTAATCTCACATAGCTAGTTTTAAATTTTGCTTGAGAACTTTAGCTGATACGTTCATTGTTTTTGAAATATCATTCAGTGTTTCATGTGTTGCGAAATTTTTAAACATAATAGCTAGCTTTTCCATGTTGAAATGAGTTATATTTTGCTCTCTGAGTTTGTTTATGTCCTTATGGATTTTGTTTATTTCGTTATCATTTAGTGAATCCATTATTGCAAAATGATAATATGCTTCTCTTTGAGTTTTTGATATAACCGTTTGATATACTTTTTCCTCAATTTTTATGCAAAATACTCTTTTTTGTTATACTTCAAATCTATTAACATTATAATTAAGTTAGTTCCTTCCTTTAGATTTGCAATTTTATTATACAAGGAACACAAAAAAAGCTGTTAGCTCACGATTAGGTGGATTGACAGCTTTTTAATTTATAAATCTTTCTATATTCCTTAATTAATCATTAATACATAATAAATAATTAATAATTATTTTCTAAAACTTCTAATACATAGATATAGAAAACTTAATGATATCAATCAATTACCTAATCATCATAATTCCCTTATATACAAAACAAGCAAATAAAAACGCTCGTAATGAGCGTTGCATCATAAGCCGTGTTCTGTTCTGTATTACTACAGTGCTGACAATTTATCTAATATCTATAAATAGATATTTCCAAGCTTCATTGAGTTCTTAGCTTGAATTCCTCTACCAAAATTTGAGTTTCTAGCTTGCGGAGTTTACCCGTTTCATTTCTCTCGTCTCTGTGGCACTAGTCGTCTATAAGTTTCCTTATATCCATAGCTTATTGGGCTAAGCGCAATCACTACCACCATTGCAGGTGGTGCTAGCACGGACTTTCCTCTACTTTATAAGCAGCTGTCAGCTATATGCTTATATATAATAACATTAATGAGTAAAAAATTAAGTATTTTATTTAATTTTTAATATGCTTAAAGCTTCAATATGTGCAGTATTTGGGAACATATCAAATCCTTGAATTGATTTAATTTCATATAAATCATTTAATTCTTTTAAATCTCTTACTAAGGTTTTAACATCACAAGACATATAAATAATATTTTTAATTTTATTTTGTTTAATTCAATGAATAAATTGCGGTGTTATTCCGCTACGTGGTGGATCTAGAATTAAAAATGTATTGGTTAAATCTTTAATTTGTTTTTTAAATATGGTTGCAGAATCCCCTACAAAATAACTAGCTTGCACTTGATTTATTTCTTTATTTCTATTAGCATTAATAATAGCTGATTGAACGATATCACTACCAATAACTTTATGATCACTAGCTACTAATTGTCCGATTGTTCCTACTCCACAATAAGCATCTAGAATAATGTTTTCGAAAGATTTAGAAATATATTCTTTAATTTGCTTAAAGATATTTTGAGCTACATTAATATTAATTTGGAAAAAAGAATTTATATTGCAAATAAATTCTTTATTTGCTATTTGCATTACAAATTCTTCTTTAGTAAAAATATTTTTTACTTTATGTTTTTTAATAATATTAAAATCAACAATATATTCAATATCTTTAATAGATTCAATTATCGAATTAGGAATATCATAATCAGAATGTATATCCATAGCTAAAGAAACTTTATTATCCTGATTAGCTCTAATTATTATTTCATTATAAAAATTAATAGCATTTTTCTTTTTATTTGATTCTAGATAATTATTTACAATAGCGAGAACCTCATCTAAACATTGATTAATAATATGCATATTTTGAATGTAATTATTAGCTATATGTAAATCATTTGACTTGATATCATATTCTCCAAGCACTAATTTATGATCTTGTTTTATCAATGGATAACGAACTTTATTACGATAATTAGTAATTACTAAAGAAGGAGAAAAATCCTTATAAACTTGTAATATTTCATTGCCTAGATTTCACGATAATAAAGTTTTAAAATAATTATTCTTGAATTCAATTTGTTGCTGATAATTTAAATTAATTAAAGGAGCTGAATTATAACAATCATATTGATTCTTATTTCTATATGGAGATACTTTAATTAATTTATCCACAGTAGCAAAAGCATATTTACTTGTTACTTTACTTAAAGTAACTTGAGCTTGTTCATCAGGAAATAAATTAGAGGTAAATATAGCATAATTATTTAATCGACTAACTCCTAGTCCTTCATAACTAATATCACTACAATTTATTATTAATTTATCACCAACTTGATATTTTTTTAATTCTGACATAAGTATAAAATCTCAATCTTTCCATATTTCTTATTTTTATAAACTTTTAATTCTTTCGGAAGAATAATGTTACTAAAATTATCAGTTTCCAATATGATTTCAAAATCTTCTTTTAATAAATTATTTTGCACTAATTTAGCTAAACATTTTGAAACTAAATCATATTGAATAAAAGGTGCATCAATAAAGACAAAATCATAAGTATTTTTTGTTTTATCCAAGAACATTAAAGCATCATTATTGATTAAATTAATGCTATTTTTATCTGGTAATTTAGCGATATTTTGTTGAATTATTTTATAAACAACCTTGTTTTTTTCTACACTATCCACTTTAATAGCTCCTCTTGAAATAGACTCAATACTCCAAGCTCCGGATCCAGCAAAAAGATCTAAACAAGTGGTATTTTCAAGTTTAAATTGTAAAGATGAAAACACAGCCTCACGAACTTTATCTGTAGTAGGACGTGTAAATTTTGAATCTGGTTGTTCGATTTTAAGCCCTTTATATTTACCTGCAACTATTCTTAACATGTGTTTATTTTACCAAATTAAACAACATAAACTTTAAATAGATTTTTAATCTATTTAATAAAATTAATCTCCTTTTTGCTAAAATTAATTTACAAATAAAAGGTGGTAAACATGAATAAAAAAATTGGTGTAACTTCATTATTTTCTAGTGCAGGAATTGGAACATTTTATCTTGATAAACTTGATCTAAATTTATCATTATCAAATGAATTATTACTTAAAAGAGCTCAATATCATTCTTTCTTATATCCAAATTGTTTATCAATTGCTGGTGATATTACAGATGAAAAGATTTTTAATACTCTAATTAACAAACATAAAGAATTAGGTAATGAAATACTTATCGCTACTCCACCATGTCAAGGTATGAGTGTAGCTGGTAAAAATGATCCAAATGATGTCAGAAATTTACTAATTGTACAAGTAGTAGAATTCATTAAATTAACTAAACCTAAATTAATTATGATTGAAAATGTTGTGCAACTTTACAAGACAAAAATATTTGTTAACAATGAATTAATCTTAATAAAGGATTACATTATTAAAGAATTATCTTCTTTATATAAACACATTGATTTTTATACAGTTAATTCTAAAGAATTTGATACACCGCAAGACCGCAAAAGAGCATTAGTTATTATTTCAAATGAAAAATTCAAAATGTCACAACCCACACCTATAACCTCTGTTCGTGATGCGATTGAACATCTACCTTCACTCGAACCTGGTCAATGTTCTTCTATTCCTTATCATAATGCAAAAACACATAGTGATAGACAAATTAGTTGAATGAGAAATACACCAACTGGAAAATCTGCTTTACATAATGAAACAAATTACCCAGTAAAAACTGATGGTCAAAGAATCAAAGGATTTGCAACAACATACAAAAGAATAGAATGAGATAAACCATCTCCAACAATTACAATGGCTAATGGTTCTATTTCAAGTCAAAATAATGTTCATCCAGGAAGATTAAATCCTGATGGAACATATTCTGATGCTAGAGTTCTAACACTAAAAGAAATCTTTTTATTAACTGGATTAGATGACACATTCCAAGTACCTGAATGGGCTAGCGAAAATTTAGTCCGTCAAATTATTGGAGAATCTGTTCCACCAAAAATCTTTTACTTATTTTTAAAGGAAAATAAAGATGTCTTGAAGAAATTCAATAAATAAAAGACAATTTTGACGAGCTCCAGGTAATAAAAGAATATTTGATGGTGAATTAAGCAATGTAATTCCTGTAGTAGAAGAACGCAATATTAAATATATTTGCAATTTTTATTCTTATCACACATTACAATATTTTATGAATAATAAGGATAAAGATTTTATATACAATAATGTAACATTACAAGAATTATTTGATTATTTACAAGCTAAATTAACACAATACCATATTATTTATGACACAAATACTGTTAAAGGACACTTAATAAAATCATTAGTTTTCTATAAATTACTGCAAATATATGATGACGGAAACATTAAGAAAATGCGGATTACTTTTGCAGGTGTTGATTTTTATGAGAAATGAAATAATTATTTAACTACAAAATCAAATGAGTTACTATCTAATTTAATTGATTCTTTTGTAAGACTATTATTAGATGTTAAATATCCATCTAATTCACTTTATAAAGTTACTGATAATATGCATTTATATCCTTTTAGAATTTTCTTTGTAATGCTTGATAAATTTCAACATATAAATAAAAAATTTATCAGTAATACAATGATTGATATCACAGATATTGAGATATTTAAGGAAGAATATTACAACAATATTACAAAGGATAATGCTAAAAATAAAGAATCAACAACCAAAGATAATGCTAGATTAAAATTTTATTCATGATGCATATGTTCATTTAAAGCGATAAATCTTTTATTAGAGGATAAAAAACAATTAATTATAAATCCCACTTATCAACATATAATTGATAAATATATTTCGAATATCAATATTGAAAACGATTTATTTATTCCGTCCGATGTAGATAATAATATCAATGAACCTATTAAACGAATTAGAAATCAATTAATAAAACAATTAGTCCTAGAAAATGTAGATAAATGCTATTTTAGTGATAAGGTTTCAAATATAAAACATAATAATAAAGTTTTTGAACTTCATCATGATACTTTTATTACAAGAAACAATAAATACTATTTTGAAGCTCATCATATATTACCTTTTTCAAATGCCGATTTATTTTGTAAACAAAATGATAAAAATGTAGATTCACTTGAAAATCTCATTCCATTATGTTCAAATTGTCATAGAATTCTTACTTTCGGAACAAGTCAAGAAATTGAAGTTTTTATTCCATATTTAATTAATCATTTATTAATTAATAAATGAACTTTTATAACTATAGATAAGTTAAAAGACTTTTACTATAAAGATTCAGTTACTATTTAATAAACATTTAAACATGGATTAAATTAATACAGCATGCTATTGAAAACCTTTTATTTATTAAATTAAAAATATCATTTATAATAATGAAACTATGAGATTAAGATTTGACAAAAATGCAGAAGCAAATTTAAATGTATCACAATTCCTAATTAAGGAATTCCCTTTTCATTTAAATCATAATGATGTTTTAGAAATAGGTGCTGGAAAAGGTGAAATGATTGCTCAACTTGCTAAAAATAATCCAAACATTAGATATATAGCTTTTGAAAAATATCCTACAGTAGCTAATAAAATCCTTAAAAAGATTAATGAATTAGGTACTAATAATCTTTTTATTGTTACTAAAGATGCTGCTAATTTAAATGAATTATTTAGCGGAAATATTGATACAATCTGACTTACTTTTTCAGATCCATGACCTAAAAATGCTCATGAGAAAAGAAGATTAACATACAAAACTTTTTTAGCACAATATAAAGAATTATTAACTCCACAAGTAGGCAAGTTATTATTTAAAACTGATAATGATAAGTTATTTGATTATTCACTAGAATCTTTAGCAAATAATAATTGAGATATTATTGATTTCACTCGTGATTTACATAATTCAAAATATAATGAAAATAATGTTCGTACTGGATATGAAGAAAAATGATCTGCCAAAGGCAAGAATATTAACTTTTTAATAGCTAAACCTAGATAAAAAAATACCGAAGGATAATTTCGGTAATTTTTTATACTATTTTTCATCCGTTCATTCAAATTGGAAACCATAAATACTTACAGTATCTCCGATTTCAATTCCCATACGAACAAGTTCTTCTCAAACTCCCATTTTCTTTAAGATATTATTAAATCTTAATAAGTTATCAAAGGTATTAATTGGGATTCTATGGTAAAGTTCTTCAATCTTTTTACCTTCGATTTCAAAGTATCCTTTGTATGGATTTTTGATTACATAATCAGGTTCGTATTCAATAACTGTTTCTTCTTCTTGCTCTTCTTCAACAGCTTCTAAATTATGTTTAGTTATCATATCTCACAATTTAGCTTTAACTTCATCTAAATTATCACGATGAATAGCTGATATACATACTACTTGCACATCAGGATATTTTAATTTAAATTGTGCTAAATGTTCTTGGAAATCATCTAAATCTGATTTATTAGCAATAACTAATTGTGGCTTATTTTCAAGTTTTAAATTATATGATTTAAGTTCATTATTAATGATTTCATAATCTTCAATTGGATCTTTTTCTTCTGAACCAAAATCAATAATATGAGCTATAACTCTACAACGTTCAATGTGTTTTAGGAATTGAATTCCAAGTCCTTTACCTAATGAAGCACCTTTAATTAATCCAGGTAAATCTGCTACCGTGAAAGAATCATCGTGGAATTTAACCATTCCTAATTGTGGTACTAGTGTTGTGAATTCATAATCAGCTACTTTAGCTTTAGCATTTGAAATAGCATTTAAAAAGGTTGATTTACCTGCAGAAGGTTTTCCTACTACACCAACATCAGATAAAATTTTTAAAACAATATGAGCTTCAAATTTTTCACCCGGCATTCCGTTTTCACTAATTCTAGGTGCAGTATTTCTAGCTGTTTTAAATTTAGTATTACCACGACCACCTTTTCCACCTTTAGCAATTAAATATGGTACATCTGGTTCAATTACATCAGCAATTAATTTTTTACCATTGTATACTAAAGTACCAACTGGAACTTTAATGTAAGTATCTTCAGCATTAGCACCATAAAGGTTTTTAGGTCCACCTTTAATACCATCTTTTGCTACGATATGTTTATTTTTATAAAAAGCTAGTAAAGTGTTTTTTCCGGTATCTCCAACGAAGTAAACATTACCTCCACGTCCACCGTCTCCACCATCAGGCCCACCTTTATCTACGTGAGCTTCACGGCGGAATGAAACCATTCCATCTCCACCACGGCCAGCTTGAATATTTACATAAACTTCATCTATAAATTTAGCCATATTGTCTCCTTATTTTTTGATATTTAAATTATATTAGTTTTTTAACATTATTATAAAAACAGCAAGTAAAAGATGCTGTTTTTAATAAATATTAAATATAGTCATTAATTCCAACAAATGTTTGTTCATCAGGATGATTGATATCTCAGTATCCGGTTTTAATTCTACGTGCAATAACTCCTTGACGATGTAATTCAAGTTTTGATCATACTCATGAACAAATGTAAATAGATGAATAAACTCCAATTGAAATACCAAATAACATAACAATGTTAAATGAGAAATCAGTTGCATTGTTGAAACATAATAGAACTAAAATAGCTAGAATTGTTGTTCCTGAAGTGTATAAACTTCTCTTTAATGTTTCCGCTATTGAGCTATTAACGATGTGGTCAATATCTTGCTTATCTAAAATTTTATTAATATATTGTGTTTTAATTGTTTCTCTAATCTTATCAAATGTAACCACAGTATCATTAATACTTAATCCAAGTATTGAAAGCATTGCGGCTACAATAATGGTTGAAACTTGTAATCTTGTTATAACAATAAAAGCCATAACCATTAAGAAGTCATGTAACAATCCAATAATAGCAGCTAGAGAATATGTTCAACTCATTCTAAATAGTAAGTATAGAATGATACCAGCAAATGCTATTGCTGTTGCTATAACTGCATTTAATACAAGTTTTTGAGCTTCAAGGGAAGAAATTGAATAATCAATAACTTTAAGAAGTGATTCGTGTTGTAAGACTATATCTTTAATTTGTTGTAATTGTACTACATTTAATGTTTGAGGTGTTTTAATTGAAATAGCTCAATTATCACTTGAAGAACTTACTCTACTAATTGAAATAATTGAATCCATATCAACTACTCCAACTTTTTGTGCATTTGCAATTAAATCATTTTTAATTTCTAAAGCTTGAGCATTAGTTAATTGTGCACCAACATCAGCTGTAATAGTAATATTAGTTCCACCGCTAAATTCAAGAGCTAAATTAAATCCGCCTCAAAATTGTCCTTTAGCTCCTGAAATTGAAGCAAATACAATTATTCCTATTAGCACGAAAATTAGTGAACCTAGTGCGAATCATTTTGCTTGTTTTAAATAATTATTGTTTTCAACAGCGATACCAAGTTTAGTTTTATGGTTAATATATCTTTTTCTAATTCCTAAAAGATATAACTTATCATCTAGTAATCCAGAGTTAACTAACATAGTAGCTAAAAATCTAGAAAATACTAACATGATTAAAAGAGTAAATAAGATAGAAAGTACTAATGTAACCGAGAATCCTCTTACTTCTTTTGTTCCGAAGTAAAATAGGATAAACCCAACAATTATAGTAGTTACATTGGCATCTAAAATAGATGAAAGGGAAAGCTTATTAGCATTCCTGAAGGACTTCTTCAGTGAATCACCAGTGTATACTTGCCGTTTTAATCTTTCATAAGTAATAACATTTGCATCCACACTAATTCCAATACCAATGATTAAAGCAGCTATTGTAGCTGGTGAATATTCTCCACGAAGTACTGTGAAAATAAGTAGTGTTAAGAAAATATATAAGGCAATTGATATTGTACTTAATGCCCCTAGTAACCCGTAGTTAACTAACATAAATAATGAGATTAACGTAAAAATAACAATCCCAGCATACATTGCATAATCAAATGCATTAGCATTTAAATTTGGATTTAAATAAATATTAGATAAAACACTTAATTCATAATCACTTAAACCAAAATTAATTTTATTAGCTAATTCACTTGCTTCTTGTGGTGTGAAATTACCTGTAATTTGTACATCAGCTGTGTTTAATGGTCCATTAACATTAGCATCCGAAATTAAATATTCTCTAGCATTAAATTGGTGTGTTTTTAATGCATTATATGTGTATTTCGGCTGACCATTTGGACTATATTCAATACTTGTAGCTTGATTACCTACATGAATAAAGTTTCATAAATTATGACCAGAAGCTTCTCAATCATCAGGATATCTATTTTGAGCAAGTTTAAGAAGTTTTTCTATGTTTAATCACATTAACATTCTGTGATCTTGCTGACTTGATACATATTCTGTTGCTTTTGTTCATTGTAATACAGCATCATTATTTTCTAATTTTAGTGAAACTGATGTTTTACCATCTTGTGTATTAGAAGATACACTAGCTGAATTTTGTTTAAATGGCGGAATTCAATTATTTGGTTTTAATTCATCTACAGGTGTAGTATTAATTGAATTACCAATTTTGAAATTTCCATCATAGAATAATGGTTGCAATTCAGCATTTGTAATGGTTAAAATAGGTTTATCTACAATCTCTTTTTCGAATTCAATTCTTTGCGAGTCTGTAATAGCACCACTTTTTGTGATTCTAATCTTACCATCACCTTCTGAAGAAACAGTTATTCCATTTAAACCAGTTCCGCCAGTCAGCCTTTCGAATAATGATTTATTAACCTGCTCGGTTAATTGCTTATCTGCATCTTTACCGTCTTTTTTAACTTGAACAAGGACTTCGACTCCACCACCATACTCAATGGACTTATTGACATTTTTGCTGATATACAGCGTACTTCCAAGTACAATAGCAATAATTGCTGAGATAATTGTGATGAAACCGATGACAAATCTTTTTCAATTATTTAATTTTAAAAATTTCTTTCATCTATTTTTCATAACTTTATATATTTTAGCAAAAAAAACTTATATTCATATTGAATATAAGAGATATACAAATCGTAACACTGCACAGTAATACAGATAATAAATAAGTACATTTTTGCATTTAAAATATAGTTAAATTGATTAAATTCTTAATCAAATTAAATATAATTTTTATATGATGATAAATATTAAGAATATGGAGAATATATGTTAAAACATTGTGGCTTAATTTCGCTATCTAGTGGAGCATTAGGAGAGGATTTTGTTAAGCATGAATTGCATTTAGGATTCCAACGACTTAGTGAATTTGGAATGCAAACAACTATTATGCCTAATTCATTAAAAGGTATAAAACATCTTAGTAATAATCCACAAGAACGAGCACAAGATTTAATAGATGCTTTTAAGAATGATAATATAGACCTTATACTATGTGCTATTGGTGGTAATGATACATATAAATTAATTCCTTATTTATTTGAAAATGATAGATTAAAAAAAGTTACAAAAAATAAAGTTTTTCTCGGTTATTCAGATACAACTGTTAATCATTTTATGCTTTATAAACTAGGCTTAAAAACTTTTTACGGTCAAGCTTTTTTAACCGATATTTGTGAATTATCAAATGAAATGCTACCGTATTCATACAAGTATTTTAATGAACTTATCACTACTGGAAATATTAAGGAAATAAAACCATCAAAATACTGATATAAAGAAAGAAATGATTTTTCTCCTAATGCTTTGGGGACCCAAAGAGAAATATATTCTAATGAAGGATTTATTTTACTACAAGGAAATCCAATATTTCAAGGTGAAATACTAGGTGGATGTATTGAATCTATATATAAGAATTTCCTAAATCCTGATTCAGAAGCTTATGCTATTACAAATAAATATCAAATATTTCCATCTCTTGAACAATGAAAAGACAAAATATTATTATTAGAAACTTCTGAATCTAAATCAAGTCCAGAATTATTTGCAACAATGTTACATGCTTTAAGTCAATACGGAATTTTTGATGTAATATCAGGGGTTTTAGTAGGTAAACCACAAGATAATATTTATTTCAATGAATACCAAGATATATTAAAAGAAAAATTACCATCAAATGTGCCTATTGTTTATAACATAAATGTAGGTCATGCATACCCACATTGCATTATTCCATTAGGGAAAAATGCACTAGTTAATGCTATAAACCAAACAATTAAATTTGATTTAGATAAATAAGGAGAAAATGACTAAATGTTTATGAATCTAAAAATAAGAGAAGATAATCTAGGATTAAAAATATGTTAATTTCTATTTCTTTCATTACTTCTTTATGAATGTTGCTTTTCAGTAGAAGAAAAATTTATTAAATTCAAGCACTTATGTGTAAGGATTACTATATTAAAAACGAAATAAAAATTAATGATAAATATTTTTCATTGCTTTAAAAGAAACGCTCCTTTATTTTATTATCTTGATAGGTATAGCATTATTATTTCCTATTACTCCAATTGTTCTTGAATTAAATTTTTCAAAATTATCAGAAGGATGATATTTAGACTTTAGGTTGAAAATCGAACTTCTTTTAATGTTTGACATTTTTTCATTCATACTTCCTTTCTTTATTTCATTGTTATATCTCCTCACTTACTTCACATTAAAAAAATGAAGAAAATATAATAATTTACTAAGTTCTAAAAAAGATTTAGATAGTGTTATATTTTCTAAAGTCGAAGAACGACAAATAAATCTTAAATACGAGAAACAATTCATGAAAGTTTCTTATCCTAAACAAATTGAACTCATGATGGAAAAGAAAATTAAAATATATAAGTATGGACATGGATCCTGAATAAAACCTTCTGCATATTTAAAAAAACATCATAGAGATATTTGTGTATATACACTTATGGTTCTAAATTATGATATTACAATTAGATTTTCTCAACTTGTTATGCCGCAAATGTTTCAAGATGCTTATAAAAAATATGTAAATTTTAGAAAAATAACCATAGATAAGTGATAAAAAAATAAAAATACTTTATGATAAAAATTAATAATGTTGTATTATATATACATAAATTAAATTGTTAGAGAAAGGAGTTGCTTAGCGGCAACTCTTTATCATTTACATAGGAGGAAAAATGTTTAATGAAGAATTATTAAAACAACAATTTCCTAGTATTTTAAGTGCAAAAATAACAAATGATGAAGTGTTTGGTAAAACACTTTCAGTTACTGTTGATACTAGAGATTTATCAGAAGTTGAAAAGATTTCAAAACAACTTTCATTATATTTAGAATCTCAACAGTGATTTGGTGATGATTTTGCATTAGAAGTATTATCAAAAGGAACTGATTTAACAGTTACCTTTGATAATATAGATCAATATATTGATAAATATTTAGATATTAAACTATTAAAATCATTTGATGGTTTAAACGAATTAATCGCTAAATTAATATCAATTGAAGATGATTTCATTAATTTAGAATGAAACCAAAAAGGTAGAATTAGAAAAATCAAAATTGATAAGTCTAATATATCTGAAATTAGTGAATATATAAAATTTTAAGAGGATTATATGGCTATTAGAAAAAAACAAATAGAAGTTAATGACTCACAAGAGTTTCAATTATTTAGATTAATTGAAGAAGTTGCCACAAACAACGACTTTAAATTTGAAGATGTTATGGAAATTTTCAGACAAGCAACAGAAAGAGCTTTTGTTAAAAACATTGATAAAAGTGCTGAAATTGTTTTAGTTCCTAACTTTGAAAATAAAGTTGTAAAAATGTTCAACACAACAGGTGAGGTTGTAGAAGATGATTTTGAATTCAATGAAGAAACACCCGAAGAAAAATTAATCTATATTACTATATCAGATGCTAGAAAACTTAATGACCATGCTATGTTATCAGATCAAATTGATATACCATTTACATTTGCCGATTTACCAAACAAAATTAATGTAGCAGTATTAAATGATTATAAGCAAGAATTAAAAGCTAAACAAAAAGATAAAATTGTAGCTAAATATGCTCAAATGATTGGACAAAAAGTTGATGCTAAAGTTCTTACAAGAAATAAAAATGGTTCATACAATGTAGCATTTGAAGATCAAGTTACAGCATTTTTACCAGCTAATAAAGTTAACGAAAAACTTAATTTACAACCAGGAAAGTTTATTCCTGTTTATATCGAAGCAATTGATGAAGATTCTAAATTAAGTATTATTTCAGTAACAACCACATCAAATACTGAATTACACGATTTATTATTTACCGAAATCCCAGAAATCCAAAACGGTGATTTATTAATCGTAGGAATTCAACGTGTTGCTGGTCTTAGAGCAAAAGTTGCTTTAAAAGCAAATCCTGATAGAAAAATTGATTTCGATATCATCGGTACAGTATTAGGAGAATATGCTTCTAGATTAAATGCAATTTCTGAAACACTAGGTGGTGAAAAAATCGATTTAATCAAATATGCTGATAATAAACTTGAATACATTAAAAATGCTTTAGCTCCTGCTAAATTACTTGATGTAATTTCAGTTACTGAAGAAGGTGTTGAAAAAATATATGCTATTTCAAGAGATAGTGATATTAATATAGCTATTGGTAAAAAAGGTGTTAATATCGATTTAGCTTCAAGATTAACAGGAAGCAAAATTACTGTATTAAAAGCTTCTGATGCTATTGCTAAAGGATTATCATTTAGAAAAGCTGAAGAATTTGATAAACATTACTTTAAATCAACTGAAAGAAATAAAACATCAAAAACAACTAGAACACTTAAAAATATTGATTTATTTATCGATACAGATGCATTATTTAATGACTTTAACAACGAATTAGATGAATTCGGAAATGAAGTTGTTGCTGAAAATAAACCTAAGGCTAAAAGTCCTAAGAAAAAACAAATTAATCTACAAGACCTTGATTCATTATTTGATGAAGATGCAATTAAAGCAAATGCAAATTTAGAATCATTAACTGATTATGATTTCATTAGTGAAATCGAAAAATATGATGATGAATTTGACAAAGATGATGAATCAGAATTAGATGATGAACAAAGTGATGCTGAAAAAGAAGCAAAAGCTAAAAAAGTTCTTAAAGAATTCAAAAATACTAAAGTTGAATTGAAAGACTTTAAGGTTGATGATGATTTAGCTTCTTATGGTTTATCTGATGCATTAAATGTTGATGATTTAGCTAGCGATGATTGAGAATAAAACTTGAACTAGAAAATGTATAGCTACTAATCAAATAGTAGATATATCACAATTAATTAGATTTAGTTTCGATAAAGAATCAAGCGAAGTTGAATTAGATTTAAATCATAATAAGAAAAAAAGAGGAGCATATTTCATTCCTTCAATCGAAAATTGAAATAGCATAAAGAAAACCAAAGCCCTCAATCGTGTTTTTAGAACAAATATTAAACCTGAAACTTATAGTAATATTGAGGCAGAATTAAAGGAGGTACTTTATGGCAAAGAAAAATAATAGAATTTCAAACATAGACGAAATCAAGGAACAGTTATCAAATACAAAAACTGAACTTAAAGATGGAGTTTTCATTTTTACAGAAAAAATGACAATTGCTGACTTTGCAGAAAAAATTAAAGTATCAGCAAACGATATTATCAAGAAAATGTTTATGCAAGGAAAAATGTGTACATTAAACACAATTCTTGATGAAGAACAAATTGCTGAAATTTGTTTAGATTATGGATACGATTTCCAAAAAGAAACTAACATCGATGGATCAAACTTCTTAGATGAAGTATGTTTTGTTGATGATGAAAAAGATCTTGTGAAAAGATCACCTATTATTACAGTTATGGGTCACGTTGACCACGGTAAAACAACGTTAATTGATAAAATTAGACATTCAAATGTTGTCGCAACTGAAAGCAGTGGTATTACACAACATACAGGTGCTTATCAAATTGAATATAAAGGAAATAAAATTACTTTCCTAGATACCCCAGGTCATGAAGCCTTCACACAAATGCGTGCTCGTGGAGCTAAAGTTACTGATATTGTTATTTTAGTTGTTGCAGCTGACGATGGTGTTATGCCTCAAACAAAAGAAGCTATTGAACACTCAAAAGCAGCAGGGGTTCCTATCATTGTGTTTGTTAACAAGATGGATAAACCAAATAAAGATTTAGACAGATTAAAAGGTGAACTTGCTGAAAATGACTTGCTTATCGAAGAATATGGTGGGGACACTCAAATAGTTTATGGTTCAGCTATGAATGGTGATGGATTAAACGAATTATTTGATGCTATTATGCTACTTGCTGATATGCTTGATTTAAAAGCTAATCCAAAAAGATATCCAATTGGTACAGTTATTGAATCACGTATTGATAGAGGAATCGGTTCAGTTTCAACTATTATCGTTGAAAATGGTACATTATATAAAGGTGATTTCTTAGTTGCTGGTTCTCGTTATGGTAGAGTAAGAATGATTTATGATGCTAACGGAAACACAATTGATAAAGTTGTTTCAGGAGCTCCAGCAATTATTTCAGGACTTAACTATGTACCTGATGCCGGAGATCGTTTCATTGGGTTTAATGATGAAAAATTTGCTAAGAAATTAGCCCAAGAAAAAGCTAATGCAGATAAAATGGACCTATTATACACTCAATGCAATGTTGAAGATAATGTTGATGGTAAAAAAGTTATAAACATCATAGTTAAATCTGACGTTTACGGAACTTCACAAGCTATTAAAGACCAAATTAATATGCTTGAAAATGACGATGCTATTATCAAAGTTATTTCAGCAGGAGCTGGTAATGTTAATGAAACAGATTTACTTTTAGCTAAAGCTTCAAATGCAACTATTTTCTGTTTTAACTTAAAAGTTAATCCAAACATTAAACAAAACGCTGCTACAGCAGGTGTATCATTAATCGTGCATAATGTTATTTATAAAATTATTGAAGATTGTCAAAAAATGCTTGATGGAGAAAAAGCTCCAATTTATGAAGAACAAAAAATCGGAGAGGCACACATTATGAAAGTATTTTACTATTCTAAAGTTGGTAAAATTGCAGGATGTATGTGTGATTCCGGAGTTGTAAAATCTAATAGTAAAGTAAAAGTTATTAGAGCAGGAAAAAGTATATATGAAGGTGTTATTGATTCACTTAAACGTGATAAAAATGACACTAAAGAAGTTGTCAAAGGTAAAGACTTTGGTACACATATCAAAGGATTTAATGATATACAAGAAGACGACGTTTTAGAATTCTATGAAGATGTAAGGGTTAATTAAACATGGATTTAAACAAATACATTAAAAATGTTCCAGATTTTCCTAAAAAAGGAATTATATTTAAAGATATCGCACCATTATTAAACTCACCCGAAGCTTTCAATTATGTAATTGATGAGATGAGTAAATATATTGCTGATGCCGATATCATTGTAGCACCTGATGCTAGAGGATTTATTTTTGGTACACCAGTAGCTTATAAAACCAAAAAACCTTTTGTTATGGTTAGAAAAGCTGGTAAATTACCAGGAAATACCATTAAACAAAATTACGATTTAGAATATGGAAATAATACATTAGAAATACAAGCTGATGTTATCAAACCTGGTCTAAAAGCCGTTATTGTTGATGATATTTTAGCAACTGGCGGTACTACTAAAGCAATAATTGATTTATTAAGAAATCAAGGAATAACAGTAACTGATTTAGTAGTTTTATTCGTTATTCCTGGTTTAGATGCTGAATCTAAGCTTGGAAATATTAAAATTCATTCTATTATGTAAACTGATTAATTACATAAAAAACAGCAATCACTTGTTAGTGGTTGCTATTTTATTTTATTTATTTTTGTTTCTCTTAAATACAGCTGTACTTAATCCTGTAATAAATGCTAATGCAGATATTGCAACAAGAATAGGTCATCAAAGTAATTTATTTCTAACTTTAAAATCTTGTTCAATAAATGATTTTAAGGCAGGAGATGCTTTTTGGTATTCAGAAGAGTTCTTTAAGTTATTGATTACATTTAAATCATCTGGAGTAAGTGTTAATTTCTTATTTCGATCAAGAATTTCAGGAAGGTTTTTACTTGCAAGTGCTTGAGCAAATGCTTTATCATTTTGCATTTCGCTTCCTAATCCTTGTGATGCTATATGTAATTTTTCCTTATCATTTGTTTTTAATGCAGTAATAATATCATTAAATTTATTTACATTATTCTTATGAGCATTAATCTTTTCATTAGCTTTACTTTGTAATTCAACATATGGATTATTTACAATATTACTAATGTTATTTGCTTTGCTTACTGTATGAGCAATATTATTATCAAATGCTTTATCAGTAGCTTTTTGTTTTAGTAATTCATTAAATTGTGTCTTATTGACATTTAATTGATTTACTGAATCATCTAATTCTAATAATGGATTAATTTTGTCTTTATTAACAATAGACATAAATGGAGCAAATAAATCACTTACATTTTGTTTAGTAGTATCATTATCCATCTTAGCATCAAGAACTTTAATTGCTGATTGAATGCCTTGTTTAATTGCTTCATTAGCTAACTGAATGTTATTAATTTTATCTATAGCACCTTGATAAGTTACTTGTTTATCAAATTCTTCTAATGCTTTATCACTAGCTTTCTTATCAATGAATTCTGAATTATTAGCAACAAAATCATTTGCTTGAGTAATTCTTTCGTTATTTATATTTTTAAATTCTTTATCTGAGAATTTATCAATTTCACCACTAGCTTGTGAAACATTTTCTACAGCTTTATTAACTTGGCTAATTCCACCTTTATTAATGAATTCAACTGGATTACTGTTGTATAAATCAAGTAATTCTTCAGCAATCTTCTTGTTATTATTGTATTTATCTTGAAGTGCTTTAGGAGCATTAAATAACTTATTAGCATTAACATTTTGAATTGATTTATTTAATGAATCTTTATCATCTTTAATATCTGAAGCAACTTTTTGTGATTTATCTCTTCCAGATAAATTATCATAAGCTTGTTGTAATGCTTTATTTAAATCATTTACTTCACTAGCATTATTATTCTTGTAAACTGTTCCATTTTGAGGAATAATTCCTTTTGCTTCAGAAATAGCTTTATCAAGACTAGCTTTTTCTTCTTCACTAGATAATAAGTAATCGTATGAAACAACAGGAACTTCTTTTAGTTCATTAGGAATATTATTATATGTATTTTTTAATGCTTTCATTCCTTTATTAAGTTCACTAACATTGTTACTTAATGCTTCTACATCTTTAGGTGTTTTAGCTTTAGCAACATCAGATACATATTTATCTTTTTGTTCTTTATTTAAATCAGTTAAATTATAAACATTATTAATAGCATTAATTTGAGCATTATTTAGTAATTGTTTATCTGCTTGTGATTTAATTTCATTTTCAGTAACATCAGGTTTATTAACTAGAGCGATAGAATTTGGTGTTTCAGGAACAATTACCGAATCATATTCACCTGTTTTAATTTCAGGAGCTTTGGCTATTGCTATTTCTAAATCATTAGTTTTAATTGCTTTATTTAAATCAACAACTTGTTTTTCTACATCAGCTAAATCAACATTATCAATGTTTTGATTCATTTCAATTGCTTTAGCTTCTTGATTTGCAAGATTATTTGATTTATCCTTAATTTCTTGAGCCTTAGTTATAGCTTTTTGCAATTTTTCTTTTGGTTCTGCTAAAGCTTTTTTACTATCAGCTAAAGCATTATTTAAATCACTAGCTTGTCTATTATAAACTTTACTTGGTTGATCATCAAGTTTAGCAATATTTTTAGCATCATTAATTGCTTTATTTAACTTACCAATTACATTTTCTCTAGTTTTGCTATCTTTAACTTTTTGAGCTTCTTTAAGTTCTTCATTTAATATTGTAGCTTCTTGTATTGCTTTTACAAGAATATCTTTAGCAGCTAAATGTTTAAGCTTATCATTTAACTCATTAAGTTTGTCTATAGTAGTTGTATTTGGTGTTTTAATAGCTTTAGAAGCTTCATTTAACAATGAAACTAAGTCTTCAGATTTATCTTTTGAATTATTAGCTATATCAATTGTATCTTTAAGTTCTCTTGCCTTATTGAATCAATTTAATTTAGCAGCTTCATTATCATAGAATTCTTTAGTATTTTGCATATTAGTATTTGGATACTTAATAATTTCTAATGCATGATCTAAAATTGGTGTTGCTTCTTTGCTTCAGAATTCATCATTTCTTAAATCATTTGCTTTATCATATGCTAATACTAGATTTTCTTTTAATACTTGATGATTAATCTTGTCTAAAACTTGTGCATCTTGAGTTCTTGAAGTTGAAGCATTTAATTCTTCTGCAGCACCATCTAGAGCAAGAGCAAATGCTTTTGATTCTTTAAGTTCATTACTTAATTGAGTATTAAACTTGTTATATTCATCTTTTGCTTTTAATTGTTCAATTAATCTAGCATCTTTTAATGCTTTGTATAAATTAATATTAGCTTCTGATAATTTTTCACTCATATTAGCAACATTATATTTATTATCATCATTGAACATATTATCTTTGTTAGCATAAGTAATAGCATCATTTCCCACAGCTTTTACAGCTTGAATTTCAGCATTTACACTGGTAATTAACTTATCTACATTTGTAATATATGTTTCAATATCATCATTGCTTAAAGAATCAGTATTTAAAGCATTTGTAATTGTAGTTTTTTGTTCAACTAAAGCATCTTTATCTTTAACTAATTTATTAATTAAATAATTATATTGTGCTAATTGATCAAGACTAATATTATCTGGTTTGCTAAATCTTGTAATTAAATTATCTAAATCTTGAATCTTGTTCTTTAAGCTTCCGATATTAGTATTTAAAGCAACTATATTTTCTAATTTAGCATCTAAGTCTTCTTTAGTATTTTGTTTGTTTAATTCTTCTTTAGCTTTAGCAATTTGTTTTTCATTTAAGTTATGTAATTTATCAACATTTTCTAATGCTTTAGTTAAATTATTATTTCCATTAAGTTTTTCATTAGCTTTATTAATATTGCTAATTAAATCATTAATATCATTTACATTAGTTGAAGTAATTGCATCTTTTTGCAATGTAGGTAATACTTGATCTGTAGTTAGATTATTAATTAAATCTTGATTATTAGCATCAGCTAATTTGTAATTCTTAGAATCTTTAACTTTAGCTAATTCGTTAACTTTATTTTGCAATGTTTCCATTGCTTTATCTAATTCATTTGCTTTTGTAATAATATCTTGAATTTCTTTAGAATTTTTAGCCTTAGTGATATCTTCATTTAATTTACCTTTTTGCAAGTCTGATAAATGAGCTAATTTTCCAATTTCATCTTTAGCATCTTCTTTAGTTTTGGTTAAAGCTTCAAGTTCTTTATTTACTTTTTCTAGAATATCTTTTAAAGCTTTTGTTGCATTAGTTACTGAATTATTATCATTATTAGCTTTAAGTTTTGAATTATCTAATAATTTATTAGCTTTAGCTAATTCATTAGTAATTGCATCTTTAAGTTCTGCAGAGATTGAATCTTTTGCTTCAAACTTATTAACATCATCAAGCGCTTTAATTGCTTCATTAAGATTTTTAACTACTTTATCTAATTCTTTAGCTACAGAAACAATATCATTTGCATCAGCAATTGTTTTTGCATTGTTGACTTTTTCATTAAGTTGTTCTTTTAATTCATCAGATAAGTTTTCTAATTTATTTATTTCATCAGTTGCATTACTAATTGCTTTAGTTAAATTACTATCACCATTTAATGCTTTAATATTGTTATTTACTTCTGTGGTTTTATTAGTTAAATCTTTAATTACTTTATCTAGATTTTCATTATTATCAAAATCATTTAACTCTTTAGCTTTCGCTAAATCTTGTTCTAATAATTTTTCATTATTATCTAGATTTTCTTTTAATTTATCATCAGCTTGAGAATAAGCTGGTGTATTAAGCACTTTATCATGCTTATCTTTAGTATCTTGAGCATTTTTAATTGCTTTATCTAATGCACTAGCTTTTGAAGCAATTTCTTTAGCTTTAGCTGAATCTGATGCATTATTAATCTTGTCTTTTAATTTATCTTTTTGTTCTTTACTTAAATTATTTAATTGTTCAATATCAGCTTTCGCATTATTTTGAGCTGTTTCAAAATTTTTAGCTCCATTTAAGCCATCTTTAGCATTATTTAGATTACTTAGTAATTTATTTAATTCATCTGATGTTTTATTTGCATAATTATCGTCTTTAGCTTTTTTAGCTTCATCTAAAGCATTATTAAATTGATCTTGTTTATCTTTATCAGCTTCTTTATATGCAACATCTTGTTTATTAAGTTCTTCGGTTGTTTTGATTGCTTCATTAAGTTTCTTAGTTGTTTCATCTAAGGTTTTTGCTTTCTCAACAACAGATTTAATATCTGCTTTATTTGTTTTAGCATCAACTTCAGTTTTTAAAGCATCTTTTTGTTTTTGAGTTAAGTTGGTAAGCTTATCTATAGCATCTTTTGCATTTTGTGCTGCTTGAGATACTACTTTAATATCATTATTTGCATTAGTAATAGCTCTTTGTAAAGCTTCTTTTAATGTATTTAAGTCTTGAGCTGTAGTATCACCGGCTTTTAGTTTATTATTATCTAATACATTATTTGCATTAGTGATAGCACTTACTAAAGCATTTTTATTGTCTTGTGAAACTTTATTTACATTATCAGAACTATTTAATTCTGTAGCTTTAATTAATTGTTCAACTAAATCATTTGTACCTTTATCTAACTCACTAACCTTTTGTACTTTATTATTTACATCAGTTACTAAGTTAGTTGAATTTATATCATTTTTATCAGCTGTTTTATGTTGATCTGAAAGATTTTGCAATTGTTCAATATTACTATTAGCTTGTTCTTTAGCTTTTGCTAGATTACCATTTCCATCAAGATTATTATTAGCTTCATCTAATGCTTTCTTAGCTTCTTGTAATTTTTTAAACATTTCATCAACTTTATCTGTAGATGTAATTGCTTTAGCATCTTGTATTGCTTGGGTTGAATTTTCTAGTTCTTTATCTAAAGCTTGTTGTTTTTCTTCTGAAGCATTTAAATAGTTATATTTAGCCGGTTCAGTATTATTATCTTTATTAATTTTATCAGCTGAAGCTTTTAGAGCTTTAATTGCATCATCTAAATCTGTTGCTTTTTTCACTACTTCATTTATTTCAGAAATTGTATTTTTACCATTAGCTTCATTACTTAAAGCTTTCTTTTGTTCATTATCTAGATGTAATTTTGAATAAATAGTTGTATTAGCTTTTTCTTTAGCTTTTGCTACATTAGCATCACCATCAAGTTGTTCTAATGGTGTGGTAATTGTATTAGCTTTAGCTAAGATGTCAGATGCATCTAAACTTGATTGTTTGTCTTTTGCTAATTCTTCTAATTTCTTATCTGAAGCAACTGTATCAAGAGCTGCTTTTTTATCAACTGAAGCTTGTGTGTATTGTGGTTTAGATTTAATATCTTGAACACTTGTAATTGCATCAGCTAATTTCTTCATTGCATCTGATAAGTTGTTAGCTGTATTCATTATGTCATGAATTTCTTCTTTAGTTGCAGCTTTATTAACTTGACCTTTTAATGCATCTTTTTGTGTTCGTGATAAGTTGTCCATTGTATCAATGTCAGCTGCTTTTTTAGTTCTTAAAGTTTCTAAATCTAATGCATCACTTTTAATAGCTTCTAGAGCACGAGATATCTTTTGATTTGCTTGTGTAATATCTTCTTTGCTTACAGAATCATTTAATAAGTTATCTGTAAGAAGTTTTTTAGCATCACTTAAAGCATTATTAACTTTTTCTTTAGTTGGCGCTGAAATACCTTCATAACTAGGTTCTGTAGTTTTACCTTCAAGTTTAGCTATATTATCTTTTAATGTTTTTGTTGCTTGATTTAATTCATTTGCATTAGTAACAACTTCGTTTACATCATTTATTGTTGTTTTATTAGTAACTTGATTTTCAAAATTTTGTTTATATGGTTGTGATAAATGCTCAAGTGCTTCAATAGTACCTGTACCTTTAGCTTTTGCTTTGTCTAATAAATCTTGACCATTTAAATTGGTTCTAGCTTCTTTAGCTTTATTACCTTGATCTGCTAATTCACTGACATATTTATTAATTTCATCAAGAGAATCAAATACATCATCTTGTTTGATGCTTTCTACTTTTGAATTTAACAATGTATCTTTTGAATTGAAATCTTGTTTTTTCTCATTATCAGCTTCTAAGTAATTTGGTTTTACTTTTTCAGCATTATTATCAGTTAAGATTTTTTCAGCTTCACTTAAGGCATCATTTAATGATTTAGCAGCTTGTTTTAATGAATTAATATCATCAGCTTTATTAGAAGTTTGAATACTATTAGCAATATTTTCTTTTTGTTTTGCTGATAATTTTTCATTTTCATTAATAGCTTTAATAACTTGATCTTTTAATGCTTGTAAATTATTATCACCATTTAAATTATTCTTACCATCATTTAAATCTTTGGTTAATTTTTGAATTTCTTCAGCTGTTTTATGACTTAATTTAGCTTCGTATGCAACTTTAGCTTCTTGAATAACTTTATCAAATGCTTCTTGTTTATTTTTATCAGCTAAAGCATAAGCATTATCTGTTTTTTGTACTTTTTCAGCATTAGTTTTTGCTGTATTAAATTCACCAGTAGCAGTATTTAAGGTTGTAGCTTTTGAAGATACTTTATTAATATCTTGAATAGTATTAGCATTATTTACTTCAGTAGCAAGCTCATTCTTTTGCACATCTGTTAGGTTTGTTAATGATGAATTAATTGTATTAATTGCTTGTTCTCTAGCTTTTTTCACTTCAGAAATTTGATTTGCTATTGTTTGCATTGCATTATCAATTGCTTGTTTTTTAGCTTCTAATTGATCAGCAAATTCATTAGGTTTCATCTTATTAGATGAATCTAATATATTATTTTTCACATCATTAATTGCATTGCTTAAAGCTTGTTTTTGTTGTTCTGTTGATATAGCAATAACATCAACATTCTTTTCATATGCATTAGCTTCAGTAACTTTAGCAATTAATTCGCCTGCTTTAGTATCTGTTTTTATAGCTTTTTGCTTAATTGCATTTACATCACTAACGGTATTTGCATTAGCTACTTGTTGTTTTAAATTATCTTTTACTTGATCATTTAAATTATTTAATACTTCAATCGCACCATTTGCTTCAGATTTAGCATTTGATAAATTCAACTCACCATTTAAAGCATTATTTGCTGTACTTAAAGCTTGTGAAGCTTCATTAACATCTTTTAATGCTTCGGTTAAGTTTGAAGCTACAATTTCATTATTTTGTTTTAATTTATCTAATTCATTAATCAAGTTTGTAATTGCTGTATTGAATTCTTCTTGCTTATCTAAATCCGCTTGAGTATATTTAACAGTTGATTTAGTATTATTAGCATTTGTTAATGTTTCGTTTAAATCTTTAATCTTATCATCAAGAGTTTTAGCAAGTTTTGTGATTCTATCAATTGCATCTTTTGTTGTAGCACTTTGTACCAAATCTTTGAAGTGTTGTTTTTGTTCTGGAGTAATTTGTTTTAATTGATCAATTGAATCTTTAGCTGTTTTTTGTAATTTTGCAAATTCCGCATCACCATCTAAAGAACTTATTACTTGTTTTGCATTATTTACTAATGCTTCAACTTCACCTGGAGTTGTAGCATTATTAGCATTAGTTAAATATGTTGCATTGTTACCAAATAATTCATCAAATTTATTCTTTGGTTCACTTGTAGCATAAATGTAATTATTGCTTGATTTAGCTTTTGATGCATTTGTAAATTCTTTTTCAAGTAAAGCCATTTTCCCATCTAAATCATTTGCTTTAGTAACTACTGCATTTAATAATTCATTATTATATGTATCTTTATTATTAATTTCTTCAGCTAGTTTAGTTTTTTGATTTTGATTTAGATGTGGTAAATTAGCTATTTCTTTAGCTTTTTGAGCTTTATTATCAAGAAGCTTTTGATATTTATCATTAATTGTTTTAATTGCATCAGTAATTGATTTTGTTAATTCTTTAGCTTTTGCAATATCAACATTTTCAATAGCTTTATTATCATTATTAAATTTAGCTTTAGCATTGGTTTGTGCATCAAGTACATTTTGTTTATTCGAATCATTATCTAAAGCATGGAATTTATTATCTTTAGCAGTATTTGCAATTAAATCATTTAATTCATTTAATTTTGTTCTAGCTGTGCCAAATTCAGTATCAATATCTTTTTTAGTTTCAAATGTTTCATTGGCTTCTTTAATTGAATTTGTATTTTCAATGTCATCAATATATGATTGCTTAATTTGATCAGAAACATTATTAAATTGTGTTCTAACCTTATTAGTTAATTCTTCTTTTAATTTAACTAATTTAGTATCACCATTTAAAGCTTTGAAATCTTCTTTATATTTATCAATATCTTTTGCATATTGAGCATTTAATTCAGCAATTTTATCAGGCCAAGAAATTTTTCCTTCACTATTATCATTTTTAGCTAATTCAGATAATGTTTCTCCTAATTTAGTTGCTATATTAACAACTTTTACTTCAGAAGCATCATAAGCTGTACGAAGTTTTTCATCAGCATCTAAGTATTTCTGATTTGATTTAATATTTCTTGGACTTTGGATAATGTTATTGTAAACACTAGCTTGTTTTTGTAATTTTCCTAATTCTTCAAATGATAATTCAGCAGCTTTTGCTGAAGCTAAATCATCCTTGTTTTTTAAATTATTCTTTAGTTGTTCTTTTTGTTCTTGAGTGTAAATAGTTAAATTAGCTTGATCTACTTTATTTAATAAATCAATTAAATTCTTTTGACCATCTAATTTACTAATCGAATCTGTAATATCACTTGAAAGTTGTTTACTTGATTCAATAAAGGTATCTAATTGGCTAGTAGCTGTAATTTGCATATTGTCTAAATTACTTTTAGCCGTTTTTAATTCTTCTAATTTAGAATTAAATTTATTTTTAATTTCATCAGAAGCAAATCTATATGGAATATTATTGCTTGATTTTACTTTTAATCCTTCAGCTTTTGTAATATTAGTATTCATAGTATCATATGTTAAAACTACATCATCTAACTTATTACTTAAATCATTTACAAATTGTTTGCTTGTTGCATTTCCTGCTAGAGTTTTTAAACTATCTTTTAATGTATTTGATAAGGTTGTTTTATCAACTTTTTCTTTAAATTTACCAATAGCATCATTTAATTCCACTAGTTTTTGATATTCATCGTAGTAATATTGATCAACATTAGCTTTTGGAGATGAAATAAGGTCTTTAGTGATTTTTGCATAATTTTCAGGAGTTAAAGCTTCGTTTCAAGTAAAGAAGTTTCCATATGTATCTCAGTCACTTTTTACTTTTTCATCTGATTCTCAAAATGTTGGGAATTTATTATTGCTCAATCTTTCTTCTGTAAAATCATATCTAGCAATTGTTTTCTCAATGTTTGAAACAAAATCATTTTTAAGAGCTTGATTTTGAATATTATTTAATGACTTAACTTTTTCTTTTAATTCCACTACTAAAGATTTAAAAATTGAATGATAGAAACTTGAATCAAACATTATTTTTAAATCATCTAATTTTGCATTTTTTTCACCTTTTGAAGTTTCTAAAATTTCTTTTAAAGGTGAATAAGTTTCTTTAAATGCAATTTTTGATTTAATAATTGAATTTAAGAATTCATCATAATTATTATTATCAATAAGATTACCAGTAGTAAAGCCATTCTTTTTATTAATAGATGTTAATCCTTGTGCAAGGGCTTCTAATTTAGAAAATCTTAAGTTATTTCCAGCTTGTAAAATTGCTTCAGATGTTATTGCATACTTATTAATTTTTGCCAATAAAGCATTAATTAAATATGAATATAAAGCATCAGCTAATCCAGCATCTTGAATTAATCCTAAATTTTCAAATGTTGGAGCTAGATTAAGATTTAAAATAGGACTTAAGTATCTATTAATTTCATCATCACTTAAAGCATTAGGGAAGTTTTTACTAATAAATGATTTTAATACATCATTTAATTTAAATCCATTTTGTCCTAATACTTGATTTAATTTTTCACTTAATTCTTTATTAACTCTATTTTTATTTTTAATAAAGTTATAAATATTACTCTTAAATCCATTATCTTCGTATTTAGCTAATGTTTTTGATTCTGTTGCTAAATAACTTCTGGCATCTTCAGATAATTCATATTTAAATGATGAATTTTGCAATGCAGGTAATTCTGTACCGTTTAAATCATATCAATGTGGCATATTATTAAATTCATCAAATGATTTAATAAAGTAAACTGCATTTTTAAGGTTCTTAATATTTTCAGTTGTATTTTTACTTGATAAAATTTCATCTACTAAATGATTTATATTGTAATTGTCTAAAATGTTATTTTTAAATTCTTTAGCTTTTTCAGGAGTCATAACCTTAGCATCATAGCTATCTTTGTATCCAAATCACTTACTTAATTTAATAAATTCAGGATTTGATTCGTCGCCTAAAGTTGTAACCAATTTTTCTAATATTGTGTATTTAGGAACATTATTTAAATATTCTTGGTAAGCATTTTTAAATTCATCTAATGTTTCAGTTGTGACTGTATCTTTTAAATATTTCTTTAATAATTCAAAATTACTTAATACAGTATTTAGGTTATTAATTTCGATTTCAGAGTTTGCATTGTTATTTAAATATTTAGCTAATTGATATAATTGATTTTTCTTTTTAAATATGCTTAGTTCAGAATCAATATCATTTACTAGTTTATTATATACTTGCTCTCCATTCATTTGAGCAACTAATGTATTAAATCTTTCTAGTAATCTATCATAATGAGCCATTCTAGGATTATCGTTAGGGGTATCAAATATAATTTCACCGTCATTTTCATTAATTCCCATTTTTAGAATAGTGAAATCTTTTTTCATTGTTTCCTTAATTCTAGGAACAACTAAATCAATTTGTTCTTTATTATCTGATAATCTATAATTAACAGTATTTAAAACATTTAAATCAATTTTATCAAAAGCTTTTTTGTCATAATTTAATTTACTTATATTTTTAACAAAATCTGTTCAATAATTTGTGTATAACGAAGTTTCTGGAGTTTCAACATTAAGTACTGTTTTGCCATCAAAACGTTTTCTTCAGAAATCTTGTTTTATTGTTGATTTAATTTTGATTAATTGGGTGTCTAACAATGGTTCATTTTTATATAATAATTCACTTTCTAGTGGATTTTTTTCTAATTTCGCTAATAAAGCTTCTTTATTCTTATATTCTTGAGAAATATGGTATGAAATTGTACCACTAAAAGTACCGTCAAAAGGATTTCATTCAAATATATTAGATTTAGTATCGAATTTAAAGCTTCCTTCTTGAGTTTTAGTAATTGGTTCTAATGTTATTCCATCAAATCCATTAAGTTTTGTTGTATCAATCTTAAAGTTGTTGAATTGTGTTCTATATCCATTGGTTTTGAAATTTAGACTGTTTTTTGTTATATCTCATGGAATATTAAATTTATCAATTAGTTTACCATTTTGATAAATATTAAATCCTGTAATTTCTGGATAATCATGATATTGATCATTGTACTGTTCCATTTTTTCAGTTAGATTGATATTGATTTGTCTATCTTTTGTTCTTGAAGCATATGAAATAGCTGCACCAGTATATTGGTTTCTTGTAACACCAAGATATGATGGAGTTAAATATTTATTTCTGAATTCATCGAAAGATAACCCAGTATTTGCAATAGTTTTGTTAAATGCTCATCTATTGTCAGTTCAAGGTCAATCACGGATTATATCTTTATCACTGTGGTATAAACCAGAAACAAAAGAATTATAATTAATTCTATTATCAACAAAGGTATTTGCTTCTATATCATTATCATCATCTAGTCTAGTTATTGCATTACTGTATTTCTTTCTAGTTTGAAATTTAATTGTAACCATAGGGATTGGTCTTTTATTTGTATCGTATCTATTTTTATCTAAAGCGGTTTCATAGTGAAATAGAAATAAAGTACCGGTATTTGCTTTAAAATTATTAGTATCAGCATTGTGACTTTTTAACTCATTATGATATTTGTCTGTATCTAAACCAATACCAAAATATCTAGCATATCCATATTGCTTTTTTTCGTCTGGTGATTGTGTTAATGAAAGTAAAATATCAATTTTATTTGGTGATAAAACTCCATCATAAGAATTTTTATTTCTAACATCAGTTGTAATGTATTCAATACCATTAATAGCAGGTCTATAATCACTTAAATTTTCGTATTCAGGAATTATGTTAAGTTTTCATGGTTCAAGTCCCTTATTACCTTCGCTATCTACATGATTTCAGTCATACATTCAATTTCCCTTACGATGGCGTCCATTTTCCATATCAAATTTAACACTTCTTACTCAGAAGCTATTGATATCATTATATTTTGCATTAGGTGAATTAAAATCTTGATCAGCACTATTATCGAAATATCCATTATTATCAACAAATCTAATATATGTTCCATATTTATCTCATAAATAAGTGGGTTGATCTTGAGGTTGAATACCATTATCAGTGATACTTGGATCATTTTTGGTATTAGGATTATCACCAGTAATAGAGTAAGACATAACTCTACGGCGGTCAGCTTCATTCTTAACTATATGGTCATTATCTTCTACTCCCATATATTCCATTTTAATAGATAATGTTCCAGGTATTAATTCTAAGTCATTTGATAATGCAAAACCGTATGTTCTTTGTCCGAATGGATATTCATTCTTTCAAAAGTGACCTAAATCATAATAATTATTATCAAGAGTTCCTGATTCATAAATTAATTCTCATGTTTGTTTGCCTGCATTTCATTGTTCTTCAGTTGGCACTTTGGTAAATTTAACTAATCTTTCAGCATTTTGCTTATTCATAGTCACATCAACATATTTAGCATACCCAAAATTAACATTTTCTATATTTTCGTATTCTTTCCTATTTTGATATTGATTAACATCAATAATTTTATTAGGCAAAAATACTTCCATGTTTTCTTCTGTTAAAACATTATCAGCATTCGATAATGTAGTTAATGGTAATAAAACAGAGCCTGATAAAGCAGCAACAGTCACTAATGTTTTTCTAGTTTTATTACTTCTTGAATTTTTAGACATATTTTCTCCTATTCTACTTTTTAACTTAAGTTAAAAAGCAATAAATTTAAAATATTTTTAGTAGATTTTTTTATGTTTACAAAATTATATTATTTTATTTATACCATACAACATTGTATAGCACTATAATATAGGCTTAAATGAAATAAATTCATAAATTATAAAAAAAAAAATCTTGGATTTTGATATTTTGGAAATGTTTTCATTCCACATTTATTTCGCCGATAATCTTTGTTTCTCTATTACCACTTGAATCAAAAAATCACACCATTTTTGGTGTGATCAAATGTTATTTATTATTCTTGACTTCAAGATAAATATCTTTTAATTGTTCTTCTTCAACTTGTGAAGGAGCTTGTGTCATTAAATCTTCATTCTTTGAATTTTTTGGGAATGCTATTACATCTCTAATTGTTTTATGATTACTTAAAATCATTACTAAACGATCAATTCCTAATCCGATACCGCAATGTGGCGGTACACCATATTCAAAAGCTTTAAGGAAGAAACCAAATTTATTGCTTTGTTGTTCTTTTGAAAGGCCAATCATTTCAAACATTTTTTCTTGCATAGCTTCATCATAAATTCTAGCTGAACCTGAACCTAATTCATATCCATTTAAAACTAAATCGTAACTTTTAGCTCTAATTTTTTCTTTAGGTAAGGTATCTAATTCTTCTAATGTATTATCAAATTGAGTAAATGGGTGGTGTGCTGCAGCTCATGAATTTGTTTCTTCATCATATTCAAACATAGGTCAATCAATAATTCATTTGAAATTAAATTCATCTTTTGCTCATGAATATCATGAATTTAATTCAACACGAAGAGCTCCTAGAGCTTGAGAAGCATTTTCATACTTATCAGCGCAAATTAAATATGTTCCATTTGGATTTACTTGTTGTGAAATTAATTTTTCAATTTCAATCGCAGGAACTTTTGAAGCAAAATTAGATTCAACTACTTCATTATTATTTACAACAAAGTAAAATAGTGCTTTAACTTTGTTTTTCTTAGCTATTTCTTCTAATTTCTTATACTCTTTCTTATTAATTTGCTCATCAATTTTTAGTAAACGTTTGCTTGGAGCTTGCTTAATAATATTAAAATCTGATTGATTACAAAAATCAGGAATAGATACTATTTCATTTGCATATCTAAAATCAGGTTTATCAGTTCCGTATTTTTCAATACATTCATCGTATTTCACACGTTCAAAAGGAACTTTGATATCTACATGCATTACTTTTTTCATGAAATATTGGAATAATTTTTCAATATAACCTTGGAATGATTCAACATCCATGAAACTTACTTCAATATCTAATTGAGTAAACTCAGGTTGTCTATCTTTTCTTGAGTCTTCATCTCTAAAACATCTTGCAATTTGATAGTATTTTTCTAATGAAGAAATCATTAATAATTGTTTAAATAATTGAGGACTTTGAGGTAAAGCATAAAAAGCATTAGGTTTATTACGAGTTGGAACTAAAAAGTCTCTGGCACCTTCTGGTGTAGCTTTTGATAAAATAGGTGTTTCTACTTCAGTAAATTCTTGAGATTGAAGATATTCACGCATTGCAAATAAAATATCATTTCTTAATTTAAGAGTTTTTTGCATTACCGGACGTCTTAAATCTAAAAATTTATATTCAAGTCTTAATTCTTCTTTAACTTCAATATCATCTCTTATTTGAAATGGTAATTGTTCTTTTGATTGTGATAAAACTCTATATTCACTAACCGCAATTTCAATATCACCTGTAGGTAAATCATGATTTTTGTCTTTTCTTTCTCTAACTACTCCAGTAACTTCTAATACAGATTCTTTGGTAAAAGTAATTGGCTGATTAAAAACTAATTGAGTAATACCGAATTTATCTCTTAAATCAACGAAACTAATTTCACCAAATTTACGTTTATTTGCTACTCATCCATATAATGTAACAACCTCACCAGCATTTTGTATTCTAAGCTGGTTATTTTTAATTGTCTTTTTCATTTTTCTCCATTAATTCTTCTGATAAATATTCCTCAATTTCATTTATATCAACTTCAGCATTTTCATCTACATTTTCAATTAAGAATGTAAATAAATCTGCAATTCCATGAATATTTTTACCAAATGATATTTTATCCTTATTAACTAGTGATTTAACAGTTAATAAATCATCTCCAGCCATTTTATCATCATAAATAATAAATTGAGATGTATGTTTATAAGCTTTATCCATTAATTTCTTAGATTTAATTAATTCATATTCAACTTCAACAGTAAAGAAATTTCTTAAGTGATTATTCGCTAATCAAAATGCATAATCAATGTTTTTAGCATCTTCACTCATTGCAATATAAATATCGGTATGTCTTGCTTCTTGTTCAATATGAGTAACTTCATTAAATTCATCTTTAATTAAATCGATTAAACGATCAACACCAAAGCCAAATCCAACACTAGATACTTTTGGTCCACCTAATTCATGAATTAAATTAGAATATCTTCCGCCGCCTATTAAAGTTGCTTGTGAACCAGCATTTTTATCTTTTGATGCAAATTCAAACACAACTTCATCATAATAATCTAGTCCTCTCACTAATTCATTAGAAATGCTAAATTTAACATCACTATTAGCTAGAGTTTTTAATACATTTTCAAAATATTGCTTAGATTCTTCAGACAAGTAATCTTGAATTAGTGGAATGTTTTTCATAAAGTCTTTTTTAGCATCGTTTTTATCATCAAGTATTCTAAGAACCTTTTTATTAGCTAAACGTTCTTGTGAAATTTCTGATAATTGATCTTTATATTGAATTAAATAATCATATAAAGCCTGCTCATAGTTAGCTCTACTTTGTGTATCTCCAATTGAATTAATTTTTAATTCATACTCAACATTGAATAAATCAAGTAAATCAACAGCTGTTAGAATAACTTCAGCATCTCTTAAATAATTTTTACCACCAACAAATTCCACACCCGCTTGATAAAATTGTCTATATCTACCCTTTTGTGGTTGTTCATATCTAAACATAGGTCCAAAGTATGCAAAACGATCGAAATCATCAGCATATCATTTATTTTCAATGTAAGCCCTAACAAATGATGCAGTTCCTTCAGGACGAAGACAGATTTCTCTATCTCCTTTATCCATAAATTCATACATTTCTTTTTTAGCTATTTCACTTTCACCTACAGATCTTTTAAATAATGATGTTTGTTCTAAAATTGGTGTTTCCACCATTTTGAATTCATGTTTTGTAACTACATTTTCAAAAGATGTTAAGATAAAGTCTTTTAGCATCATTTCAGTGACTGAAAAATCTTTAGTTCCTTTGATTTTATTTATCATTTTTACCTCTTTTGCTTTTGTAATTATATATTATTTATTTTTTAGCTTATTTAGTTTATTAACTAAATGATTTAATCTTCTAACAATCTTTTTTTGCACACTAATAATGTACCATTTCTCAATAAATTGATTGATTTGATATAAATTAGTAGTAGATTCAAATTTAGCTTCAATTTGCTTGGTAAACATATTATAAGAAATGTAAATATTGTTATCATTATGTTTTGATTTTAGTTTTAAATTAAATAAATAATGTACTTTTGTATTATTAAAATTAATAGATCTTAATGATTTGATTTTATATTTACCAAAAGCATCTGGATATGAAAGTAAATATTCAAATAAATCATCAAAATCCTGTTTATTTTTCTTTAAATTGTAAGTAGTTAAATATGTTGAATGACTAGCTTCAGTCATTTTTTTATACTTGAAAGTAAACAAATTATTGTTTTCTTTATAGTTTAAAAGCATAAAGCAAAAGTTAAATAAAAACTCTAAATTATCAAAATTTAATTTCATATCTAAACTATTTGAAAATCCTTGTGCATAAGCAAATAACACATCATTTGGATTTGATATTTCGTTTTCATAGTGATAAGCGATTTTATAATTTTCTAGATTAGAAAGAATAAATTCTGAAGCATCCATCGGCAAATATATTTGATGGTTATCTAATAAATTATTTTCTTTTCAATAAAGATATTGACTATTAATATATAAGAAAGCAACTTCATCATTATGTAAGTTAACATAACCTTCTTTAGTTCTAGCAATTAATCTTAAATAATTGTTTTTATTCAAAATAATGATTAAATCTGCTTTGTAATTTGCTGTTCTTAATCATCTCCAAAACACAATTGGAGAAGTTGATAATAAATCTTTATTAAGCAAAGGATTTAATTTTGAATATTTAACATTGATTTGTTTAAAGAATCGATCAAGAATATATTCATCATTTTGATCTTCTAGCATTAAATAAATAGATAATGAAGAATAATAATCTAATTTATTTTCCCTGTTAACATATCTAGCCAAAATATTTTTAATATTGGTATCAATAACTTTATTAATATTAAGCGGAATTATTTCTTTTGATTCATGAAACATCAAATGTTTCTTTCATGTATATAAATGATCAATTATTTCTTCCTGATGCTGCAAGGAAATTAATTCTTTACCATGATAAATCTTTAAGTAATACTTATTATTAGCCTCATTATGAGTTAAATAAATAGCAAAATCAATATCAAGTGAATCAATTGCTGAGTGAAAAACATAATTATTAACTTTTGTTACATTAAAACCGTATAAAAAATGTTTTTTATTCTTCAAAAATCTTACTAAATGTTCTCTTAAGACTTCTGAAAATAATTCATCATTAGAAGTTGCAAGTAATATTCTAGCTTTCTTTTTAAAAAAGGTATTGTTATATGCTAAAGATTCAAAAATATCAATGATATTTAACAATGTATAAATATTTAAATTACCATATCCGTATTGATTTAATGAATTAAATTCTAATCCATAAATTGTTGATTTAGGACGAGTGTAAAATGTGTTATCAGGAAATAAATTATCAATTTCACGCACAAAATGTTCAAAACTAAAATCAATTAATTTTTGATTAGAATATAAGTTATATCAAGGTGTTAATTTGTGTTCTGTTTGTTGCATATTATCCTTTGCTAGTTGCTTTAATTTTATCAAATTAAAAACATGCTATCGTGGTAATTAATGTAAAATATAAGATATTTTACAAATAATTTTCAAGGAGATAATATGTCATTAAAAGCCGGAATTGTAGGGTTACCTAATGTAGGAAAAAGCACACTTTTTAGTGCTATTACAAAGAAACAAGTTGAATCATCAAATTATGCTTTCACTACTATTGAACCTAATATTTCATCAGTTCCTTTAATTGATCCTAGATTAGTTAAAATTGCACAAATTGTTAATCCAGATAAAATAGTGTGAGCAACTTTTGATTTTGTTGATATTGCTGGATTAGTACAAGGAGCTTCAAAAGGCGAAGGACTAGGAAATAAATTTCTAGCTAACATTAGAGAAGTAGATGCGATTATACATGTTGTTAGATGTTTTGAAGACAAAAATATTGTCCATGTGGCTAATTCTGTTAATCCAGTTCGTGATAAAGATGTAATCAATTATGAATTAATGCTAGCTGATTTAGAAACAATAAATAATGTTATTAATCGTGTAACTAAAAAAGCTAAGTCAGGTGATAAAGATGGAATCATTGAATTTAATGCAGCTAATAAAATCAAACAAGCATTAGAAAATAATATTCCAGCTAGAGATGTTGAACTTGATGAAAAAGAAGCCAAATTCATCAAGGGTTATCACTTACTTACATTTAAACCAATTATTTATGTTGCCAACTTAAGTAATGAACAATTTGCTAATTATCATGAAGACAAAAACTATTCAGCATTAAAATCTTCATTAAAACCAAATGAAAAATTAATTCCAATTTGTGTTCAATTAGAAAGTGAATTAATTTCTGTTGAAAATGAAGACGAAAAGAAAGAATTACTTACTATGTATGGTATTGAAATTAGTGGTTTAGATGTATTAACTCGTGAAGCATTTGATTTATTAAATCTTGAAACTTATTTTACAGCCGGAAAAGTTGAAGCAAGAGCTTGAGTATACCATAAAGGATGATTAGCTCCAAAATGTGCAGGGGTTATTCATACTGACTTTGAGAAAAAATTTATTAAAGCAGATGTTATATCATATGAAGACTTCATTACATATGGTGGCGAATTAGGTGCTAAAAATGCCGGTAAACTTCGTTCTGAAGGAAAAAACTATGTAATGAAAGATGGTGATATTTGCCACTTTAAGTTTGGAAAATAATAAAGGAGTTTAACTAAAATGAGAGAGAGAGAGAGAAGTCTGATAGCTTATTAATTACAAATAATAACATTGATAGTAATTATAATAAAGCATTAGAGTTCTACAATGAATATTTAGCTTCTTCAAAAGCTAGAACAAAGAATAAAATAACAAATGCATTTAATTATGCAAATGATGATGAATGATATACAACCAAAGAGGATGTTCAGCATTTTATTGATAATGCAAAAATTTCAAAAGATAAAATCATATGATGTCCTTTTGATTTAGATAGTTCAAATTTTGTTACCATATTCAGAAATAATGGATATAAGGTAATAGCATCACATATCGCAGATGGAAAAGATTTTTATACTTATGAACCAGGTCAACATTGGGATATTATTATTTCTAATCCACCATTCAGAAATAAACATAAGTTATTGGAAAGATTACTTTCTTTTGGGAATGATAAACAATGAGCCTTGATATTTGGTATTCAATGTCTAAATAGTGAGAAATTTTGTGATTTCTTACAAAAATTCAAAAGACCACAATATGTTCATCTAAAAAGAAGAATGTGTTTTACAAAAGATCATTTAAATTACGATGTTCTAAATTTGCAGAGACCATCTTTTGCATCAATGTGAGTATGCAATAATTTATTTAAAAAAGATATACAAGTATGAAAGGGTGTTAATTATAAAAATGACACCAAAGAATACTGTTAAACATACAATAAGTGTTTCTGTAAGTTATTTAAAGACTACAAAAAAATATTTTTATAATGATCAAAATAAAATAATATCTAACCAAGAAATTTATAAAAGTATATTCAAGATTATAAAAGTTGATAAACATCTAATAGATACCACATTTAATGATTGCGAATTCAAAATCATAAATAGTAGATTTTACGGAATTATTTTAGACAATGATGAGATTATATTGTTTACACAGATGCTATCGTTAGATAATAAAGCAAGATCTCGTAATACTTATATTTTGCAAAATTTTAAACCTGTAATGAAACAAGCAAAAATATTAAATCTTATAAAGAGTATTTCATTAAATCCATTTGATATTGGTAAACCTTGTCCTAATGCCGACTCTATTTTAAATTCATTTAGACAGCTTAAGACAATTGGCTTTCAAATTAATGAATCACTAAACTATTATAACGAGATAGATAATTATAAAGATATTGACGAAATAATTAATCTTCGTAGTAGCCTTAAAAGCAGAAATAAAGGTAACAATTCTACATATATATGAAAAGATAATGATAATCAAGCAATTTATTTATATGGTAAAACAGATGGTGCAAATTATGCTGATACATTATCATTAGGACTATCACTTAAAAATGTTAATTCAAACTACAAATATTTTTATTTTTTCAACTTAACTGATAGCGATATGAATGAAACAAAAATTAAAGAATTAAGTGAAATTGGATATATCGTTGTTAGCCAGAAAGCTAATGCATATCATGAGTTTGAGCCAATCATAAACGATAATAATATTTCTATCTTCTTAAAAAGAAATCAAGCTGTATTTAAGGCTAATATAATCAAAAAATATTTTAATATATTTGATAATGAAAGTAAATTACATTGTTTCGCCTGTTCATATCCTATAGAAGAGAATTTAATCGCTGCTCATATTCATAGATTCTCAGATATTAAATATGAGTTACAGCAAAATATAATATCATTGGATGAAGCTAAGGAAAATGCATTATCTGGTGAAAATGGTTTATTATTATGTCCTAATCATGATAAAGAATTTGAGAAGGGATTATTAATTTTTGATTATAATATGAATACATTTATTCCTAATAATAAAATAAATGAATTAGAAGAAACAACAATATTTATAGAAACAAGTTTATTACCTATTGATTTTAATAAAATTGATAAAACTGACTTATTTTTAGGGAATGTTAAAAAACACCAAAAAAGAGTTCATTATATTTAGAACTCTTTAATTGGAGGTTTAGTACAATGGTAGTATAGTAGTCTCCAAAACTAATGATAAGGGTTCGATTCCTTTAACCTCCGCCATTTCAAGAAAGCTAGGGCATACCTAGTTTTTTTGTAGCAAATTTGATAAAATATAAGTATTAAAAAATTAGGAGGCAAAATGAGCGGTGGTACTATTGCAGGAATTGTAATTGGTTCAATATTTGGAGTTATCTTTTTAGGTTTATTGATAGCTGCTATTGTTAAATCAATTGTTATTGTTCCTGAAACAAATTTTGTTATTATTCAAAGATTTGGAAAATATCGTAAAACATTACATAAAGGATTACATTTTATTGTTCCCTTTATTGATGAAAAAGCTTTAGTTGAAAACTTTAAAGAAAAAGTTATGGATTTCCCAGCTCAAAGTGTTATTACAAAAGATAATGCAACAATTAAAGTCGATACAGTTGTTTATCTTAAAATTGTAGATGCTCAATTATTTGCATATGGAGCTGAAAGACCATATTTGGCAATTGAAAGCTTAACAGCTACTACATTACGTAACTTAATTGGTGAAATTGAATTAGATGAATCTTTAACATCTCGAGAAATTATAAATGCTAAGTTAACTAAAATACTTGATATAGCAAGTGATCCATGAGGAATTAAAGTTAATAGAATTGAAATTCAAGATATTATTCCGCCACGCGAAGTACAAGAAGCTATGATACGTCAAATGCAAGCTGAACGTAATAAGCGTGCAAATATTCTTGAAGCAGAAGGTATTAGACAAAGCCAAATATTAAAGGCTCAAGGGGAAAAAGAAAGTACAATTTTAAATGCTGAAGCTTCTAAACAACAAAAGATTCTAGAAGCTGAAGCCGAAAGACAAAAACGTATCCTTGAAGCTCAAGGGGAAAAAGAAGCAATTGAATTAATTAATTCAGCAGGAATTAATGAATCATTCTTAAGATTGAAATCAATTCAAGAATGAACAACAATTGCTAATGGTACAGCAACAAAAATTATCTTACCACCAAATCTAGCTGATGTAGCTAGTGTGGTAGCTGCTGGAACTGAAGTATTTAAATCAATGGATGATAAGAAACGAAAATAGAAATTTGTGCATAGCAATATGCACTTTTATTTTCCCTTTGTAGGATAATAAAATACTCCCGCAGGAGTATTGATATTATACAGTTTCAGGCTCATCAATATATTTAGCAGCATCTTTTAGATGTACACTGAAGAAGCTTGTAACACCACGAGTTTGCATTGTAGCAGCAAATAATGAATCAACTTTAGACATTGTTCCTGTACGGTGTGTAATTACAATAAATTGTGTTTGTTTTTTAAGTTCTTGTAAGTATTCAGCATATCTAATAACATTAGCTTCATCAAGAGCTGCTTCAACTTCATCTAAAATACATAATGGTAATGGACGAGCTCTTAAAATAGCAAATAATAATGAAATAGCAATAAGAGCTTTTTCTCCACCTGAAAATAGTCTTAAGTTCTTAATACTTTTTCCTGGTGGTTGAGCAAAAATAGTAATTCCTGATTCAAGTACATTGTTTGGTTCAACAAATCTAACTTCAGCTGAACCACCACCAAACATTGATTTAAATACAGAATTAAATTCTCTATTTACATCATTTACTACATTTGTTAATCTAGTAACAATAATCTTGTCTAATTCAGAAATAGCTTCCATTAAAATGTTTCTTGTAGAAACCAATTCATCACGATCAGATACATATCTATCATAACGTTCTTCAACACTTTCAAGTTGTTCGATAGCTTCTTGGTTAACAGCACCTAAATCAGCAATTTGTTCGCGTAATTCAGCTACCAATTCTCTAGCTTTTTCTACAGGTATTTCAAGTTTGTAGTTTTCTTCAGCATATTCAATTGTGTATGAATATTGTGTAGCTAATCTTTCACGGTAATTACGTAAATTGATTTCTGAGTTTTTGTATAAAGCAATCTTGTTAGTAAATGTATTATTTAACTCATTTAATGTAGTTTGAGTTTGATTTAACACATCAGTTAAGTGAACTAATTCAGCTTCTAATGTTTCAAGGAATTGTGTTTTAATTGTTAAATCATTTTTAACGATAGTATATTCCTTTAATAATTCATTTCTTTCTCCAGTTAGCACTGAAGGTGTAACATCATCCTTATTAATATTAGCAATATCAGCTTTTGATTTAAATTCATCAAGTTGAGATTCTAATTGTGAAATAGTTAATACTTCTTGACGTTGTTCTCATCTATATTCGTTTAAAGCAGCATTTGCTCTTGATATTTCAGTGTTATATTTTTCAATCAAGTTTTCATTATTTTGAATAATGCCTGATAATGAAGGTAGTAATTGTTGTAATTTTTCAATCTTATCGTCAAGACCAATGATATTATCACTTTCTTGAGCAGTTCCCCCAACAATAACACCACCAACACGGATGATATCTCCGTCAAGAGTTACAACCATATATTTACGTTCTAAAATATTAGAAATTTGGTTAGCTGTTTCGATATCTTGCACAACTACAACATTTCCTAGTAAGAATTTAGCTAAAACATCATATTGTGGATCATATTCAACTAATTCGTTTGCTACACCAATAAATCCAGCATGATTAGAAGCCACTAATAAATAATCATCACGAATAAATTTTTCTTTAATTGATGTAAGTGGAATAAATGTAGCTCTACCACCTTTATTCTTCTTAAGGAATTCAACTGCTTTAACAGCTGTATTTGGAATATCAACAACAATATGTTGTGAAGCATTTGCTAATATAGCTTCAATTGCGGTAACATAATCAGGTTGCACTTTAATTAAATCTCTTACTAGACCTTTATAACCTCTAAAGTTAGCAGAGTTTTCAACTATTGTTCTTGTTCCTTTAAACAAGTTTGTTTTCTTATTTTTAGTCTCATTTAATATTTGCAAATTAGTATTAACTTCAGTATATTTTGTTTTAGCATTGTTTAATTCAAATTGTAATGAGTTAACTTTTGATGATAATTCACTTAATTTATTTTCTTCTTGAGTAACTTTATCACTTAATGAAACAGAAGTTTCTTTATGGTATTTAATATTTTGTTCTAATTCAATAATCTTAGTTGCATATGCTTTAGCCATTTCTTCATTGCCTACTTGCATTTCACCACTAGCAATTAATTCCATACGAGCATTTTGTTTAGCAATAACAACATCAAGATTTTCTAAACGTGATTTAATTCCAGTTTGCTTACCTCTAAGTGCAGCAATTTCTTTAGTTAAATCATTTTTCTCAATTCTTTTTTCACCAATTTGTCTATTGTACTTAGCAATTTGTAATGAATATGAATCCTTAGTTTCTTCAACACCACTAAGTTCTTTTGAAAGTTCCTCATAAATTTTTTCATTTGCTCTAATTTCATGAGCTAAATAAGCAACTTCAACTTTCTTAAGTTCTCTACTTTTATCTCTATAAATAAGAGCTTTTTCAGCTTGTTTTCTAAGCGGAATTAATTGTTTTTCAAGTTCATTAATTGTTGGTTCAAGTTTAGCAATTGAAGCATCAGCACTTTGCAGCAATCTAAGTGATTCTGTTTTCTTAAATTTAAATTTAGAAACTCCAGCTGCTTCTTCAAAAATTCCTCTACGATCATCATCAGAAGATTCGGCTATATCTGAAACAGTACCTTGTGAAATAATAGCTAAAGAACTTTTTCCAATTCCTGTTTCCATAGCAATAGATTTAATATCTTTAAAACGACATGGTTTACCATTTAGATAATAATTATTAATTCCTTTACCACGGAATAATTCACGAGTAATAACTACAGTATCTTCATCAATTGAGTTATCTGAATCTTTGTTATCAAATGTTAAAGTAACACGAGCAAAATCCATTGGTTTAGCTGTTTTTGATCCGGCAAAAATTAAATCTTGCATTGAATCTCCACGCATTTCTTTAGAACTTTGTTCTCCTAAAACTCATTTGATAGCATCATTAATATTACTTTTACCAGAACCATTTGGTCCGATAATTCCAGCAACTCCTCCATCGAAACGTAAAATAACTGGTTCCGCGAATGATTTAAAACCATGTGCTTCGATTTTAATTAATTTCATACCAACTCCTTATATAATATCATCCTTTAATTTGTTTAAAGCATCAAGAGCAGCATTGGTTTCTGCTTCTTTTTTACTATTTCCAGTTCCTACACCATAAATAACATTATCGTGTATTGCTTGAGCTTGAAATAGTGGATGAGGATTGTTTTCATCAACTTGTGTAAGTTGAATAGTATTGTATGTAATACTTTCTTTTGACATACTTTGGAAATATTCTTGCAAGATACCTTTTGGATCCTTATTATCTCCATCATGTAGCTTAATAATCTGTTCTTTTATATAACGATAGACAAAGTCAGCTGTTTTTTGTAATCCTTGATCAATGTAAATAGCTCCCACCATTGATTCAAAAATATCAGCTTGAACTTTTGGACTAGCCGTAACTGCATCTCTCATTTTTCCAGGTCCTGTTCTTAAAATATCAACTAGACCAATTTCTTTAGAAATATGAGATAAGTAATCAGTTCCAACTGCTTGCGATCTTAATCTAGTTAAAGGACCTTGAGTTAAATTAGGATATGCTTTATACATAAAAATTGAACTAAGAAATTGCAACACAGCATCACCTAGAAACTCTAATCTTTCGTAATTATCAAACTCTTTACGGTTGTAACTTGGATGTGTTGTAGCAAGAATATAAGGTTCCAATGATTTAGGTTCTATATTATGTTCCTTTAAGAAATCATTTAAATTAGTTGTCTTCTTGAACTGCATCTTTCTCCATAGCTTCTTGTAATTTAGCAAGTAAATTAACTTCTAAAGCTTGCTTAATATTTCTTAAAGCATTGTAATATGCAAAATTATCACTACTTCCATGAGCTTTTAAAGCTAAAGCATTTACACCAATAACTCAAGCACTTCCAATTGAGCGATAATCAAGTTTTTTAGCAACATTTCTAAATGATGGTTTCATAAATAAACCACCAATTTTTGCTAGAAAACTATTTTTAACTTCTTTTTTCAATAATCCGGTAAAAGTCTCAATAGCTCCTTCATAACTTTTGATCATGATATTACCTGCATATCCATCAGTTACTACAACATCACATTTTCCATCAAATAAAGTTTTGGGTTCCATAAAACCTAAATATTCAAATTCTTTATGTTCTTTTAATAATTGATGTGCTTCTTGAGTAGTTTGAGAACCCTTATAGTCTTCAGTTCCAATATTAATTAAAGCTACTTGAGGTAATTGTTTATTAAACATTGCTGAGTAAAATGTTGAAGCTAATGATGCTCACTCAACATAATATTCGGTTTTAGTTTCTAAATTAGCACCAACATCAAGCATAACAAACTTACGTTCATTAGCAGCTGTAGCTACTGGCATAAATGCTGGACGAGATACTCCGTTAAGTCTTTTTGCTTTTAAAGTTAAAGCTGAAATATATGTTCCACTATCTCCGCTCGAAATAACAGCATCAGCTTGATTATCAAGCACGAGAGCAATAGATTGATTCATTGAAGTATTCTCATGCATTGATTTTCTGATATTTCTAGGATCACTAGGTTTATTTTTATTTTCAATTAATTCTAAATTAGTATTATTGTTTAGCTCACTTAGTTCTGCAATATCACCAACCAATTTGATTAAGGTATCAGGATTTTCACTAGCAAATCTTTGAGCAGCTAGAAAACATTCCATAACACCTTTATCATTTCCATTTGCATCAAATGCGATTGTATATTTATAACTCATTATTCTATTCCTATCAATAATTGATATGTTGGCTGATTTCCTTCAACAATTTCAACCTCACAATTATATGCAGCATCTATGTAGTTAGATATTTCTTCAGCTTCATTTTGTGAACTTTCATCTCCATAGTATAAAGATACTAATTCAGTTGAAGGTTTCACAGTAGCTTTTAGAATTGCCTTAACAGCTGTTTTAACTGATGAATGTGATGAAATAATTTTTCCATCCACAATTGCTAAATATGAACCATTTCTAATTTTTACACCATTAAGTGTTGTGTTTCTTATCGCTTTAGTTACCTCACCTGTAACTACTGTTTCAATTGATTCCTCGATCATTTCTAAGTTTTCTTCAGCAGAAATATCATGGTTGAAATTAATCATTGCTGTAATTCCTTGCATTTGTGATTTAGTAGGAACTACTACAATATTTTTATTATCAACTACTTGAGCAACTTGTTGAGCAACTAAGATAATATTTGAATTATTTGTCAGAATAAAGACAGTTTCTGCATTAACATTATCAATTGCATTAATTAAATCTTGTGCTGATGGATTTTGTGTTTGACCAGATTCAACAACAAAATCACACCCTAACTCTTTCATTTTATTTACAATACCACTACCTAAATTACATGAAACCACTCCACATAATCTTCTTTCAGCATTATCTTGTGACTCTTGCTTCATTTTTTCAGCATTTGCTTTTGAATAGTTAGCTTGTAAAGTCATGTTTTCAGATTTAATTTTGATAAATTCACCATATTCTTGAGCTAAGTTTAATAATTTACCAGGTTTAACTGCATGTCCGTGTACTTTAACTAAATTATCATCATTAACCACAACTAATGAATTAGCGATTTTTTCTAATCTTTTTGTAAAACTTTCCTTATCAAACTTTTCAGGATAATCTAAATCAATTAATACCTCAGTACAATATCCAAATTCACCTTCATAAACTTCAGTTTCGCTAATGAAATTATTAATATCACCTGTACTTTCTGATATTTCAACGAAGCGATCATTTAAAGCTTCATTTACTCCTCAAAAAATAGTGTAAAGTCCCTCACCACCACTGTCAGTAACTCCAACTTCTCTTAATGTTTTAAGTTTATTAGGTGTTTCATCACAACTTTTACGAGCAAATTGCAGTACTTTATCAAAGAATTCTGTATATGAAACTTCTTTATTTTTAAATTCTTCTTTTAAATATTCTGTAGTTTCACGAATTACAGTTAAAATAGTACCTTCAACAGGTTTAAATACTGATTTATAAGCTCTAGCCGTTGCACCTTCAAAAGCTTTAATTAAATCTGCTGTATTTAAATCTTTTTTATCAGTTGTTCCTAATGCGAAACCTTTGAAAATTTGAGATAAAATAACCCCTGAGTTTCCGCGAGCTTCATAAATCATATCGTGTGCCATTGTACTTAAAATTGTAGAAACATCTTGATCTTTATTATTTTCTAAATTACTAATGGTTGCTGAAATAGTTGAAGCCATGTTAGTCCCTGTGTCTCCATCAGGAACAGGGAAAACATTTAGCGCATCGATTCGGTTTTTAGCATTTATTAAAGCATTAGCTCCTGAAATTAAAGCATTAGCTAAAATTTCACCTGTTAATATTTTTTTATCCTGCATTAGTTACTCCTTTAACAATAACTGTTAAATTGCTTAATTTAAGTTTTTTCTTTTTCAATAAGAAATCTAATTGTTTGAATAATTGTGAAATAATGAATTTAGTCGGAACACCATCTAATGTGGTAATAGCTAATTGTATAGATAATCCGGATGATGATTGTGAGACATTAATTAAGTCTGGTAATAGTACTGAACATTCTTCTGCATCAGAACATGGTTTGTCTAAATCAATAGAAGGCTTATGTAATTTAACAATACCAGGAACTGCAGATAATGAGTCAATACATAATTGTCTAATTTCTGAAATTTCCATAGTTTAACTCTCCAATTTTTATAAGTATGTATATTTTACCTTATTTTTGAATATATACTATGTATATATTAAGGTACAAAATTACATAAAAATTATAATTTTTTAAGTATCAAATACTATAATTTTAATGTTATGGTTAGTATAGAACGAGCTGTTGTTTTAGATATCAAAGAATATGAAGATAATAAGTTTTTAGTCACTTTTTTTAGTCAAAGAGGTGCTTTTTCACTTTATGCTCAAGGACTTGATAAACCATATTCTAAAAACCGCAATAATTTAATAATTGGCTCAATTGTAGAACTAGAATATTTTAGAGCTCGTTTTGATACTAAAGTAGGAAAATTAAAAAAAGCTTCTGTTGCTAAGTTATTTGATACAACTAATGTTGGAAATAATTTATTTTTTAATAAATTAAAAACAGTCTTTCAGAATATCAAAATTCCTAATCACTTATTTACTGAATACGATAGATATTTTTATGAAATTGGTAAACATAATAACGATTACATTTTGACTTATTTTGTAGCTCAATTACTAGTTGTACTTGGATATTGTAATTATTTTAATAAATGTAGAGTGTGTGGAAGTACACGTAATTTTGCTTCATTTGATATTCAATATGGTGGATTTATTTGTATAAAACATGATGGTATTGAAACTGATATTGATATACCTACATTACAATGTATTTGATCATCTTTTCATAGTTTTAATTCTTATATGTATCAAGCTAATAATGTTATTAATAAATTTATTTTAAATAATTATGTTAAATTTCTCTATACCCAAGGTATATACATTGAAAAATAAAAAATCACTATGTAGTGATTATTTTTCTAATAATTTATATAAAGTAATAATTTCATCAATATCTAATTGTTGAATTCGAATATTATCATCGTATCCTAAGGCAGTAATTGATTCAAACACTTTTGTAGCAGGATATTTTTCTTTTAATGAATAAGATAATTTTTTGCGTTTATTAGCAAAACATAATTTGAAAAAATCTTTTAATTTGTTTCATTCATTATTATCAATATCCGGTTTAAATACTAGTGAAATGATAGCTGAATCAACTTTTGGAGCAGGAGAAAAACAATTTCTTGGAACTATAAATTCTAATTTGCAATCAGCTAAATACTGTGCCGTTACAGATAGCTTTGAATATTCTTTGGTGTTTTTCTTAGCACATATTCTTTGAGCAACTTCTTTTTGCACCATTATTAAAATGCCTTGGAATTTGTCTTTATAATCAAATATTTTAAACAAAATATCAGTTGTAATGTAATAAGGAATATTTGCTATCAAATAAACATTATTAAAATCAGATAAATCAGCTTCTAAAAAATCTTTATGAATTAATGTAAGTTTGTTATCATGGATTTCACTATTTAAAACATCTATCATATCTTGATCAATTTCAAAAGCAGTTAAATGATTAACTTTATTAAGTAATTGTTTTGTTAATGCACCACGTCCAGGCCCAATTTCGATAACATCTTGATTATTAATATCAAATACATTGACTATTTTATTTAGTATATTTTGATCTTTTAAGAAGTTTTGTCCAAACTTCTTTTTTGCATATATTTCTTTTGTATTAGTTTTCATCTTTTAAATTAAATAAGTTCCTTAAATTACGATTCACTCTATCAGCAAATTTGTCCATACCAACATTTTTTAAACCCGCAATATAGTATGCAACAAAAAGTACAGAATTTGGTTCATTCATTTCTCCTGTATATGGATGTACTCTTAGATAAGGAGAATCAGTTTCAGTTAAAATTCTTTCTAATGGTAAAAATTGAATCACTTCTCTTGTTTTATTAGTTGTTCCATAAGTAACTGAACCACTAAAAGAAAAGTATAAGTTTTCAAATTCCATAAATTTCTTAGCTCATTGCAAATTACCAGCAAAAGTATGCAACATACATTTGATTTTAGGAAATTCCAGTAGCATTTCATAGACATCTTGATATGCTAAATAACAATCATCTTTATCTCTAATATGAATTACTACTGGAAGATTATGGTTATTAGCAAGTATTATTTGGTTTTTCATTGAAGCAATTTGATTTTCACGACTTGGACCATCAGGATAATAATAATCTAATCCAATTTCTCCTATTCCAACAACACTGTCATCAATTAAATTTTCAATTCTTTTGTAATCATCTCCATCAATTCCTGATTCAGGATGAATTCCAATACATGGTTTAATTAATGGATGATATTTTTGAGCTAATTGTAAAACTTCAACATTTTCTTCTGGATGCCCGCCATTTACAATAAAAAATTCAATACGATTTGCTATGGCTTGTTCGCATATCATATCGATAATATCTTCATTTTTATAGTAATTTATCGATAAATGATTATGTGCATCTACAAATTTATTTCTTTTTTTACTCATATTATTTTCCTAAACAGAAGTTACTAAACATAACATCTAATAAATCTTCTCTGTTTACATTACCTTTTATATTTTGAAGTGAATCTCATGCAGCATATAAATCAATTATTACGACATCAAATGTGTAGTAATTTAACAATGAATTTTTCGCATTATTTAAAGAATCTAAAGATTGTTTTATTAATGATAATTGTCTTGTATTTGAAAAAATTCTTTCATCAAAAATATTAATATTAGCAAAGTTAGATACTAAAGCTTGTTCTAGTGCTGATATATTATCTAATTTAGCGGAAATTTTTACTATATTTTCATCTGTATTGCTATCATCTAAATCGATTTTATTCAACACTTTGATATAGAATTTTCCTAGTTTCTTGGCTTTTTGTTCAACTTTTTTATCAAACTCATCCTCACCTTGCACAGTATCTGTTACATGGACTACCAAATCAGATTTTTCAATTTGCTCTAAGGATTTTTTAATACCTATTTGTTCAATTTTTTCATCAGTTTTTCTTAATCCAGCTGTATCAACTAGTTTGAATAACATATCATTGATTTTATAAGTGGCTTCGACTAAATCCCGAGTGGTTCCTGCAATATCTGTAACAATAGCTTTATCTTCAGATAAAAGACTATTTAAGATACTGCTTTTACCAACATTAGGTTTTCCTAAAAATGCAACTTTTACTCCTTCGAATACATATCTAGAATCTTCTGAAACCTTAACTATTTCACTTAATTTCTTAATTAAGACATCAAGTTTATTAATCATTACATCATTATCAATTTGCTCAATATCTTCATATTCAGGATAATCAATATTCACTTCGCAAATTCCAATTAATAAAGCAATTTCTTTTAAGAAATCATCAATCATATGCGAAGTCTTACCTTTGAACTTATTAACAGAAGCACTAGCTTGTGATGTGGTTTGAGCCATAATTAAATCATGAATTGCTTCAGCTTTAACTAAATCCATTTTTCCATTTAAAAATGCTCTCCGTGTAAATTCACCTTTATCTGCTAGTCTAGCTCCATTTTGTAACAATAGTTCTAATACTTTATTAGTAACTATAATTCCACCATGACAATTAATCTCGATTAAAGGTTCACCAACATAGTTGTTATATATAACAGTACCGTCAGGATTTTGTTTGCCTAAAAACCACATTACTAATACTTCATCAACTAAATTATCTCCATCATAAATATTACCATAAGTAATATTATGATCTGAACCAAGTTTACCTCTATAAATTTTTGAAATTATTTCTTTTGCATCTGGACCAGATAACCGCACAATTGAAATTGGCTGATTAATATGAGAACCAGAACTAATTGCTGCTATATTATCATACATAGTTATATTTTATAGCAATTATGATATAAAATTAATATTTTTTATTTGTTAAAATAAGTTATATTTCTCTAAAATATAGGTATAAATTTCATACTTAGTTATATAATTAAAACACTAATTATTTTTTAGTTTTTATTATCAATAAGGGGTATGAATGTCACATAAAAAAGAATATATTAGACAGCGTGTTAAAGGAACAATTCTAACTTTTGGATTCTTATACAATGTCAAGAAAAACTGACAAAAAATCTTAGTGATGAGTATTATTGGTATTGTTATGGGATTTTTTGGAGTTTTATTACTTCAAAATACGGGTCTATATGCATTAGGATTAGAAGCTTTTGGGCAAGGAGTTGGTTCTTTACTTTTATATGTATTGAAATCAAATGGAGTAAATCATGAAACCGCTTATACCGTGTATAACTTATGTTTCTGATTAATTTATTTTGTACTCAATATACCTTTATTGATATTATCGTGAAAAAAGATTTCTAAATCTTTTACTTTATATACAGGATATTATTTAGCTATATTTTCAATTGCTGGAGTTATTTTTGGTGAATTACCAGGGATGAATCATGTTTACTTATTTACTAATTTAACTCAAGGTTCACCTGAAGTATTTACAAGCAACGATGTTCAAGTAGTATTATGAAACTGAGATAAAGACTCAGTAAAACATATGGCAATATTCTTATATTCATTATGTTGAGGTATGCTTCAAGGCATTGCAGCTGTTTCTTGCATAATTATTGGATCTTCAACTGGTGGATTTGATATCTATGGTATGTATATAGCTAAAACTAAACTAAAAGATATTGGGACAGTTTTTCTATTTCTAAATTTTATTTCATTAACTATTGCTAATATTATGGGTTCTTATATTCCTGCATCATTGGCTTTATCTAATGAAGTAGCTAGCTCTAAGGTTTTAATTAATAATCATCCTTGAGAATTAAATATGTTTTTTAATGTTAACTATGTTTCGGGTTTTTTTATGTTACTTATTAATGCTTTTATAGTTAACATTACATATCCAAAAAATAAACTAGTTCAAACACAAATTTACTGTGATAGACCATTTGAATTAATCGAAGATATTAACAAAATGTCAAATCGAACATATACATTTTCTGTTGTTGAAATTATTGGTGGATATTCACGCAAGAAAAAATATATGCTAACAACTAACACTCAATATCTCGATGCTGCTGACTTATTTATTGTAACTAAAAAAATTAATAAAGAACTATTTATATCTATACTGGACCTGAAAAAAGGTGATGGATATATGTTTATAGAAAAGTAATATTTAAAAACATCTCGTCGCTCTGAGATGTTTTTAAATATTAAAATTGTATTATTATAGAATTGATTAATAGAGCTCTAGTCATCATTTATATTGTACAAATGTAAATTTTGTTTCATATCTTCATACCAATTATCTAGGTGTGAATTATCGTAACTATAAACAGAGAATGGAAATTGAATTTTATTTTTCTTAATAAATTTATTATATTTTCTAAATAACTTTTTGTCTCACTTAAATATTTGATTTATTTTTCACTTTGTATCACAATATTTAGTCGTTAATATTTTTAGTATTTCTTCATTCTTCAGAAATACATAATCAATTGTGAATAGTAAGCCTAGTGATATTATAAATATAATAAATATTGAAATCAAATATGTATGAGTAAAAGTGTTCTCTAAATGGTATGATACTATTTTAGTTCTAGTTCCAGCAATACCATGTGCTGACCTGCCAATAGCATAATATATAAAGAACATAAATGGGACTAATGCGGCAGCTAAAATTAATAATATGTTATTTAGTAATCATCTTCTTACAAGTGCTTTATAGATTTTAGTAGTATAAATATTGTCTAAAAAATACTCTCATTGATAATAATTCATTTTATTTATCATTGTGAAATCATTAAAAACTTTATTATTTTCAACAGTAAAAAACTGATTTTTGAAGATATATCTCGTTGTTTTATTATTTGATTTATATTCGATATTAAAATGTGAATAAAATGCACTATTTAATATAGCTAAAGGAGTTGATATATTATTTTTGCTCTTGGTTCTTCAAATATGCCTAACTATTTCATTTAAATTATCATATTGTATTATTTTATTATCAAAATTTCTGTATTTAATTTTTAGACTTATATATTTAATAATAACTATTAAAAAAATAATTCATGATATTGGGTTAAAAACAAAAAATATTGCCATTCATCTAATATCCGGAATAAAAAAACAACCTAATAATGATATTAATATTCATGATGCAACATCAAAAAATAGTAATGTTTTAATATGCAATAATTTTTTATTATAAATTGTTAACATGATTAATAAAGGAATTAAATTCCTTTCGGATAGTAATATCCATTTGTTCTAAATCACCATTTTCAATAAATATATATGCTAATCCTACACCACTATTAATTAAATCTAATATAGTAAGTATTTTTCCAATAGGATTTAGTATCGTTGCTACTTTAGTAACAATATTTTCTACAGTCATCGTTTCAGCAAGTATATTTAAAGATCTTTTTCAAATATTTACTTTAGTTATTAAATTGTTAATAAATTTTTTGCTTAGATTCTTTGTGAAAAAATTTGTTAATGTTATATTTGCTTTGTCTAAATTCATTTTTTTCTCCTTGGTAAAAGTTAAAAAAAATAAGCAAATCGTTAAAATTTGCTTATTATTTTAACTATTTTATTTATTGTTTAATGCTAATTGAGTTAAAGTTTTAACCATAACTCCTGTTGGTTTAGAACCAATATCAGCTGTTCCTGCTACGTCTAAGTGAATGTATTCTACACCTTCTGTAAATTCTTTTAAAAACATTGCAGCAGATGAAGAACCACCACCAATTCCGCTTAAATCTGTATTTTTTAAATCAGCTACAACTGAATTTCTAATTTCTTTTGCAAAAGCTTCATCTAAAGGCATTCTTCATACTAATTCATTTGATTCTTTAGCAGCTGTAGAAAGTTCTTCTCAAGCTTTTTCACTTGTTGCTCATACACCTGTATATGTTTGTCCTAGAGCCACTAAAATTGCTCCAGTAAGAGTTGCAACATCAACTAATCTTGTAGCATTTAGTTTTCTAATACCATATGTTAAACCATCAGCCATTACTAAACGTCCTTCAGCATCTGTATTGTTGATTTCTACAGTTTTTCCATTCATACTTGTTCATACTGAATCTGGTAATGATGCATCTCCATTAACTCTGTTATCTGTAATACACATAATAGCAGCAACATTAGCTTTTGGTTTCATTTGTGCAATAGCTTTAAGAGCTGAAGCAACAAATACTGAACCTGACATATCATATTTCATACCTAGCATATTTCTACCAGTTTTAATGTTGTATCCACCTGAGTCAAATGTAATTCCTTTTCCAACATAAACAGTTTTTTCTTTAGAATTTGGATTACCATTATATTCAATAACAACAACACGAGGTTCATACATACTTCCGCGGTTTACTGAAAGTAATAATCCCATTTTGTTTTCTTCAATAGCTTTTTTATCTAATACAGTAACTTTTAAATTATCATATTTAGCTAAATCAGCAACAACTTGTTCAGCCAATCATTCTGAATTACAAATATTTGGTGGTGTAACTTGTAGATTTCTTGCAAAATTAACAGCTTCAGATAAAACAACAGCTTTATTTAATTCGTCCTTATATTCATTTTCAGATGCTAGTGATAGTAATGAAACGGCATATTTTTCATCTTTTTTGGTTGTTTTAGCTGAATAAATATCAGCATTAACATAATTATAAGCTTCCACAAATGCTTTCACAACTAATGCTAACTTTAATTCACCTTTAACAAAGGTATCTAAATCAATTTGATATTCTCTTGCTTGAGAAGCAAAGAATCCTTTAGCAAATGCGAATAATGAATCGTATTTATAATTTTTTTCTTCTCCTAAATACACAAGAGATTCATTTTTATCAAAGTAATCTGTTACTACATTGTTTTTTTCAACTAGAGTTTTATCATATGAATCACCCTTAAAAACAGCTTTAAGTAACATTGAATTATTTCTAGATTTATCAATATTTCTAATAAACATATTTTTCTCCTTAAATATAAATATTGTTTATATTTTACATTTTTAATAAAGTATTTTTATCTAAATTATCATAATTTGGATTAGTGAGTTTAACAAATAAAAGACGGCTTACTTTTATTTGTTAGCATTTATTTATTTATTTAGCAAACCATAGACTGAGATTGTTTGGTTGTAATAAACATTTCATTAAATATTCATAAAGTGTCTATTTTTTCATAATATATCTATTGTTTTTGACTTAAGTAATAATTTACATAATACTAAATGATTAGATTTTTTAGTTTTCTTACTTATATGAATTCACATAAATTTAAATTTGATACTTGAAATTCATACATATTTTAAATAATAACTTCTCTTGCCATAGTGATTAATACCAATTAGAGCAAATTGTACAAATTTTTGGGTTCACAACGAACTCGAAGAAAGAGTAGAACTATTAGAAGCTACTATTGCTTTCAACGAAGAACTAAAACAAAGAGTTAACTTCCGACTGAAGCAACAAAAGAAGAAATAGTTCGAACCATCGAGTCATTAAGAGAACGATTTAAATTAAGAATTCTATTGCAAGTTGCTTCTATACCTAAATCAACATATGAATACCAAGTAAATGCTATTCATAAAATGGAAGAAAAGCTAAAAGAACTATATGCTGTTATGAATGAAATTTTTACAAATTCAAATCAAACATATGGTTACAGAAGAATGCAAATAGAACTTAAAAATCGCGGTTATTTCTTTAATCGTAAGAAAGTAAGAAAGCTTATGAAAAGATTTGGATTTAAAGTAGAACAAAAATCAAAACGCAAATATAGTTCATACAAAGGCGAGATAGGAAAAGTTGCAGAAAATCTAATAAACAGAAACTTCTTATCAAGCCTTCCTCTACAAAAACTTTATACAGATATTACTGAATTTAAGTTAAAAACAGATGTTAAACTATATTTTTCAGCTATAGTTGACGGCTTCAATTCTGAAATTGTTTCTTGAGCTATTTCTACAAGTCCGAACCTACAACTTATTAAAAATACATTAGAACCTTTATTACCTAAATTAAAAGGTATGAAAGGAAGTATAATGCATTCCAATCAAGGTTGACATTATCAACATAAATACTTTATCGAGACATTGAAAAAACACAATATAACACAAAGTATGTCTAGAAAAGGTAATAGTCCAGACAATGGATTAGTCGAATCTTGTTTCGGCGTTATCAAAACTGAATTCTTTTATCCAAATAGAAAACGTTTTGATTCAATAGAACAATTCATTAGTGAACTAAACGGATATATTTGATATTACAACAACAAAAGAATCAAGTTGAGACTAAAAAGTAGTCCAGTTGATTACAGAAATTCTTTTGATTCAAATTTGGCCCAACTTTAGGGGTTCACTACAACTATAAATTTTTCTGACTATATATATACAAAAATAATATAATATAAATGAGTAAAGAAAAATATATTAACCTAACTTATGTTTTTTACAAAATACAGCAAAATGGAACTAATATATGCTTAAAATGCATATTTTACTAATTTTATACCATTGCTCTAAGTTGACTAAGAAACAAAAAAATCAAGCTTCGAAATATAGAAAGAATCAATAAATTAATACAATTAAAAAATTAGTTTAAGTTCTTTTTAACAAGGAGTGCAAAATGAAAAATAAAAAAATTAATTTAATATTTGGTGGTATTGCACTTTTAACTACCACATCGATATTGACAGCTTGCCAATATACCAAAAATAATGATTTAATAAATAAATTAGATATTGCTAAATCCAATCTTAAAAAAGAAGTAGAAATAATAAAATCTAATAATTCATCAAAATCATTGCTGGATTTAAGCAAAATATTAAGTGATAAATATTTAAAAAATACAAATGATTTTAGTACAGAATTACTCAATAAAAATATTGCAGAAATAAATAATGTGCTTGATAATATTAGCTATTTTAAGTCAATTGATAATAAACTAAATCAATTAAATAAGATGCTTAATGATCAAAATAGTAATGATGTATTAAATTATATTCGTAATATGAAAAATACAGTTTTTAATAATTATTTATCTAGCCAATCTGATTTGAAAAAAATTCTTCAAAATATTGATGATAAAATAAAAGGAATTCAAGAAACTGAAAACAATAATAAAAATTTAAAATTACAAATAGTTGAACAAATTAAAAAAGCTAATTCAATTATCAAAAGTTTAGAAGAAACATCAATTAATTTAAATAAATATAATCTACATAAAGATGAAATTTTAAAAATTGAAACTGATTTAAAACAAAATACAATTTCATCTAGCTCTGTTACTAAAATAAATAATATTATTTCAGAATTATCAAATATATCAACCAATGTAAGAAATACATTAATTGATAATTTATTGAGTGAAACAAATATTATCGTTAATTTACTTAAAAATGAAAATTTTTCATTTTTAACCGATAAGACCAATATTGATAAAGAAGCTAATGCATTAATTAATTCATCTAAATTAATTTCAAATATTCCGACTAATTATGAATTAAGTAAAATTGATAATTTATCTGCAAAAATTAGCACACTTATAGAAAAAATTAATAATGAAGTTTCAATCATTAAAACAGAGAAAAATAATGATTTAAGTATTCTAATTCAACAGGCTAACAAAATTTCAGAAGAATCAAGTAAAAAGAAATATCTTATAAAAATAAATGAAGAGATAGTTGATTATGTAACAAACTTACAAACTGAATATAACAGTATAGCTTTGATAGATCAAAATATTCAAAATTTAAATTCAAAAATAAATTATTGACAACAACTAATTAGAGCAAAAGATAGAATTTTTGCTGATTATAGCGAAATTAAAAGTATCGCCCAAGAAAACATTAATAAATTAGTGATGCATAATTTAGATACTAATAATATTAGTAATTTATTGTCTAAGCTAGAAAATAACATTACTACATTCTCTAATGATGAAATATTAACCTTAATTAGTCAATTAAAAAACGAAATATCTAAAAATAATATAAGTATTGACAACGAAATTAGAAATCTAAAAGACAAAATTAACGAATATAAAGCAGTAGCAAATACATTAAGCACCGAAATATCAACAAACCAATTAAACATTAATTTAGATAAACTAAACGTATTGATAAGCAAAGTATCAAAGATTGATAACGATACAACAATACCTGTATTAAAACAATTATATGAAGATTTAGAATTATTAATTAATGATTTAGAAAGCAAGATAGAAATAGTAAAAGGAGATAAAGAATCAACTTTTAAAAGATTCAGAAATATTCTTGATCAGCTTGATAACTTTAACAAAGGACTTGATCAAAAATTCTCAAATATCAAAAATAATATAAATGAAAAAATCAAAGAATTTAATAACATTAATTTACAAGCCGATATTGCTAAAATTTCTAGCGCAGCTACCGAATTAATAAACTATAAAACAAATATTGTTAATCCTGAATTTCAAAGTAAAAAATCAGCTTTTGAAAAAATTACTTCAGAAGTTGCGAAAGCTAATTTATTGTTAGATAAACTTAATAAAAATCAATATAGCAACAAATTACAAAATGAATTAGGCAATTTAACTTCTCATAATGATTTATTATCATCCACCCAATTAAACGAGAAATTAAATAGTTTTTCAAATAAAATAACTACTATTGCAAATGATTTTGAAAAAATGTTTCAAAATAGTATTGCGAATAATAAATCAGTTGTTAATAATATAAATCAATTAATCATTTCACTAAATTCAGTATATAGAACAAACAAACTTAATTTTGATCGTTTTGATAATCAAATAAAAAATACCCTAACGAAATTGAATTCTTATGATGAAAAAACAATTCCTCAAATAAGTGAAGATTTAAAAAGTTTAGAGGATATTTATAAAAAAATATCTGATTTCAAATTATCATTGGAAGAAACAATTAGTTATAAAAATAAAGTTGATAACCAAATACTAAATCTACCTGATGATAATTATCAAGAAATTATTAATATTAAAAATAAATACACAAATATAACTAATAGTTTTAATACTATTAACGATTTAACATTAGTAGAATTAAGTGAATTAAATAAGATAAAAATCTTATACTCTGAATTTGACACTGATTTTGATAATGTATTGAAAGCATATAATTTAGCTATAGCTAATAAAACAAAAGAAATAAATAATATTGTAAATGAGCTAACGTCCTGAATTTCATCAAATAATGAATTATTATCAGTAAATAAGCAAATAAATGATTATATTAATTTATTAAGAAGTAAAATTTCATTTAATGTAAACAGATATTCAAATTTAAATCAATGAATTATTGATGCAAATGCAACAAAAATAGAAATTCAAAATGAACTTTATAATAAAAAGCTACAAATAACAAAATTAAATGATTACAAACCTAAACTAAATCAATTAAAAAATGAATTTATTAGATGAAAATTAGAAACAAATGATATTGATGCAAAAATTAATTTATTAAATCAAGATATATCGCATAAAACATCTAAAGAAATTTCAGATATTATCAAAATTCTTGTAGTAGCTACAGAAATATATCAAAATCAAATAAATAAAGCCATTTTAGATGAAAACATAAAAAATAATTCGAAAGTCGAACCAAATGACGAACCAAAATTCGATTGAGGAAGTGCACCTTTAGTTCAAAAACCGGATAGCGAAATAACAAAACAAGATTTACTTGATATGTTTGATATTTTTGCAAGAGATAAAGTAAAGAAATTTAATTTTGGTAACCGTTTTATAACAACAAGACTATTTGGTGATGCTTGAATCGAATGACTTTCAACAAGAAATATTTACTATCCTAATTTCAATGTTTCATCTAATTACTTTACAATGAACTATAAAGATCAAGATGGAACAGTTTATGATGTAACTAAGTTTGATAATACCGAAGAATATATTAATAACCGTACATGGTATATTAATGAAGTACAAACACAATTTAACTTAAATTGAATGGATGAATGAACCATACCAAGCCAATATCGTGATGAAGTATCAAGATTTTTACATGATGGTTTAGCACAATTGAATGATGGAATGAGTGAATGGGATAAAGCTTGAGCCCTATTTAAATATGTTAGAACTTGATTCTCATATAAAGGTAATAACACAACACTTGATAAAAAAATCACAATACATTTTGGGGTATGTAAAGATATAGCAACATCATATTCATTCTTATTAAATGCGGCCAATATTACTGCTTTCGCTTGACCTACTGGAAGAACCGAAGTAACAGATAAACAAGGTCACACAGATGCACATATGGTTGTGTGAATGAAGTTACCAGTTGATGATAATAATTTACCATCACCTGGTTCTAACAAATACAAATGATTCGATTCTGATGTTAACTATACTCAAAATACAATCTCAAATAAATATTTATTGTCATTTGACAATACAGGTTATTATGCAGATGCTATTACCTCACCATCTGCTAGTCAATTTGAAAAAAACGAATCATGAGATTCTACCTATACATTTAATAACTTATATGGAATACCATATAATGGTATCTATATGGAAGGTGATGTAGTTTATAATAGTGAGCGTTTATATCTTAATAAAGCAACTATTATGGGAACTGAACAAAGAGTTAAAAAGATTCAAATTGTACCTAGATTCCAATTTGTAAATGGTTTATGATATGGTATCGAATATACTCAAAGACATTGAAGCAGTAATTATTCTAACTTATTACCATCAGAAATTAAAATTATTAAGCAAAAATTTACTGATTCAACATATCAAATTGACAATTTAGGCTTAAGTGAATCGCTATTAAATTCTATTAAAAATGCAATTGACAAAGTTACTCCCGGTAATAAAAGAAATGTGGGTAACTCGGTTAAATTCTTTACCACTCATAATTTCATTATCTTTCCATTTTACAATCAACAAAAAGGTTACGGAATTATAGTACATGATTTCAATACCAATACTAATAAGGAATTTTATATAGATAATTCTAAAAATAAAGAATTATATAATTTCAATATTAAAAATAACAATCTTTATGTAACTTGAGATGACAATAAGGATATAGAAACTCAAATAAACAATAATGAAATTAGTAAGTTTTTTGAATCTAATACTATTTACACATATCAAGATTTAGATAATGAAATTAATTACTATTCTATATTAACAAACTCAGTAACAGTTAGTGAAGATGATTTACCATATACAATTACTAAGAAAAATAAAGATGATTTCTTTAATATATTAGAACAAGTTATACAAGAGTTACATACTAAACAAACTACTAATTGATATAAAGAAAAAATTGCTCTTGTTAAAAAATCTTATAATGAACTTATTAATCATAAGATGATTTCTAAAGCTAATAAAGTGATATGACTACGTAAATTACCACCTTATGAAAGAATAACAAAAGGTATTTATGACAACTATGGATATACATTTAAAATATCATTACTAAATAATTTCAAACAATTATTTGAAGGTGGTACCAAATCATTAAAAGCTGATTTATATTTTTCAGATACATTGCTAGATCAAAATTCAAATAAATGACAAAAAATACTAGATAATGTTTATTTAGATGCTTTAAAAATCAATAAATCAATCGTTAATAATCCACATGGTTATTTCTTTATTAAAATAAAAAATGAATCAACTAATTTGGAAGTTAATTCAAATATAATGCAATTAAATGTTGCTGAAAACGGATTATCTCCAAGTATCAATCCTTTATTAATAAATAATAACAACACAAATGCTACATTGAATGAAGATGATTGAGATTATTCAAAACGTCTATCATTAAATTGAAATTTTGTATTCGAGTCAGATTCAAATTTTGAAGGTACAGCAAAAATACACTTCCTTAACTTCAAAACAAAAGAAAATAAAGTTCTTCATTCAGTAACTTTAAGTAATTCAATTAATAAATGAAATGTTGCATATGATATTCCAACTAGCGATATTTCAGGTATATACTGAGTGGAATATAATTTAAAAGATGCCGATGCAAATAAAACTTATACTATTAATTCTGAACCAAGCTTTTTATTCGACAAAGATTCATATTCAAAAATCAATTCTAAAGAATTTAATATTCTAATAGAAGAACTATTTACATCATTGTAAGATACTGAATAATTTACTTTAATAGTTTTTCAATTTAATCTAAAAAATCGGCAGTAGTCCAAATTTTGTGTAATTACACTCGAACTAGTTGATAAAATTATATAATATATAAGCACTTATTAGAAGATTATTCTTCTGTTCTCTCAAGTGCGCGTTATGAGAAAGCTTGCTAAGATTGCTAACATTTTAAGAGATTTGGCATCGTAATGTGAGCTTTTTTCTTTTACGTATTTTCTGAGTGCTGAATTAAAATTTTCACATATGTTATTTGTATAGATATGCTTTCTTAAACCTTTAGGTAAATCGAAAAATGTAAGCATCTCATCTAATGAATTTTCAATCGCTTTAATCACTCTTTTATATTTCTTAGCATATTCATTTTGAAACAAAACAAAGTTTCTGTATGCTTCGTTTATATCTTTTGCTTCATATATCATTTTAATTTTTGGAGCAATGATTTTTCTTTCTTTTCTCGGAACTTCATTAAGAGCATTTTGTATTTTGTGAAAATTGCATTTTTGCACCAATGTTGTAGGAAAAACTGAACCAAATACATTATTGATTCCGCTAAAATCATCGCATATAAGAATTTTTGGATCATTAGATCCGCGTTCTTTGATTCTCATTAAAAAGTCAAATCAATTTTTACTAGACTCAACAGTAGATGTATCAATTGCTAATAGTTGTTTCCTACCATTTGAATCAATGGAAATTGCTATGTATAAGGCTAATTTGATACTTTGTTGAACTCATTCATTAATATTATCTGTTTAACAAAGTTCCAATTTGTATTCTCCGGTCTTTAGGTTGTATCATCTCTTTACTTTATGATATGAAGCATCGACAAATAAAGCATAAATGTCTGATTCAATTTGAAATTCATATGTTTCTAAATATTTTTCTTTTAGTCTTTTTGATATTCTTGCAATTATTGAATGACCTATTTTGATTCCAGTTAATTGATAAATTATATTAATAATGAAATCATAAGAATTAAAATGTGATAAAAGAACAGCAATTAAATGTTCAAAATCTTTATGACATTTTTGATACTTACTTAATATTTGTGAACAAAATCTTTTATCATTTCTTAATCTAGGAACTTCTAATGTGATTTCACCATTTAATGTGTAAATCGAGCGAGTTGTGTAACCATTCTTGTATATTGGTGTCGATGTATATTGTTTTGTATGTTCAATATATGCATCAATTTCTTCAATAATACTTTTTTGCATCATATTTGAAATTTGTTCAATATTTGTATTGATAAGATAACTAAGTTCTCTCATATCATTACCTCATTTATAAAATTCATTTCTTAATAATTTGTTTCTTTTAAAAATCATAACAAAAAATCACTCCTTTATTTTTAGAGTGATTACACAACTTTTGAACTACTCCCGATTTAGAAGTGAAATAGATTTATATAGAGAAATAAAAACATTAATATCAGATGGTTTTTCTGTGTAATTTTAAGTGTGTAAAAAAATATAACTCTATACAGTAGGGCTATATATTTTTTAACATTTGCAACTTGGAAACACAGGATATTTTTTCTCCTTAAATAAATATTGTCTATATTTTACATTTTTAAATCGAGTATTTATTTAATTATTGGAACTGTGAAAAATTGGTGTGTGGTATAAATTAAAAAGCTGTCAATCCACCTAATCGTGAGCTAACAGCTTTTTTTGTGTTCCTTGTATAATAAAATTGCAAATCTAAAGGAAGGAACTAACTTAATTATAATGTTAATAGATTTGAAGTATAACAAAAAAAGAGTATTTTGCATAAAAATTGAGGAAAAAGTATATCAAACGGTTATATCAAAAACTCAAAGAGAAGCATATTATCATTTTGCAATAATGGATTCACTAAATGATAACGAAATAAACAAAATCCATAAGGACATAAACAAACTCAGAGAGCAAAATATAACTCATTTCAACATGGAAAAGCTAGCTATTATGTTTAAAAATTTCGCAACACATGAAACACTGAATGATATTTCAAAAACAATGAACGTATCAGCTAAAGTTCTCAAGCAAAATTTAAAACTAGCTATGTGAAATGACACAGCAGAAGACTCATACAAATTTTGCAGTAATTGTAAAAATAGACTAACAACAATTTTTAAAGTTTCACATCGTGAATGAGTTCAGCTCAAAATGCAAAATGTTCAAAATCCAGTTCAACAAATTCATGAAAACACAATTTCAAAATGAGATGATATTGTTCGCTTCTGAAGGTTTTGAAGTAAACAACACAGAATCGTTAAGAGAAAATTATCTAAAGGTATTTTACTTTCAGATAATGAAAAGAAATTTGAACCACTAATATCAGTAACGACATTCTTGGATTACTATAAAGAACAATTGAAGGATAAAAATGCTTTTATACCTACGCCACAAGCTTTTTTATTACTTTATGAATTAAGAATATTTAAAGATGTTGATTTCTCTATTTTTATTTTGAAATCAAAAGAGGTATTTCAAAATCTAATTGAGATAAACTACGTGGCAAGAGAAAAGCCTAAAGGAGTGCAATCTAAGAAAATTAACTTTGGTATTTCTATTCATCTCGCACCATTAACAATTAGAAACAGAGAAGAATTTGGACATTATGAAATGGACACAGTAATTCTTAATTTAAGAGCTAAATATTGCATTCTTACCTTGCTAGAAAGAAAGACAAGAATGTTATTTGGGATATTAACTCGGCGAGATGCAGATTCAATAAAAGAATCACTTCTTAAATTGATTAATCATCACAATTTAACCATTTTATCTCTAACCATAGACAATGGTTCGGAAAATGTGAAGTTAAATGAAATAAGAGAAATTCCTGTTATTTACAAGTGCGATACATATTCATCATGACAAAAAGGAAGCATAGAAAATGCTCATAAAAAAATCAGAAACTTTCTACCAAAAGGCAAGTTTCCGAGATATGTTAATTTTGAATATATTTCACAAATGTTCAACGCAATAAATGATCAATATCGTGATTTTATTGATGATAAAACAGGCAGAATAATCAGGTTAAAAACTTCTAAATATTTCAACAGTTTCGTCTAAATAACAAAGAATTTTAAGCTCAGGCTTTATTTTTCTTCACGCTTTTGGAACATTTTTGTAAAATTTATACAGCAATATTGAGGAACTACTCAATTTACCACTTAGGTGGACTTTCAACTTTTTAATTAATAAATGATTTTTTTGTGATACAAGATGGAAAATTATTGTAGAATTTAATTGAGGTGGCTAATAGCTACATACTTATTTTTCACGGATTCTAATTATTTTATTTTGTTAATTATTATAAAAACCAATATTACATTAGCCTTATAATTTAAAATTTTATTTACTTCAATCTTGTTTATTACCTAATGGTGGATCATATTTCTTAATTGATTTCCAATCAATTAAATTTGTATTAATATCAATATTTTGTTCCTTAATTTGAGACATAAAATATTTTAAGTACTCTTCATCAGAAAAATCTGTTAATGTTGATAAGTTTAATGTACTTAATGAACTTAAATCACCAAATTTACGTCTAATTTCATCTAAAACTATTCTATTATTTGATAATATATCAGAATTATTTTCGTCAAGCTGATAATTAGAAGAAGATAAAAATGATTGAGGACTGCTTTGGAAATTTCTTAATACTCTTTTATGCATATTATAAATATCAACTCAAAGATAATTAAAATCATTGCGAGTATTTACCAATAGTTCAAGACCGTTTCCATTATCAAAAATAGGAACAATATATTCAACAGTTTTAACTGGTTGATTTTTGTTAATAGTTGCAGGAATATTACGTTTAACTTTAAAAACATCATCATTAGCTTGTTTTAGTACTTCTAGATATTGATAACGATCTAAATTTTCACTATCAAGAACTCTTTGGGCTTGTTTTTCAAAAATAGGTGTTGCTCATTTTACAAATTCATAATATCTCTCTATTATATCCATGTGCTGAATTTTATACATATTATGTTCATCATATTCAACTGGAAAGTAATTTAATAATATTGTATTAGGCTTTCTAAAAATTGTTTGCAATTTAGGTTTACCATAATCTGCATATAATGGAATTTTTATTTTGTAAAACTTAATTTTTTGATTACTATTTTTAGATACATAATCATCAAAAATAGGAGAGTTGTATAATCTTTCATCATTATCTTGTGAGATTATTTGAAAATTCAAATGATATGAATTAAGTGCATTTACAACAAAATTAGATACTGATTTCTTAATATCTGAATCGATATTACTATTTAATACTTCTCCTAATGTATTATATGGAAGCTTCACTTCTACCATTTCAATATCTTTTATCGGGTTTATAGGTTCTTTATTTTCATCCAAAAACTTTTTAGGAGAATAAATTTGATTATTTTCTCTTATTAAATTGTCAAATATCTGGTATCCTGATGTAAAATCTGGAAAATTTGCTTTTTTGTCTATGTTCCGATTTTTATATTTATTTACATAAAATAAATTTTCAGCTTCTCATCATTTAGTATCATATTTAACATTTTTAGGTTTATTAATCAGATAATTTAAGTCAAGAGTATTCAACATATTTAATTGCATTTCTGGATGGTTTTTAATAATGCTATTTTTTAGATAATAAAGAATAGTTTCTAAATTCTTTGGATCTCGTTTGAAATCGTTAGTTTCTGTTTCTGTATTAATTGTTTGCAATGTTGGTGCTAACTCAATAAATTCTGAATGTTTAGTTGCGTCAATTGGTGTCACTTTATTCACTAGGGATAAATAATCTTTAAGGTCAATTTGCTGTGCTGGAACAATATCGATTAATAGTCCAGCTGATGGATTGCTTAAATCATTAATTATATTATTTGTTATATTGATATTTGCTCATGCTTTTATTTTATCGTTCTTGGAACCGTTTTGGAAAACATTATTCTTTGTAACCATATTTTCAATAACTATATTAATAAATCCTAAATCTATTGGTGGAAAATAATTGTTTTTTGTTCTATCTCATAAATCTTCTAAAACAGATTTAAATGTATCCATGTCGTAAAGATTTGAAGTATCATTACGAACTCTCTTTTGTATTTTTAAATTACTTAATAATTGATTGATTTCAGAGATTTTTTTATTCTTATTTTTAGAAGTTTTTTCAACAGATATCACAACTCCTGTTGTTATAGCAATAATTGATGTCGCAGTCAATGTACCAAATATGATAGCTAAATTTCGCATTTTTTTAGTCATATTATTTATTAACCTCCAAAATATACTTGTAATTTAAATGTTCATCTACAAATCTTTTATATAATTTTCTGAGTAAATTTTTAACATCTTTTAATTCGATACCATCAAACATAAAAACATAATTTTCCTCTTTGAAATGTCTAGAACGATACGATTCAGTTATTGATGAAATAATATCTAAAAATTGTCTAAATATAATATTTATTGTGAGTTCAGGATAGTCTTTATTTCTATATTTTCCAAAATAAATTTGTTCAACATTAGCATTTGAAGAATTACTTCATTTGTATCTTTTAAATATATGTCCTTCATTATCGATAAATTTAACAATAGCTTCAAGATCCACAACATTACTTGATTGATAATATCCTTTATTTTCTTCGTGTCATTTTAAATGTTTATAAACTGCATTTAATATTTTTCTATCAAAATTATTATTCGCCCATTTCATAAAGTAATTATTAATCAACTCATCATATGAAACATTATTAAATGATGCTGTATATTTTAATCTATCTAGATCTTTTATTCCTAAATCATTAAATTCTTGTTTTATAACATATTCGTTGAAACCACTTCCTAATAAATCACTAACTTTTTGCCCATTGCTTACTAATGATTTAATTGATGCATCATATATTTCTTTCATTTTAAAGAATTTAGGAATTCCATAACCAGTCTTATTTTTACTATGATTTGCTTTTCAGAATTCTTTATTTATTTCATAATCAAGTTCTCTTATATACACTTTTTCAATCGAAGTGCTTGCATAATTAGATGAATTAACAAGTAATAACCTTGCTTCCTCTGGTGTTAATATAACCTTATATTTTGTTTGAAACAATGATAATAATCCAGCAATCATCGGTGATGACATACTTGTACCACTAAAATAACTTAAATATTCCACATAATTGTTGAATTCTTCTTCTACTTCAGTTAAATTAGAGTTTTTATCATTTTTAGAATATTTTTTTATAAATTCTGATTTGATACTGCGTTTTTCTAGATATTTATTTTTATAACCAATTAAATCATCATCCAAGACAACTTTTTGCTTTTTATCATCATCAACATATTTTATATATGGCTCAATACCATAAACATTTTTAGGGTTATAGTATTCGCCAAACAAGCCATATGCAGAAATTAAAGGGTAATAATCTTTTTTATTAAGAAATGAACTAAATCTAGTCGGCTGGTTATTATAATTTAATGCTCCAACATAAATCGCATTACTTGTTCCACTACCGAAATGATATTTATCAAAATCATCACTAAAATTTCAAGGAGCAAATTTATTGCTATACTTATCACTATATCTTAATTTTAGTGAATAAAGCATTTTGTTATGATTAAATAAATAATTAACTAAATTAATAATGTGATTTAAATTTGTCTTGTTTTGTTGAATTTGTTCAGTGTTATATTTATTTGAATTATTGATATTATAATAATTTAAATATCCCATTCATGTTTTATCATTTATAAATCTTTGATATGAAATTATGTGATCTTTTATATTCTTGTAATTATTAGTAAAGTTTTCTAGAAGAAAAAATAATTTTTCTTTATCAGTATTTCTATTTGATGAGCTTCGAATAAAAATCATATTATATTTTGTTGTATATTCATCGATCAGCCTTTCAAATTCTGTTTTTTCTTTTGGTTTATTGGATTGAATAAATTTATAAAATTCCATTAAATAAGCAAGTGATTCTAAATGTTCAATTAATTCTTGATAATGCTCTGGATTATTAAATTTTGCTGCAGCATCTGTTCTTGTATCATAGTCCACTACATAATCTCATTCATCAGCTAATTCTTTATCATCATTATCTTTTGTTATTTCATACTTACTTATTTTTGATTGATGTTTCATTCATTTATTTCTCTCTTGAAGTATTTCGATATTTGGTTTCACTTCAAAGCTTGGTCCAGTACTAGAGTTCACGATATTAACACCATTTTTTCTAAATCATTCAAAAATTCCACGAAGATTATTTTTTGGCGATTCCTTATTATTTAGATAAAAAGAAGCATAATAAATATTTGCATCTGGGTTGATACCGGTATCTGTACCTATAATTGATGTTACACCTGCACCATGTAACTTATTACTAGTAATTGGATAATTGTAATAATTAATTTTAAAGTTCTTTTTGTTAGAAAGCAAATAATCCATTTTTTCATTATTAACTTCTAAAATGCCAACTTTATTATATGGTGAATTGTAATCTATTTCATCAGCAGAAAAATTTCTGTTTCACTCTGAAACACCTAATTTTTGATAATAATGTTGAAATAAATTGCGAAAAACATTTATTTGTTCATTTGTTAATTTAATATCAACAATATTGTTAATAAATTGTAAATCTTGTTTTTCATCATTAGTATTAGCTGATACCAATGCAAATGATGGCAAGATGATTAAACTTCCCATTATAGGAGTAAAGAATTTTCATTTCATATATACCTCTTAACTTGAAATTTTTTATATATTTTCAGTATAAAAACTTATATGCTTTTATATGGTCTTAAAGTTGTTTGATTAATTCATCAGCAAATGCGACTAAATAGTTGAGTAATTGAATTGTTTTTTCTCTTTGTTTTAAATGAAAATCATTATCAACAATATTTAATTTCTTAGCCAAGGCTGTGTTTATTATTTTTGCAAACTCTGAATCATTTTCTTCAATATATTTTTTCAATTTTTTTGTATAGCTTATCGAAATTTCGAGATTTCTCTTTAAAACAACATTTGGGTATAACTCAATTAATGATTTAAAATAATTTTTATAAGTATCCATATCTAAAATTTCATATTTTTTAACATCGTTATTAGGAACATAATTAAAATCAATCTCATTTATTTTATTTAATGTTTTAAATAATGGAATATTTAGACTTGGCTTTAAGTCATCTTTATTGTAAAGTGAAATTGGATAATTTCCTTGAGTCTGATAATCAAAAGTATCAAACGGACTTATTAAAAATCAATATTTTGGTTTTAAAAATATTGCACCGAATGTAGTAATTAATTTTATATTTGAATAAATATCTGCATTATACTGCTGATTACTCATGAAATAATTTAAGGCCATTGGATCACTTAAATATTTTAATTCTTTGTAGTCAATTTTTGTCCTTACTGGTTCATTATCTAAAATATTTCAATTTTCAATAATCTCCCCATTGTTATTTATTAAATATTCCCAATATTTAGCAAAATCAGCTGGAGCACCTTTTGGTTCAATTTCAATTCCTCTTAGTTGAAGGTCAATTGGACGAATTTTAATTTTTTCTATTTTATTAACTATCTTTTCACCAATGGGAGTTGTTTCATATATATTTTCTCTTGTGTATAGATAAAAGGCTAAATAATTAATGATGTCAAGCATTTTGTTAAAGTTGAGAGTTCTTGTTATTGTTTCATTTCCCACGTCATTTATCGTCATTTGATATTCAGAAAATCTCATCGAAGGCAATTTATCTGCATTTTCATTATTACTATTATTAAAATAATGATTTAGTGTCTTAGAATTAAGCAATAATAAATATAATAAAGAATTTATATTTTCACTGTTATTTGCTAAATTGTGTTTTTTATCAAAAGATGATAAATATTTATTACCAATTTTAATATATTCATCATTAAATTTTGGAATCTTGATATTTAAATTTGATATTTTTGATTCATTTTTAATAACATTGATTTTATTAAGTTCATTTATTTTTTGTTCTAAAATATATGAACGGTTATTTGATATTTCAACTAATTTATTTGCAGCTTGATAATCATCATTTTTTAATATTTCATTAATCTTGCTTTTTAACAATGAGATATATTCTTTTTTTAATTCAAGTCTAGATTTATATGGCGGTTGTTTAGTAGTTTTTGTTTCACATGAAATAGATAATGGGATGCTACTTAATAAAACAAATGAAGATAATAATAAAATATTTTTATTTATTTTCATAAACAGTAACCTCCGAACTTAAATATATTTTATTTGTTTTGAAATAGTTAATCATTAATTGCTTGAAAGCCTTAAGATTTTGATCTGATATTTTTGGTTTATTTACAACTAAATATATTTTTGGGACAGATAAATATCTATCAATTAAATCCTTAGTAAGATATATTTGTTCCACTACTGAGTTTCTTCCATCACTATATAATGGTTTAGTTTGAAGCTCTTTTTTAATACCAAATTTTGTTTCAATCTGAAGATCAAAAATGTTTATAGATTCTATAAAGTCGTCTCTTAAGCTAATATTATTTTCTTTAAGATTATTTCAAAATGATTTGGTCATATTATTATTTCAAGCGATTGATACTTTAATATTATTAAGCTTGTTTCCGAATTTTGATATATTGATTAAATCTAAAATAGGAATAAATAATTTATCATATGTAGTATTTTCCTCGAAGAATTTAAAAATTTCTTCTATATCATTTTCATTAAGTGATAAAGCTATATTTTCAGATTTGTTTTTTTGTGCATCGTGTAATTGAATATTTTCATTATGTGCTATAACTTTATTTTCAAATACTTTATGTGTAACATATAAATTATCTTCATATTTTTTAAGTTTTATTTGAGTGCTTTTTGTATTTTTTAATGAATTAAAAACCTTTTTAAAGTCTGGAGTTCCATATCCTGATAGATGCAATGCATTATTTTCATGAATCGCTTCATATTCTGCTCCATTAAAAGTGTCATTATCATTTTCAAAATAATAATATGTTCCATTATTATAGGGTGATAAATGTCTTGAATTAGAAGCTAAAGTAGCTTTTAGTTCAGCTACACTTAATGTTCTTCCTAATTTTCTTTCTAATAAATTTATAAAACCAGATAACATTGGTGCAGCAAAACTTGTACCACTAAATTCTGTAGATATTCCTTTTTCATAGATCAGTTTCAAATCTGGATTATATTTACCAGGTGCCACTACTAGTGGATAATCGTCTCTTTTTGCTTCTCCTTGTGTTGAGTATCTAGTTGTATATCCAAATGGAGCAATCGCACCTACATAAATTGCATTTTTTGAATTTTTATTAGGTTGATGATGATTTAATATATCATAATTTGTATCTATAAATTTATTTTTTATATTATTCTTTTTAAGTGTATTAGCTATAAAACGCATAACAGATAAAAACTCTTCACTATTACCAGCAGAAATTACAAATTTTATATTATATCTCGAAGCATATGAGTCAATAATACTTGAGAATGAATTAAATAAGAAATTATCCCGATAAAAATCATTAAGTTTTTTATTAAATATAATTGAATTAAATTCTGATTTTTCCTCAAAAATATTAGTTCATATATACTTAACAAAATATGTAGCAATTTGTTCAAAGAATTTTAATTTATAATCAGTTGTATTTTGATTAAAACTTTCAATTAATTCATTAGGGAATTTATATTTGCTTGTAATATTGATGTCATATTTAGTAATAAATAATTGTGCATCAGCAAAATCATAATCCATATAAGTTTTTCAAAAATTAAACATTTCTGTGCCAGTATTATTATCTTTAAATATATATTCATATGCAACTAAATAATATAGTGCTAGCTCCTTAAAATTAATGGAATTATTTGTTATGTCTTTATCAATAATGGAATTTGTTATTAATAATTGTTTCCAATATTCATTATCATTATTTCAAAGATTCTGTTCACTCTTTTCGATAAATTTAGTAAAGGCTTCTAATCTTGGATAAAACTCATAAAGATAAAATTGATGAAAAATTGCTTTATTACCTAAACTAATATTTACAGTCTTAACATCATTGACTAAAAAACCATTTAAAATTTTAACTAGTTGTTTATTTTGTTCTTTCTGATATGCATATCATTTATTACCTTTTAATTCATTATAATTAATAAGGTATCTTGCAGAATAAATATCTGATTTCTTTGATATACCATTTTTCCCAGTCATCATATCTGCTATTGTGTTTGGGTGTTCTGATCCATCTAAAATACCTTGAGATTTTTTGTCATCATTTGTAATTCTTTCCATTGTGTGTTCTCCACGAATAAAAAAATCACTTGGTTTCTGTGTTATTTTATTTTCAGTCAAAACATTAGGGTTCATATAAAAAATATTTTGATTTTTGTATTTAATTTTATTATTAAATGTTTCATAATCCACATATTGACTATCTATAATACCTATTGGTTTATTTTGATATTGATCTTGATTATGAATATCATCTAATAAATTTAATTTATCAAAATAATAACTATATTTTTGATTTACATAATTTTTGTACCTTGATGTATTAGCACTGATAAACGGCAATGCTACGATGGATGTACCGCATAAAATAGATAATGTTTTAAATATTTTTTTAAAATTCATTTAATACCGCCTAATTGTAATTATTTAATATATTATTATTATATTGTTTTATAGTAATGAATAATTAAATGATATTATTTCCACATTTTGTTCCATATTTAAACTAGGACATATTATTTGGACACATAAAAAATAATATGTTAATAATCAATAATATTGAAATTACTAATTAACAAATTAAGAGATGTAAATATGCAATTGAACTTTTAGAAAATTGTTCATTGTCATATGAGAAATTTATAAATGTATTTAAATTAATAACAAATTGCACCATAAGTAAGCAAAACTTATATCAAGTAATTGTTAAAATAAAACAATATAATTTAAATACTATGTATAATAAAATTGAAACTGTAAAATTTGCAAAAGATAATCGCGGAAGAAAAGAAAAAAATAATAAAGTAAACTGAGATAAAGTATCTAAAGAAGATATGATTCAAATATTAGAAATCTGACAAAAATACGGTGAAATAACAAAAGAAATTCCTACAGATATATTGAAGAAAATCAAAGAAATGAAATCATGTAAGAAAGAAGTTGCTAAAGCTTTTAATATGTCTAAAAGTACATTTTATAATCTTATGAATAAAGAAAAGCCATCTGAAAAAGAAATCCAATATGCTGAGGAAATCAAGACTTTACATAATAAATATAATCAAACATATGGCAGAGCTAGAATAGCTATTATGCTATTGAAAGAATATAATATAACTCTATCTAGTAGAACTGTTGGTAGAAAATTGAATAAGTTAAATTTATTTTGCAAAGTAAGACAAAAGACTAGAGTTAGAGAACTTAAAAATACAAACTTTGATGCTAAAGATTCAGTTAAAAGGGATTATAACGATGTTAATGGAAGAAATATTGTGGCTACTGATGTAACTTATATTCCAGCACCATTTGATTTGAAGAAATATTTCAATCATATATTTTTATCTATAGCTATTGAACACAGAACAAAGCGAATTATAAATTACAATATTTCAACGAGAAATGATAATGACTTAGTGATATCACATATAAAAGATATTAAATTCAATACAAGTTTAATTATTCATTCAGATCATGGTTATCAATATACATCAAATTTATATAATGAAATAATTGCTCAAAATAACAGTATTGTTTCAATGAGTAGAGTTGGTAATTCATTAGATAATAGAGAAGCAGAATATTTCTTTTCGATATTAAAATCAGAATGTTTGAAATTTGTAAATTTTAACAACATAACATTTGATGAATTAAAATCAATTATTGATACATTCATTCAATTTTATAATAGTGAAAGAATTCAATCTAACTTAGGTTGATTATCACCTAACCAATATGCAAATTTAATTGCATAAAAAAACACATTCATTTGGAGGGAAGTGTCCAAATAATGTGTCCATGTTTAATTGTCAAAAATAGTTATTTTTTTAACTTTTTCAAATTATTTTAAATAAATTAAAAATCCAGTCAAATATAGACTGGAAGTATTTTATTGTTCAATTTTACTATATACAATATCTTTATCTTTCTTAACATATCTGTTTCAAATAATAAGAAATACTTGTATTGCATTAATAATAAAGAAGAATATTTGTGCTACTAATCCAATAATATTAGCAGCTGAAGCATCTTTTGATGTTTCTATTGCTCAATATGTTAATCAACATGTACATAATGTTTGATGTATTAAAAACATTATTAATGAGAGGTTTTTAACATCTTTGGTAATAATTGTCTTAATTATTTGTGGTGATACAGCTACAGCTATTAACATCGGAGCTAAAAATGACATTGTTGCATCAAATTCTTTTGACCGGAATGGAACTAGCGAAAATATTAAAGCTCCTATAATATAAATACTTACTCAAAATGTAGCATTTAAAATAAGTTGATGTAAATGCGAAAGTTTTAATCCTTTAACGTTTATTTCTTTTCGGCTGTAATAGAAATACACACTCATTAAAATAACATTAGCTAAATAATTAGCTGCACCTGAAACTAATATAGCTAAACGGTCAAATCCTTGATTAAATCCTCAAATACTATAACATCAAGAACCAGTTTCAGATACCATAATGCTGCTAACAGCAAACCCATCAACTTTTTTAGTTTTTATTAATCTAGCTACACCAAACCAGACTGGTAGTGAAGCTAAAACTCCTAATATAATTTCAAAAACTGCCATCTATTTTTGATTTAGTAATGCATACTCTACAAGAGTTGCTACTAAAACTCCTTGTGGTTCTCCTGCTACATCAGCTGTTCCCGCTACATCACAATGAATGAAGTCTATGTCTTTAGTAAATTCTTTTAAAAACATAGCAGCTTGTGATGAATCAACTCTAACTCTAGATGACCATGATGCTAAATCAGCAACTTTTGATCCTTTATTTCCTTTGTTGTAATCTTCATGTAATGGCATTCTTCAAACTTTTTCTTGTGCATTTTGTGCAGCTTGAGCAAATACTTTAAATTTATCATCATTTGTCGATCATATACCGCTATATGTATTTCCTAATGCTACTATAATAGATCCTGTTAAAGTAGCAACATCAATAATAGTACTTGGTTTTAATTTTTCAGCAGCATAAAAGATACCATCAGCTAAAACTAATCTACCTTCAGCATCTGTATCAACTACTTCAACTCATTTTCCACTCATAGATTGATATACATTTTCTGGAAGTGAAGCATCAGCATTGATTCTATTATCGGTAATGCACATAATAGCTGAAGCATTTACTTTAGCTTTCATTTGTGCTAGTGCTTTTACAACATAAGCAGCTATTACTGAACCAGACATATCATATTTCATTCCTTCCATATGATATCCTTTAGTATTAACACCTCCAGTATCAAAAGTAATACCTTTACCAACTATAGCAATATGGTCTTTTTTATGCATTTTGTTTCCATTATATGTAACTATCACAACACGCGGTTCGTGTGTTGAACCTTTGTTAACCGAAAGAAGTAATCCCATGTTTAATTGTTCAATTTCTTTTTTAGTAAGAACCTTAACATCCAAATTAGGAATAGAACTAAAATCTGAAGCAATTGCTGATGCTAGTTGTTCTGAATTTAAGAAATTCTCAGGCATAATTTGTAAATTTCTTGTGTCATTTATTGCTTTAGTTAAAATTTCAAGTTTTTTAACTTCTTGTTTTATTTCTTTATCATTTCTATCTAAATAAAGTGAAACTTCAGTCTTATTCTTTTCTTCTTTTTGATTTGTTTTCTTGAATAATTTAGCTGAACCAAAAGCTAATGAACAATATATAGCTTTTAGTACTTCATTATAATTTCCAACTTGTGGATGAACAAATGAAGCTACATCAACTTGATATGAGTAATTTACACTTTCGGGTAATGATTTAAAATAGCTTTTAATTTCATCAAGTGATTGATGTTTTTCATCAAAAAATATATAAGCTTCATTTTGAGCTAAATTAGTTGTAATTTTTCCTTGTTTTTTTCCTACTCAGTTAGGAAATACAATTCCTTCATAAGCTGCTTTTAAAACTAAAGCAGAAGATTTATTATTATAGTTAACTTTAATCATTATTCTCCTTTTCATGCAGAAATTTATTAATTGTTATAGAAGCGCTATCTCGATACGCTCTGATTAATCCACCAGCTCCTAGTAGTATGCCGCCAAAATAACGAACCACTACTACTAGCACATTAGAAACACCTTTAAGATTTATTAAATCATAAATTGGTTTTCCAGCTGTTCCTTTAGGTTCTCCATCATCAGAAAACCCAGCAGTTTCAACACCATTTTGTTTAATTAAATAAGCATAACAAATGTGTCTAGCTTTCTTATGTTGTTTCTTTAAATTAGCTAGAATTTGTTTAACTTCATCTTTAGATGAAATATCATAAACATAACCGAGAAATGTGGATTTTTTAACAATTAATTCTTCTGTAGTCATAATTTAGATAAATTATAAAATAAATTAGTATTTTATACATTAAATAACCAAAAAAGTAGGCTTTTTATTGACCTACTTATTTCAATTATTATTTATTAATGATTATTATTAAATGTATTTACTATAAGGAAGTGATTTAATAAAATTATCCATATATTGAAAATCTGGTAACACTTTACCATTCTTTATTGTTGCTGGTAGTTTTATTTTTAAATTAGGTATTTTATCTCTTCCTACACGACCATATGAAAATCTATAACTTTCTTTATTTATCATTACAGCTATAAATAAAAGAATATATCTATTAGATTTGAATTTTGGAATTAAAGATTTTGTTCTCGTGCCTAGATAATATTCTTTATATTGAAGAAATGCTCATAATACACCTATATGTGATAATGATAATGTATCACCTTGTTGTAAATCATAATTTTCCAATTTATTTGCTTGTGTAATAACACCATTATTTTCTGTTGAATGACTAATAATATTAAAAAATTGTTTATTAGGATCAATATCAATATCTGAATATATTAAATCCTTTCCTGTTTTTATTGTAAATAAATCTTTTATTTTAAAATATTTTCATAAATCGGTATTTAGTATTTTAATTAATGCATTTTCTTTTGATTGAGCAACTCTATCTCTCTCTCTCTCTATCATATAAATTATTTATATAATTATTCATAAAATCTCAATCGGGAACTATTTTATTTTTCTCAATTTTTGATGGCAATTTTATCTTTGTATTATCTATATTTGTCTTATTTCAAGCTCTTCCATATGAATATCTAAAATTTTCTTTATTTAAAATTGTTACAATATAAAGTCCTATATTTCTATTTAAATGTTTATCATTTCTTAGCATTGTTATATTATTACCGGTTAAAAATGAATTAGACTGATAGAAAGCTAATGCGCTTTCACCACCAATAATAATGCAATTTCCATTGTACTTTTCATATCCTTCACTATCAACAAATTTAGATACACCATTATTTAATGCTGTTCTAGTTATATAAGGTATATTCCCATTTTCTAGATCGTCTGAATTTATATTCTTAGTTTTTTTAATTTCAAAAATATCTGATAATTTAAAATAATTCAAATTATTTTCATTTATTAATTTACTCATCAAGTTCTCCATTTTTGATTTTAAATGAAATAAAATCTCTGATTGTTTTAATGAAATCATTCTCTGTTAATTTTGAATAATCGGTTTCCATATATGCTTCAGCTAATCATTCATCATTATAATCTACTTCTTTTATAATAGATAGTCCAGGAACTTCTTCGTTTCTAAAATATAAATCCAGTCACTCTTTTTCAATAGAATCTCAAGCACTTTTGCCATCAATAATTTTTTCAACTCTTCCTATATTTTTCTTCTTGGTAAAACCATCATCTTTGTAATAGCCGAAAAATGTTTCTTTTATTTTTCTGCTTTTGTGTGGTTTTCCTAATTCGAAAACCATACAGCATGCACTTGCAGAAGCACCTGGATAAAAAATCTCCTGTGGTAAAGAAAATACTGCTTTTAAGGTATGATTTTCAAGCATTTTTTTCTTATATTTCAAAATATCCTTGTTTTTTCCGCCGATAGCACATGCGGTAGGTAACAATACAGCCATAATTCCTTTATTAACCTTAGATGCTATGAATTCAACAAAATGAAATCCTTTTGACGGGTCTTGTTTTTTATTTGAGTCTCATGTTTTAGCATATATAGGATATGAATGTTTTTTCTGTGCATTATATGGCGGATTCATTAGCACGACATTTATATCTCATTTTTTTCATTCATCATCAGATACATCAAAACAGTTTTTTTGATAAATATTAGAATTACCATCACCATGAATTAACATATTTGTAGTTGCTAATCCAAATGCTTTTTCTTCATATTCGATACCATAAATTTGTTCTTTTTTGATGTTTGCTATGCATTGGTCGTTTTCGCAATCATTTATAGCATCAACCATAGCTCTAACTAGAAAAGCTCCACTTCCACAGCACGGATCTAAAACTCTTGAATTTCTATTAATTTCACATATTTGCGACATAAAATGAACTATATGGTCTGGTGTAAAAGCTTGATTTTTATCTTTTTTTCCTACATATTTGTTAAAAGTCGTAAAAAATAAATTTAAAATATCTTGTCCTGCCTTACTTCTATCATTTATGAAAGGCAAAATTTTCTCTTTAACAAAATTAAGTATGTTTATTAAGTTTTTAGATTCTAATGATTTTATATCTTGAATATCTAGCACTTTTTTATTTAAAATAATTACTTTTTCTGCCTTATTAAATGTGTCTTTTAATAAAATGGACAATTTATCTTCTATTCCTGAAATTATTTGTGATGTTTCCATTCGTTCATCATACATTAAGCCTGATTTTAAAGCAAGAAGACAAGTTCCTATAAATTGACTTCTCAAATCTTCTCTTATGCCATACTTATGAAGTAATTCATTTAATTCATAAGTATTTTTCATTACTAATTCTTTTTCGTTTTTCTTATTTTGAAATAAATCTCTGTAATATTCCATACTTTAAACTAGGACATATTATTTGGACACATAAAAAATAATATGTTAATAATCAATAATATTGAAATTACTAATTAACAAATTAAGAGATGTAAATATGCAATTGAACTTTTAGAAAATTGTTCATTGTCATATGAGAAATTTATAAATGTATTTAAATTAATAACAAATTGCACCATAAGTAAGCAAAACTTATATCAAGTAATTGTTAAAATAAAACAATATAATTTAAATACTATGTATAATAAAATTGAAACTGTAAAATTTGCAAAAGATAATCGCGGAAGAAAAGAAAAAAATAATAAAGTAAACTGAGATAAAGTATCTAAAGAAGATATGATTCAAATATTAGAAATCTGACAAAAATACGGTGAAATAACAAAAGAAATTCCTACAGATATATTAAAGAAAATCAAAGAAATGAAATCATGTAAGAAAGAAGTTGCTAAAGCTTTTAATATGTCTAAAAGTACATTTTATAATCTTATGAATAAAGAAAAGCCATCTGAAAAAGAAATCCAATATGCTGAGGAAATCAAGACTTTACATAATAAATATAATCAAACATATGGCAAGGCTAGAATAGCTATTATGCTATTGAAAGAATATAATATAACTCTATCTAGTAGAACTGTTGGTAGAAAATTGAATAAGTTAAATTTATTTTGCAAAGTAAGACAAAAGACTAGAGTTAGAGAACTTAAAAATACAAACTTTGATGCTAAAGATTCAGTTAAAAGGGATTATAACGATGTTAATGGAAGAAATATTGTGGCTACTGATGTAACTTATATTCCAGCACCATTTGATTTGAAGAAATATTTCAATCATATATTTTTATCTATAGCTATTGAGCACAGAACAAAACGAATTATAAATTACAATATTTCAACGAGAAATGATAATGACTTAGTGATATCACATATAAAAGATATTAAATTCAATACAAGTTGAATTATTCATTCGAATAATGGTTATCAATATACATCAAATTTATATAATGAAATAATAGCTCAAAATAACGGTATTGTTTCAATGAGTAGAGTTGGTAATTCATTAGATAATAGAGAAGCAGAATATTTCTTTTCGATATTAAAATCAGAATGTTTGAAATTTGTAAATTTTAACAACATAACATTTGATGAATTAAAATCAATTATTGACACATTCATTCAATTTTATAATAGCGAAAGAATTCAATCTAACTTAGGTTGATTATCACCTAACCAATATGCAAATTTAATTGCATAAAAAAACACATTCATTTGGAGGGAAGTGTCCAAATAATGTGTCCATGTTTAACTTCTTATTGTTTTTTCATTATTTAAAATATATTTATCATTAATTAATAAATTCCCATCTAAATCAGATTTATAAACATATGTAACTTCATCAAACTTATTATGTAAAATAGCAATAATTTTATTGTTTGGTTTATATTTTTTTTCGAAAAGCACGTAGGCCTGTAACTGAGAAAAATCCTCATCTTCAAAAGGTTTGTTTTTTAATTCTATCAAGACAGATAAATCATCATCTTGAAATCTCATATCTAATGTTCTGTAGTTTCTTGATCTATCTTTAAAATAATTTAATTTTAAAATATCTCAATACTCTTCGTCCGTCAAAATGTCTTTATTCTTGCCTTTATAACTAAATTCATCATTTTCAACATTTCAATCAAAATATTGTTCACCAACAATTTTTATTATTTTAATTTTATTCTCAGTCATTATAAACCTCCTAATTTTATAATTAAAGTGAGATTACTATCTCACATCTCAAGATTTTGTTACTGTATCGTATTTAATTTTTAATCCATATTTTCAACCAAATCCTAGAGCTGGTGTAAGGAAAAATCCTACAACAAATATCACTAAGTTAAGCACTATAACAATTACTATATTTCCACCTTTGTAAAATAGTGGTTGTTTAAAGTTTAAGAAATCATATACCACTAGTCCCATTTGTTTGTATAAATTTATATTTTTAGTATTTGTTAATCCATTTGTAAAATCATTATATATTGGTTCTCCGATAAAAAATAATAATAATGCGAAGAATCAGTATGCTACCATTACAACTGAAGATAATCAAATAGTAGCTTTTGTAATGCTTAAATTTTTACGATTGAGAAATACAAATATCATGCAAATAAATGGATTTAAAAAGTGTACTACAAAACTATTGAAAAATAGGTTTGGATGAAAGTTTTTCAAACTAGCTGGGAAAATTAGTGTTCAAAATACTATAAACGTAATAGTGATATAAGTATTAGCTAAAAACAATCCCCTTTGTGCTAATCAGCTTTTTGGATAAATAGCAAAAAGAATTAAAGCAATTCCGATTGCTAAATTACTTATTCAAGTAAATGTTCCTGTTATTGCTCAAAAGTTAGGTAAAATAACTGGATTTAATCCATTATCTAACATATGTTGTTTTTCAGTTTCAGTCATTTTAGATAATGCATTTTGTATTTGGTGAGTTATTATTCCTCATCTTCACAATGTAGTGATGAAAACAAGTAATAATATAGCAATTCCTGCATATAAAGTAGCTTTTCTTAAGTTACTTCAAGTGTGAAATGTTGTTTTTTTTATAACTTGATTTTTCATAAAAAAATTATATATGTTTAATTAGATTTTATGAATAAAAAGCTTTAATGACCTAGTATTTCATCTTTTGATATTTCTTTGTATTGTCCTATTTCTAAATTTAACTTCTCTAAAGTTAAATAACCAAATGATTCACGATGTAATTGAACTACTTCATAATTATGTCTAGCAAACATTCGCTTAACTTGATGATATTTTCCTTCAGTAATTTGTAATCTAGCTTGATAAGGAGATAGTATTTCTAATTTAGATGGTTTTACTTTTTCATCATTATCTATATCAAAACCATTTGCAAATATTGGCACTAAATGATTTTGTAATGGTTTATCAACAGTAACTAAATAAGTTTTAACAACATGTTTTTTTGGAGCTAGTAATTCATGAGTTAGTTCACCATCATTAGTTATTAACAATAATCCAGTGGTATCTTTATCCAATCTACCAACTGTATGAATATCTTTAATACGAGAATATTTTTCTGGTAATAAATCAAATACAGTTGCATTATTTTTATCATGATTAGCACAAATATAACCTTGTGGTTTATTTAATGCTAAATAAATGTATTTATCTTTAAACTCAATTATTTCATCATTATATTTCACTATATCATTTTGATCAATATCTATATTGTGAGTAATGATAATATTATTAACCTTAATGCTTTTACTTTTAAGTAATTTACTAGCTTGCGAGCGAGTTAAATATAACTTTTGAGCTATAAATTTATCTAAACGAATTTTTTTCATTATTTAAGAAGTATATTGTATAAATTACGTTTATATACTTCGACTCCTGGTTGTGAAAACGGATCAAAATCATATAAAAATGCTATAGCTATTACTAAAACTTGTAGTGAAATAATTAAAGAACCTAAAGATACTTCTGAATAATCATTTATTAATATTTCAATATTAAAAACATCTTTTTCTCTGATAGTTTCATTATCTTTATTACTTTTATTTAAGTCTTTTTGACCTAAAAAATCAAGTACATCATATTGCTGAGATACCATATTTAATTGAGTATGTTGTTCTTCTAATTTCTTACCTAAAAAAGTACTAAAGATAAAATTATTATTTGAATTAGAAATATTTTTTAAGGATGAGTAATCATATAATTCAGAAATACAACTAATTCCTTTTTGGTTTTTATTTAAAGTTGTATTAATTAATAATTGAATATAACTACCTAATGATTGTAATTTCTCATCTCCCAGTAAAACATAATTAATATTTAAATTTTGTACTCTAGCAATATAATGAATATAAATTGCTAGCATTAAAATAGCATTATTATTTATTTCTTCAGTAACAGTTATTTTTTCATACATTTTTAAATAAGAGTTTAACAATTCCATTACATTTATTCCACTTGCTAATAATGGGAAAATGCTAGTAGCTTCAAATAGGGAACTAAATCTAGTTGGTAAATGAATGCTATTGATAAATAAGGTATATTTTTGAAAATTAGCCATTTTATTTAAAGTATTTTCAAATTCATCTGTTGTTATATAGATTAAATCAGCTATTTTTGAAGATTCAATATTTTGCTTTTTCAAATTATCAATTAATAACTTTCGATATTCACGAAATGCAATTGAACTTTCAAGTGAAATAGCAGAATGCGAAATATAATTAATTGCAAATATTTCATCTTTTAGTGAATATAATGAAGCAACTAGTTCTTCCGGATTTATATTTCCTTGAGTAAAAATTAATTCAATATCTGGTTTTTGTTTAGAAAACTTATTGTAGTAAACATCATATATGGCTTTAGTTAAAATATATGATTCTCCATCAGCAATAATTATCATTTTCTTAACATCATTATTTTTTAAATAAGTCACAGCGGTAGTAAAATCACGTTTATTTTTTGCTCAATATTCATTTATATATTGTTCAATATTAATATCATAATCTTCATTTTGTGACCTAAGATATTGAAATATACCTTGCATCTTATTTAATCCAAGGTTAAATTTCTTATCTTTTCTAGCTGATGAAAGATCATTTATATTAATTTCTAATGGGGAAAAATTCATTATATTCTCCTAATTTGATGCAATCAATTACATTGATATTATTATTAATTTAATTTTATATTATTTGCTTTTATGTAATAGCAAAAATAAAAACTCCATATATTACTATATGAAGTTTTAATATTATTATTTGAATTAATTGTATGCAATATTAAATTATTCTTCAACAACTTCAGCAACATCTTCGTCAGCACTTGCTTGGTTAGCTGAATTTGAGTTAGTTTGTTGAGCATTTGCTTGAGCAGCTGCATTAGCAAAGTTTTTAATTACTTCTTCAACTTGGTCAAGTTTTGTTTTTAATGTTTCGATGTCTTTCTTAGCAATTAAGTCTTCTAATTCTTTAACAAGTTTATCTGATTCTTCTTTTGCTTTAGCATCCATTTTGTCACCTTGTTCAGCATTAGCTTTCTTAATTTGGTCAATTAGAGATTCAGCACGAACGATTGTTTCTGCTTCTTCTTTACGTTTTTTGTCAGCTTCTTTGTTAATTTCAGCTTCTTTAATCATTTTTTCAATTTCTTCTTCTGAAAGTTTTGAAGAGTTTTGAATTGTGATTGATTGTTCTTTATTTGTTTTAACATCTTTAGCTGTAACTGTTGTAATACCGTTAACATCAATTGAGAAACTTACTTCGATTTGTGGAACACCACGTGGAGCTGCTTCAATTCCTGTTAAATTGAATTGCCCAAGTAGTTTGTTATCATTTGCCATTTCTCTTTCACCTTGAACTACACGGATTGTAACTTCTGTTTGATTATCAGCAGCTGTTGAGAAAATTTGTGATTTGGTTACAGGAATTGTTGTGTTTCTTGGAATTAAAGGTGTTGAGATTCCTCCAAGAGTTTCAATTCCTAATGTTAATGGAGTAACATCAAGTAATAAGATATCATTAATATCTCCAGCTAGCACGGCACCTTGGATAGCTGCTCCGATTGATACAACTTCATCAGGATTAATTGAACGGTTAGGTTCTTTACCTAATGTTAAACGTACCATTTCTTGAACAGCAGGCATTCTTGTTGAACCACCAACTAATAATACTTCATCAAGATCTTTAGCTGTAATTCCAGCTTCTTTTAAAGCATCTTCAATTGGTTTTCTTGTTCTATCTAATAAGTGTGATGTCATAGCTTCGAATTCACTACGTTTTAATTCTAATTCAACACTTAATGGTCCATTTGCTGTAACAGCTAAGAATGGTAAATTAATTGTAGCTGTTGATTGGTTAGATAAATCGATTTTTGCTTTTTCAGCAGCTTCTTTTAATCTAGCCATAGCCATTTTGTCTGATTTAACATCGTAGTTGTATTGATCTTTTATTTTCTTAATTAATCATTGAACAATTTCGTGATCTCAATCGTCTCCACCTAAGTGGTTATCTCCACTTGTTGAAAGCACTTCGAATGTTCCATTTTCTAATTCAAGAACTGAAACGTCAAATGTACCACCACCAAGGTCATATACTAACACTTTCATTGATTTATGTGTTTTTTCTAAGCCGAATGCAAGAGCAGCAGCTGTTGGTTCGTTAATAATTCTTAATACATCAAGTCCTGCAATTTTACCAGCAATTTTTGTTGCTTCACGTTGAGCATTGTCAAAGTAAGCTGGAACTGTAATAACTGCTTTAGTAACTTTTTTACCAAGTTTAGCTTCTGCATAATCCTTCATGTATGAAAGAATCATTGCTGAAATTTCTTCTGGTTTATAATCTTTACCATTTACATGTACAACTTTATCTGTACCCATTAATCTTTTAATTGATACAACTGTATTTGGATTTGTTTCAACTTGTCTTTTTGCAGCATCCCCAACAATAATTTCATCCCCTTTAAACGCAACTACTGATGGAGTTGTTCTTTTACCATTTGGGTTTTCTAACACAACTGGTTGTTTATTTTCCATAACTGTAACAACAGAGTTTGTTGTTCCTAAGTCAATTCCTAATACTATTTCTTTAGCCATAATTTAGCCTCCTAAAATATAATAAATAACTTCTAAGTTTAGGTAATTACTTATTAAGATAATCCCTTGAACTGATAATATTATACCACCAATTTAGCAAACATAATAATTATTTGCTAAATTTTTTAAAATATTTTTTTAATCATTTTTAACTACTACTACACCTGCTGGTTTTACTAATCTAGAATCAATTGATAACCCTAGACGAACTACTCTTATAATAGTATTATTAGCTTTAGTTTCATCTTTAACAAAATCAATAACTTCTTCTTTTTCCGGATTAAATTCTTGTCCTATTTCAGGTTGAATAATTAAAGCTCCATTTTCTTCAAGTAAATTAGTAAATTGTTTAACTACAATACTAAATCCATAGCAATAGTTTTTAACAACTTCATTGTCCGATGAAATACCAGCATTTGTAGCCGCTAATAAATTATTAAAAGGTTCAATGAAATCTTCAAAGAAACTTTGTAATGCATATTTTTTGATTTCATTTTTTTCATTCTTTAATTTTTGGTGCATATGAGCTTGTTCCGCTTCAAGTTTTTCTTTTGCTTTAGATTGAATACTTTCAAGTTTTTCTTTAAATGCATATTCTTGAATTAGCATTTTGTGATCTTTTTCAAATAGTTTAGCTTTTAGATCAGCTACTTCTTTTTCTAATTCAGTAATTCTTGTATTATGCACATGTTCATTTTTATTATGTTCTTCATGTTTATCATGTGTTGTATGTTTAACCTTAATTTCTTCGATAACGACTTTAGCTTTTTTACCACCTAATTCTTCAATTTCATAATTTTTAGGGAAACTTAGTTTAACTTCTAAGTTTGATTTTACTTTTCTATTTACTAAATATTGGTCAAAATTAGGAAGATATTGTTCTTTACCTAATTTAATTTCCAACTGTTTTGTATATTCTTTAACAATTTTATCATCTATGAATAAAGTGAAATTTCCAGATAATGTATCTCCTAAATTTAATTTTGAACTATTCATTTAATCTTCCTTCTTTCTATTTAAGTAATTGTCTAATATTTTAATAGCAGAACGCATCATATCATAGTTAGAGTTTGTAGCTCCTACTACTGATATTTCAGTAACTTTGTCTCCTGTTTCAATTTTTTTAGACATATATGTTCCAGATTCATCAATCATTATTTTAATTTTTTCATCTTCATCTATTTCAGCTTCAATACTTTCTCATACTGAATGATTTTCAATTAATTCAATCATTTTATTTAAATTATTACGATCAATTTTAGGACTTAAGATAATATTATTTTTACCATACACATTATTTCTGCCTTTAGTTCTAATGCCAATATTGTGGAATACGTCTTCAACAAACGAATTAATCAATTCTTGATATTTCTTAACTGATTCAGCTAGCACATCTTTTAGCAGTAATAATCTAGCAGGTATTTCATTTAATGGAGTATTAATCAATCTTTCTTTAAATATTTTAATAGCGATTCTAACATCGTTCATTTTGAAGCTTTTATCACTTATATTTAATATTTTAGAAAATACCTCGCCTGATGAAATAACCATTACTATTGTTGCTTTTGTATCAGATAAAGCTACTAACTCAATGCTTTTTAGTTCCATATCATTTTGATCTGATTCAGTTGTTACCATTGTTAATCCAGTCATGTCAGCAATTATTTGAGCTGCTTGATCTACTGTATTATCAATGCTAGTGTTTTTGTTAGCTAGAATAGCATTTAGCTTATCTTCGAATCTAGTCGATACTGTCGAACTTAAATATTTAGCGTAATAATTTAATCCATCTAAAGTAGGAATTCTTCCACTAGTATGTGCTTCCTTTTTTAAATATCCCATTTCTTCTAAATCACTCATTATATAGCGCATTTTTGCACTTGAGAAATTTACTTCTGGATGACTTGATCCATATTTATTTAGTAGTTGAGATGAAGATACAGGTTCTCCAGTTTCAATATATGTTTGAACTGTATATTTAAGTACTGGTTCATATTTATCACTTAATTTTTGTAATGTTTTCATAGACTAATTTTATCACAGTTTTAATTTTTTAGCAAATAATATATTCTTTTGCTAATAGCTTGCTAAAAGAAAAATCACTATATAAGTGATTATTTACTTGAGTACCCAAATTTTTCTAAAGCTTCTGGGTCATCTATTCATTTCTTAGCAATTTTAACCTTAAGTGTTAGAGTAGTAGGCATATCGAATTGGTGTGCTATTTTCATTCTAGCATTTTTACCAATTTGTTTGATTTTTTCTCCGCCTTTACCAATAACCATGCCTTTTTGTGAAGCTTTCTTTACATAAATAATTGCATCAATTGTTATTCTATCTTCTTCTTCAATAAATTCGGAAACTTCAACAGCAATCGAATGTGGTAATTCTTCATATAAGGCATTTATAGCTGATTCTCTAATTATTTCCTTTGCTAAAAATCTCATTGATTTATCAGTTAAATATTCAGGATCATATTGTGGCTCACCATCATATGCATATTTTTTAATTTCATCTATTAAAGCTTCAATTGATCTAAAATCATTTACATCAGTAGCAAGAATAGTACTAAATCCATGAGCTTGTAATTCAGCTATTTTTTCTACTAATAATTCTGGCTTACTTCTGATTTTGTCAATTTTTGAAACAACTGCAATTTTATTTTTATTATTTTGGATTTTTTCCAATATCATTTCGTCACCTTTACCAAGTTTTTCATCAGCTGGTGATAAAAATAATAAAACATCGACATCTTTAGCAGCATCGTATGCATTTTTGTTTAATGCCTCACCTAATTTATTAAGTGGTTTATGAATACCGGGTGTATCAGTAAAAATAATTTGGGTATCTTCATCAGTATAAATACCAGTAATTTGGTCTCTAGTGGTCTGTGCTGTATCAGTTACAATCGCTACATTGTAACCTAATATAGCATTTAATAAACTACTTTTTCCAACGTTAGGTCTACCAAGAATACTTGCAAAACAAATTTTCATAATTATTTAATTGTAATTTCCTCTACTCTAATGCTGTAAGGCACAAGTTCTTCAACTGTATTAACTCTTAATCCTTGACCGTCATTACTATATTGATAAACTTTAGCATCTAGAGGCATAAATTCAGTCATAACTTGACGACATCCAGCACAAGGGCTAATGATTTCATTTTTTCCACTAATAATATGGATTTCTTTAAATTTACCAACTTTACCACCATAAGCTACTGAACCAAATAAAGCACTTCTTTCAGCACATAAACCTGATGGATAAGCTGCATTTTCAACATTAACACCATAATATTCTTTTCCATCTTCATCAATAGCAATGGCTGCTACTGGAAATTTTGAATATGGTGCGTATGAAAATTTTAATAAGTCTCTTAATTTTTCAAAAGTCATAATTTTCTCCTGACTAATTACATTGAAATTTGTAATATTTTATTCTTCTCTTGTTATTTTTAATGGTTTAAAGATTTTATCTACTATTGCATTCATTTCTACACGTTCTTCTTCTATTTCATGATCATAACCCATTAAGTGGACTAATCCATGTGTGAATAAGTAACAAAATTCTCTACGAACAGAATGTCCAAATTCTTTAGCTTGCTTTTCTACTTTATCTCAACAAATAACTAATTCTCCTAAATGCATAAATGGCATATTATCAAAGAATTCATTGTAGCCAAAATCAAATGATAAGATATCAGTTACATAATCTTTGCCACGATATTCAGTATTTAATTCTTTAATTTTGTTAGGAGATACTATAGTTACATCTAATACAATAGGTTTTTTAATCTTGAAATATTTTTTTAAATTAGCTACTATTTGATTCATTTCATCTTCAAAAATAACAGCTCTTTTAATTCTTGTATGAATTGTAATAATATCTTTTTTACCCATTAAAGGGTTTTCATTTAAACTATTCATAACATTATTATACTTATTTATAGAACAAAATGATTGTTTATAAATACTTATTTATAAACCAAAAATGTATTCAAATATACTGATATCTTGTAGTTTTAAACTTACTTTGACTTCAGCAATATTATGTCTATGTAAGAAATATTTTAATGTTTCGCTATCAATAGTGATATTTATAACACTTTTTTCTTTTAATACTACTTTGTAGGTATATAAAGAATTGTCATAATTAATATTTAATTCAATTTCATTTGTTTTAATATCACTTGGTTTAATGTTATATAAATTTAAATCATCACCTTCATATCGCAATATCCCTTCCTTATAATCATGGATATTCACATTTAAAACAATATAAATAATTAAAATGAACAATAGAAAAATAATGAATCCTAATACTATTTCTAATAAATAATTATGAATTAATTTCTTGTACATCTATTTCCTTACTTTGGTCAAATATATATTTATTATTATGACTGATTTCAATAACAATGCTATTGTTCAATATTTTTTGTAATTTATTTTTTAATTGCATAAATACAAAATTATCTAAGTTCTCAAACGCCTCATCTAGTAGTACTACATCATAAGATAGTAAGAATAAAGATAATAGAGAGATAAACTGCTTTTGTCCTGACGAAAGAGATGATATACTGATATTTCTGGTTAGATTGATATTTAGATGTGATATACATTCTTGTAATCCAAAATGATCAATTAATTCATTAAACTGCTTAATGTTGTATATACATAAATAATCTAAGACCGAAATATTTAAATTATTGTCCTTACCAATATAAATAACTTTTTGTTTATATTTTTTGTCTAGGAATAAATTTATTTTTTCTCCATTAATTAATATTTCGCCACTATCAGCTTGTTTTGATCCATTTAACAAGGCACACAGTGTTGTTTTTCCAGAACCGTTTTTTCCTTTTAATTTATGTTTATCACTTAATTTTAATCGTCTGATGTTTAAAGCATTGTTAAGTTTTGATTCAGTATAAGAATATGAAACAGATAATAATGCTATTTCTTGTATTTTATCCTTTAATAATTCAGTTTCTTTTATTGCAGAATCATTAATATTAAATATCTTTAGCATTGCAAATGATTTTGTATATTCTGAATACAAATTAGTCAATGGAACAATATTTTTAATCGGCTTAGTAAATAATGATGCACCAGTTATAAAGAATATTAAATTAATTGTGTTAAGTTTATTTCCTCAAATTTGATATGAACCTAAAATCAGAATACATAATGGAGCAATAATATCTAAACTTGATTGAAGGGTATTTAATGTAGTATTCTTAATTTTAAATCTCAATACTGCATCATTTAAATTTTGATATTCTCTTGACAACTCATTTTGCAATTTTTCTTCTAGAAAATAATTGTGAATATGCATAATATGATTAATGTAATTATTAAATGCATTATCACATTGAATATTTTGTTGCAATAGTTTGGGAAGATTTTTCTCATATATTGACTTTGTAAAAAAACTCAAGATTAAATTTAAAATAGAGTAAGTTAAAATTATTATCATTAAATAAATATTAATATTTCACAGTAATATTAATGCTAATAATATAGTTAATATTCCAGATAATATTTCAGGAAGAAAAATGATTTGGAACTCTATTAAATTATCAAATACTGAGACTCGATTCTTAATTTCTAATGGTGTTAATTTATCGATAACTTTATAGTTATTAAATTTTAAGTGTGCAATGAAATTAAGTATTTGGCTTTCTCTTCGTTGAGCTAGTAATTTTTGAAGTATTTTCTGACTTAAATTTTTAAGAGAAAAATTCAGCAGTATTATGAATACAAATATTATTCCTAAATATAGTAGATGGATATTTAATTTATTTGGAATGATTTTTTCTAGAATAATCTTATTGAAATAAGGAAGTGAAAAGAGAATTAATGTTTCACTAATTAATGAAATTAAGTAGAAAAGTGAAAACTTATCAAATAATAATCAATTATTCTTGCTTATAGTTTTTTTACTTTTAAAATCATCTCTTTTATGTGTAAATTTAATTAACAAACCAGAAAATTTTTCTAAAAAATCCTTATGACGATATTTTGTGTTTCCGATTACCGGATCATAAACATAAATATATTTGCTAGATATTTTCTTTATTACAACCATATGAGTATTATCATTCATAGAAATTAAGGTTCCTACCGGTAATTCATTTCTATCTAATTCAGGTAATAATGTTTTTTCACAATTGTATATTTCGATATCAAAATTATATGAATTACAAATTGTTTCAAAATCTGGAATCGAGATCCCTTTTTCGGTATATTTAGCATTTAATTTTAATTCATTTATATTAATTGGTGATATGTAGTTACGATCATAAAACCATTTTAAAACATATAATGAACAATCTCTAGTATCTACTTGTTTTACACTCATACAATATAAATATATTCTTACTATGAGATAGAACTAAAAATGAACAAAAAAGCTTTTTTTCTATATAATTTAAATATATTGAAAGGAGATTATCATGGATAACAAAGTAGTTGCACTTGCAAGTGACCATGCAGGTTACAAATTAAAAGATGAACTAGCAACATATTTAAGAGACAAAGGTTTCGATATCGTTGACTTAGGTCCTTCTACAGATGCTGTTTCAGTATCATATGCAGAAATGGGAAAAGAATTAGCTAACTATGTTGACGAAGCTAAGCCAGCTTTCGGAATCGGAGTTTGTGGAACAGGTTTAGGTATTTCATATGCTTTAAACAGACACAAACACATTAGAGCAGCTAGAGTTACATCAGTAGAAGATGCTCACCTAGCTAAACAACACAATAATGCAAATGTTTTAGTCTTTGGTGGACGTCAAGTTACTTTTGACGAAGCTAAAGCAATGGTAGACGAATACATGAACACTCAATTTGAAGGTGGACGTCACCAAGCTAGAATTAATCAATTGGATGAATAATTATGGCAGAAAAAGAAAAAGTATTAGAAGTTAAAGACAAAGAAGCGAAAGAACTAGCTGCAGTTTGACATGTATCTCAACATCCAGATGGATGAAAAGTTATAAGACAAGGTGGAGTTAAAGCTATCAAAACATTCGATACTCAAAAAGAAGCAATCGAATATGCAAAACAACTTGCTAAAAATAACGAAGGTAGATATTTAATCCACAGCCAAAAAGGAAAAATTAGAGCTGGTCAAAGCTTCAAAGACAAATAATTTAAATAACGCTAAAGCGTTATTTTTATTAATATAAAATTTAATTATGAATAAACATAAAATCAGTTTAAGACAAATTGTTATTTTCTTCATTCAATTTATCTTATTTATAGGATTTTTAGCAGGAGTAGTGATACTTTTCCTTAATGTTAATAAAGCTTATGCATATTTAGCTCTAGTGCTTTTATATGTACTAAATGTAATATTTGTATTCATAATCTATGCACAGAATAGAGAGCAAGAAGCTAAATTAAGCTGAATTTATCTAGTTATGCTAATTCCTATTATTGGTCATGCTATTTTTATTGGTTATGGACTGATATTTAGAAATAATTTTGAATTAGAAATTAATAATGATTCTAAATATCAATTGCTTACTTATAAAAACGAAATATTAGGTAATAATAAATTAAAACCATATAATGATTTAAAGCAAATTCAAAATATTAATCAAAATATATTGCTACCAGCAAATTTTGATTTTTTTGCTGAAGGATATAGATTTTATGATGATTTATTTGCTTCATTAAAAAAAGCGCAAAAAACCATTTATATTGTTACCTATATAATTAAAAAATCAGAAATAACTACAGAATTTTTAGATACATTAGAACAAAAAGCAAATAACGGTGTAAAAATCAAATGACTAGTAGATGATTTCGGTGCTATGCTATCACAAAAGAAACAACTTCGTAGGTTAGATAAACACCCTAATATCGAAATCAAGCTAATTGGTAAAATATATTATCCATTTATCAATGCTGCATCATTTTCACGTAATCATGAAAAATTTATCATTATTGATAATAAAGTTGTCTTTTCAGGCGGAAATAATATATCTGATGAATATTCATCAATGTCAAAAAAATATGGTCACTGAATCGACTTAAACTATCGTATCACTGGACCATATATTAATTCTTATATTATTCATTTTATTAAATACTGAAAATTTATTGCTAAAAAAGATATTGATGTGCATTCATCATTATTTATTGATAATGATTTAACCAAGTATCATAATCAAGCTTTATTAGTAACAGATTCACCTTCTTATACATATTCAGAATCTGAATTATTTTTCCTAAAAATGATTCCGAATGCTAAAAAAAGTATTAAGATAGCTACACCATATTTCTCTGTTTCTCGTGCTTTAAAAAAGCAACTCATACTTGCTCTTAAAAGTGGTGTAGAAGTTACTATCTTTTTCCCTGGATTGCCTGATAAGAAATTGGTGTATAAAATTGGTCTATATCAGTTATCAAAATTACAACAACATGGATTAAAAATATTAATTTATGAAGATCATTTCTTACATACTAAAGCAGGATTGATTGATGATAAATATGGATGAGTGGGTACTAATAATTGAGACTCACGTAGTATGTATTCACAATATGAAACAATGGATATTTTTGAAGGTAAAAGTATTGCAAAATTAAATGAAATTTTCTCAGATTATGAGCAAAAATGTCAAAATGTGGAAAACTTTCCACAATTTGAGAAAAAACCAACCGTTATTGAAAAATTTCTATACGATATCTCTAAACCATTGATATAATAATAACATACGAAAAGAATAAAGTTTATAAACGAAAACATGTAAATCCTATAGGAAGGAGTCTAATGAAAGAATTTTCATGTAAGATTGTTGATCCAATTGGGTTACACGCCAGACCAGCAACATTAATCGTTTCTACAGCTACAAAATTTAAATCTGATTCAAAACTAGTGTACAATGGTAGAGAAGCAAATTTAAAATCAATTATGAACATTATGGCATTAGGTGTTAAACACGGTGCCGAAATCACTATTAAAGTTTCTGGTGATGATGAAGAAAAAGCTATAGAAGCAATTAAAACTGCACTTGAATCAAATGGATTAATCTAATATATAATATTCGTCACTTAGTGACGATTTTTATTTGCTTTAATTCAATGGATAAAGAAAATCGCCGTTGCTTGAACGACGATTAATTTACAGATACCTATTATATTAATAGGTATTAATTTTTTGCTTAATAAAATTAGGTCGCCTAGTAAAACTAGGCATATGGTGCCCAAGACAGGACTTGAACCTGCATGGATTGCTCCACTAGATCCTTAGTCTAGCGTGTCTGCCAATTTCACCACTCGGGCATCTATAATATTATAACTTAAAACAGTTTTTTTGGTAATGATTTTATATGTCCATTGGTATTTTTTTAAATCTAAAAATAAGGAATAAAAGACTTATTAATAAATTAAAATTTATTAATAATATTTTTTATTAACCTTGTAAAATACATATATGGGATTTTTTAATAAATTAAAAGAAAAAGTTTTCGGCAAGAAAAAAGATATTGAAACAATTAATAAAGAATTAGATGCAAAAGAAACTAAAGAAATCATTTCATCTGATAAGTTCAAAAAATATGAAACAGGATTAAATTCTGCATCATCATTTGGTAAGAAACTATTAGAAATACAAAATAGACATGTCAAAATTGATGAAGATTTTTTTGATGATTTTGAAGAATTATTAATTATGTCTGATATTAATGCTCAATTAGTTGATGTTATGATTGAAAAAATCAAACAAGAAATTAGAACTAATAATATCAATGATCCAAAGCTAATTGGAGAATATGTTGCTGATATTATGTTTTCAATTTATGCTAATAATTCTATTGTAAATACTAATTTAAACTATGAAGACGATCGATTAAATGTCTTTATATTTGTTGGTGTTAATGGTTCAGGTAAAACAACTTCAATTGCTAAAATAGCTCATAAATATATTAAAGAGGGTAAAAAAGTTTTAATTGCAGCCGCTGATACTTTTAGAGCTGGAGCTGTTAATCAACTTGGAGTTTGAGCACAACGTATCGGTGCTGAAATAGTTAAACCTGATAAAGAAGGAGCAGATCCTTCTAGTGTAGTTTATAAAGCAATGGAAAAAGCTAAAAATGAACATTATGATTTATTAATTATTGATACAGCAGGTAGATTACAAAATAAAGTTAATTTAATGAAAGAGCTTGAAAAAATGATTGGAGTTATTCAAAAATTTGAACCATCAGCTCCGCATGAATCACTTTTAGTTTTAGATGCAACTACTGGACAAAATGGGCTATCTCAAGCTAAAAACTTTAAAGATATTGCTGATTTAACAGGTATTATATTAACTAAGATGGATGGAACATCTAAAGGTGGTATTGTTCTTTCAATTAAAGATGAATATGATATTGATGTTAAATTTGTTGGATTAGGCGAAAAACTAGATGACTTACAAGAATTCGATCTTGAAATGTTTATTTACCAAATGACCAAGGATTTAATTCATGAATAATAAGTCACTTGAAAATATCGAAAAATATACCGCTTTATTTGATAAATACGGTAACTTACTAACTCAAAATCAACAACAAGTATTTAAGTTATATTATGAACAAGACTTATCATATGCCGAAGTTGCTGAAATACTTGCAACAACACGTTCAGCAGCTTACGATACTTTAAATAAAGCTATTAAAAACTTATTAAAATACGAGAAACAATTAGGATAATTAATTTCAATACAGAATAAATTTTCTGTATTTTTTATATTTGCTTTGTTAATAAGACAAATATTTTATAAATAATTTAAAAATATCACAAAAATTTACAAAATCACCTTAAATTTAGTGATATTAGTGTGTTTTAGTCTTCCATAAAATTTTCACATTTAATTATTGTTATCTCTAAATGATATAATCAAATTATGGATAATAAAAGAATGAAAAAATTGCTAGCTTACAGTCAACTAGGCATAATAATATTATTAGCTATTGCTGTTTTTGTTATTTTACCATATTACAAATAATTGAAAGTCAGCATAATATCAAATCAACGTTAAACTAAATGAAATCAGCTAAACCTATTAATGTTAAACAATCTCAAATTTTAAGTGGAGACCAAATTATTGCTGGTTATTTTATAGGTCAAGTAGCTTTATTCTTTACAGCATTATTAACATACTGAACAATATTTGCTTTCTTACTTAAAAACAAGAATTCATTTATTATTGCATTATTACCATTTTTATTTGTGCAAGATATCAAACTATCATCATTAGATAAGAAGCAAATTACATCATGAAATATAGTTATTAGTATTGTAATGATTTTATGTTTAACAGTTTATATTGCTGATTTTGTATTTATGGTATTTGAAAATAATTTATACTTTATTCCTCTACTAACAATTAGTATCGTATATTTTATATATTCATTAATATGTTATATTATCTACTATGTTCATATTAATAAAATAGTAAAAGTAAATTAAAGTTAATAAAAACCATCTTATGTATTTCATAAGGTGGCTTTTAATTTAATTATTTATTCATTAATTCATCTTGTTTTTCTTTAGTGATTTCATCAATTTTAGCTATTTCTTTATCTACTTCTTTTTGAATTCTATCTAAATAATTCTTTTGTAAGTCTTCAGATAATTCTTCATCTGCTTTAATGGCTTTATTAACATCTTGACGAGCATTTCTTACACCAACTTTAGCAGCTTCAGTTAACTTAGCTAAGGATTTTGTCATTTCTTTACGTCTTTCAGTAGTTAATGCTGGGAATGTTAATCTAATTTGACTTCCTTCATCTACCGGTAAAATTCCTAAATTAGCTTTTTCAAGCGCTTTATTAATTTCTCTTACTGAAGTTATATCATAAGGTTTAATTAATAATTGTTGTGGCTCAGGAACTGAAATATTTGCTAATTCTTCCAATGGTGTCATAGTATCATAGTAATTTACTCTAATACCTTTAATAATTTGTGGATTAGCTCTTCCTGTAGATATTTTTGATAATTCGAAACGATAATGTGAAATAGCCTTATCACATTTTTCTTCAAGTTCCATTAAATACATTTCTATTTCCATTATTTAGTTACCTCCGTATGAGTAATAGTTCCTTCAAGAGCTCTTAAAATAGAATTTTCTTCAAGGAGATTGAAAACAATTAGATTGATATTATTATCTCTTGCCATACTTGTAGCAGTTAAATCCATAACTTGTAATTTCTTTTCAAGTATTTCATCATATGTAATATGGTCATAACGATGTGCATTAGGATTTTTCTTAGGATCTGAATCGTAAACACCATCAGTTCCATTTTTTCCCATTAAAATAACATCAGCTCCAATTTCTGAAGCATATAATGTTGCAGCTGTATCAGTTGTGAAAAATGGTCTTCCAGTACCACCTGCAAAGATAACAACTTCGCCTTGTTCTAAATATCTTAATGTTTTTTCATTAACATAATTTTCTGCAACTCTTTGGTCAATGTTTAAAGAACTCTGAACACGTGCTTTTAGTCCAATGTGTTCAAAACCACTACATAATGCAAGACCATTCATAATAGTTGCTAACATCCCTATGTAATCAGCTCTATTTCTATTGATTCCATTCTTTTCAGCAGAAGCTCCTCTTCAGAAGTTCCCTCCACCAATCACTATAGAAACTTGAACTCCTTGAGATACTACATCTTTTAACTGGTGTGCAATATTAGATACTAAATCATAATCAATTGCTAGGTGTTTTTCTTTATTAGCAAATCCCTCACCAGAAAGTTTAATTAAAATTCTTTTGTATTTAATCATTTTTTAACCTCGTTTAGTATTGTTTATATTTTATATTAAAAATAAGTATATATATATCACATCTACATTATTTTTTAGTCTTTTTCATAGTGCTAAATGATTTTTTTAGTTATGCTATTGACTTATGATAATTAATTATAATCGCTATAAGGAGATAAATATATAAATCACAATACATTTAAAGTGAATTATTCTATTTTCTAGCTATAAAACTAACATGAAACAAATGTGGAAACTTTTCTATATTTTTTGTGCTTTTTTGAAAAACATTTATAATTTTATAACATTATAAAATTATGATATTTTATACTGTTTCAATTCATATTTTATTTTTTAAATAATTATTGAAAGGAATTATTATGGCGAAAGAAAAAGAAAGATACTTATTTGCTATCGATTTAGATGGTACAACACTACAATCAAGTGCAACAGGAGTTATTCATGATAGAACTGTAAGTGCTATTAAAAGAGCTACTGAAGAAGGACATATTGTATGTATTTTAACAGGTAGACCTTGAAGAAGTACTAAGTTTATTTATGATTCACTTGGATTAAATACTGTTGTTTCGAACTTCAATGGTGCTCACATTCACCATCCATACAACCAAGAATTTATTCCTTACATTAAATACCTTAACTTAAATGAAGCACTATATATTGTTGGGGACCCACTAGTACAAAAAGAAATTACTAACTTAGCAATTGAAGGACCTGATTGAGTTCAATTAGATCACAGAGATGAAGAATTAGAAAAGGTATTTGGATTTACTACAAGTTCAAAACTTCAAATTGGATTAGATTACCACAAATTACCTTTAATGCCAACTGGAGTTATTTTTGATGTTAAGCCAACTACAGATGTTGCTTCATTAAGAAAATATCTTAAAGTACGTTATGGAGACTTAGCAGAATTTTCATACTGATCAAAAGGTGAAGGGCTAACACCTGTGTTTGATATTACAAATACTCAAGCTAACAAAGGGAAAGCATTAAGTTTATTAATTCGTTACTACGATATTAAAATCGAAAACACAATTGCATTAGGTGATGGATTTAATGATGTACCTATGTTTAAAATTGCTAATGTTTCAGTTGCAATGAACAATGCATCTAAAGATGTTAAGAAATATGCTTCAATTAGATGTAGCAAAACAAATAAAGAAGGTGGTGTGGGTGAATACATTCACAAATTCCTAGACAATCCACAAGCTGAAATCGATAAATCAAATGCTAGAAAAAGAAAAATTCAAGCTGTTGAGGAAGAATAATGAAATTCTTAGAGGATGATATTTTAGTTTCTAAATTAGTCTTTAATGAAGTTATAGGGGTTGATGAAACTGGTGTAGGGGATTATTTTACCCCATTAGTTGCTTGTGCTGCCTATGTACCGAATAAATATATAAAGTTTCTAATGGATTTAGGAGTAAAGGATTCTAAGAAAATAAGTGATACTAGAATCATGCAAATTGCTCCTAAACTAATGGAAATTATCCCTTATTCTACTTACATACTATCTCAACCAGGATTTAATAAATTATCTAAAGACTACAATAATAATGAATTAAAATTCTTTGCTCATGCTAGTGCATTATCAAATTTACATAACCATAAAGCAAAGGATATTGAAAATGCTAATTTAATTATTATTGATAAATATTCAACAACAAATGCAATATTAAAATATCATTCAAAAGTTTTTGACAATAACTGAGCAAACTTATATGAATTCTCCTTACCAACTTTACTTATTGAAAAAGCTGAAGATGTGCATATTTCAGTTGCATGTGCTTCTATAATAGCAAGATATAAATTGTTGCAATATATGCAAAATCAATGCAAAGAATGAAACTTCAACTTTTCATTAGGAGCTAGTAAAAAGGTTAAAGAACAAGTTAGAGATTTTGCCTTAACTTATGGAGAATCAAAATTAAATGAAGTTTGCAAACTTAATTTTAAAATTAAATAATTTGTGCTTTGGCACAATTTTATTTTGACTTTTTCAGCAAATATAATGCATTATTTAATAAAATTAAAATAAGAAAATAAACACAGAAAGTAGGATATATGAGTAATAAAATTAATATTAAAATTAAAGATTTTGATTCATTAGAAATCGAATTATTATCTAATGCATTTAAAGGTGATTATGTTTCACTATTAGATTTAGGGCCAGATAATATTTCAGTATTATTTGATAAATATAAGGAACAAAGTTCAGCTTTTATTTCTAAAATCAAACAACAAGGTGTAGAAGAATACATCAAGGATCTTGAGAAGCGAGATGAAGTAATTGAATTACTCAACAATAAAAAAGAATGATTCGTAAAAAAACTCAATGAAAAAGATCAACAAATAAATGAGAATATAGATAAATTAAATGAACAAAAAAATCAAATTGATGTTTTAAATACTAAACTTCAAACAGCTAATGAACAAAGTAAGCTAGAAATTGAAAATGCCTTAATAAAAATTAATTCTGAGTATGAAACACAAATTAAAAGTTTAAATAATCAAATCGAATTATTAAGAAAACAACACCAAGCTAAATTAGAAGCTATTGAAGAAAATAAAGCTTTAAGTATCCAGAATACTCTAGCTTCTGAAAAAGAAAAAATTAAAAAAGAGTTTAATGATAAGCTGAATCAAGAAATTGAAAAAGTAGTTGTTAAATCAAAAGCAGAACAAAAGCAACAAGATGAAGAGTTGGCAAATAAAGATAAAGAAATATACAGCAGTAAGATTGAAGAATTAAAAAACGAAGTTTTATCATTAAAGAACGAAAACATCAAATTAACTCAAGCTAAATACATGATGTCAACTAAAGAGGTTGGAGAAAACTTTGAAGATTCAATCGAAAACTATTTAGATGAATTATATGGTGTAAATCCTTATATCATATGTGAAAGAACGACTGAGTCTAAAAATAGTGAAGGTAAAAACACAAACGAAAAAGGTGAGGGTTCTAAACCTGACTTTAAGATTACATTTTACAATACCCAAGATGGTAGAAATGATGAAGTAGTAGGATGTATAATAATTGAAGCCAAGAATCAAGCTTCACTTCAAGGAAACCAAAAAAATAAATCATTCTATAAAAAATTAGATAAAGAAAGATCTAAATTTAAGGCTGAAATAGCATTTTTAGTAACTACACTAGAACCACATGAATCCTATTTTGTAAAAAATATTAAAGATTATCCAAGTGTCTATCAAATGAGATTTGAAGCTATTCCTCAAATGATAAATATATGACATAGATTTTTTAATGAAAGAGCTAAACTTCATAGACTGGATATTAATTTAGAATCTAAAGCCAAATTACTTGCAAAATTTGATGATTTTAAAAGAGAGCTAATAGATACTAAAGCAAGATTATTTGGAGAAACAATTGATAATATGATGAAACAAGTAGATAATATGTCTATTGCTTTAGATAAATTAAGAGAATATATTGATAACGAACTAAAAAAACGTTACGAAAGACTGGTTAAGAAAATAGAATCATTTTCTTTACAAAAGGAATTTAAAAACATTAATGACGATGAGGACTTAGAAGTTCATCCTGCTTTAGAAAATAAAGTTAAAAGTATTGAAAATATTCAAGATGTTGAAATAATTGATGAACAATAATATTAATAACACTTTGCATAATGTGAAGTGTTTTTGTTATACATTTTAGTGGTCATATTCCGCTATGCAATTCGAGTCATGTGGTAATGCCAAAATAAAAATGTAGGGAATTCCTACATGTATTTATGTTTATTATTAATCTTTCTTATACTTATTAACTTTAACTCTTTTGATTTTTGGGATATTTAGCACCATGGTAAATTCACCTTTAATACTATCTAAAGCATTAAATTGTTCATATAATTCTTCAGCTGTACCAAAAAATCATGTTTCATGCATTTTAGTTAATTCTTTAGCTAAACACACTTTTTCTTTACCGAGAAAAACTGTATTTATATCTTGCAGAGTTGATAATAATTTATGTGGAGATACATAAAAAATATATGTTCCAATTTCAAGTGTTGAAAGTTGATTTATTCTTTGTTGTGATTTATCTTTAATAAAACCTAAGAAAGTAAAATCGTTCGAAAAATTAGATCCTACAAAAGCTGTAATAGCCGCATTTACTCCAGGTATAATTTCAATTTCTATATCATTTGCTTTTGCTTGAGAAATAACTTCAAATCCAGGATCTGAAACTACAGGCATCCCGGCATCAGAAACTAAAGCAACATCATTTCCATTTTTAATTAAATCAATAATTCCTTTTGATGAACTTTTTTCAGTGAAGTTGTTATATGTTAATAACTTCTTGTTAGTTATTTCATATTTTTCTAATAATTTGTGAGTTACACGAGTATCTTCACATGCTATATAATTAACTTCTCTTAAAACACGAAGTGCTCTTAATGTGATATCTTCTAGATTTCCAATTGGTGTTCCTACAATATATAATTTAGCCATAATACTCCAATAATTTATTCAACATTAGTTGTTTTTGTAATTCATAAATCATTTGTTTACTTGTACAATAAATGAATTTATCAATATCAAGTACAAAAGAAATAATTTTTGGTGCTTTCTTAACTCATTCACCTCTAATTTTTATAAGTAAATTAGTTAAATTATTTTGTGGTTGCAATGAATCAATTTTGCCTAGCAAGACATTTTTAATTAAGGTTAATATAAAATAAGATAATTCACTATCATCTTTTTTTATTCTAGTATCAAGATAAATAAATAATTCTTCTGGTTTTTTAAGTGAGCTTGTAATAGCATTTATTAAGAAGTTTGTTTCAATTTGATATTTTTCAACAGTTTCAAACTCTTGGAAAATGCCTTCACTTTTAAATATATCAGCCAATAAAATGGATACATTTATATCTTTGATTTTTTGCTCTAATGCAGAATAAATTTCATCAGTTGATCTATTGTCAACTTTAATAACTTGTGCACGGGAAATAATTGTTTCAAGTACAGCATTTATATTATTAGTAGTTAGAATTATAATTAAACCTTCACTAGGTTCTTCTATAGATTTTAATATAGCATTTAGACCATTTATGGAACAATTATCAATGTTTTTAATAATTAGTAGTGAATACTTATATAAATCATTTGTAGTACTAGAAAAAGATAAGGAATAAAATGCATTTTCTAAATCATCTTTTTTAATACTTTCACTTTCTCCACTAATAATAGTTACATTTGGTGTTAAACATTCCAATGAAGTCACATCATTTGAATCATTAATTACATTTATCAAAGATATTAAATCATTATCAAAATTATAATGCTGTTCTCCTTGTAATAAAAACAAATGACTAAGCTTATTAATCTTAGCCAATTCATTAATATTTTTAATTTTTTTGCTATTTAGCATAATGTTTCTCCAAGTATGCTAAAAACTTAGGGTGCTGATGAAGCTGGTTAATTATATCTTGTAAAACTTCTTCTTCGCTTTGCATTGCATCTATTATCATAAAACGTTTAGCATCTTCTTTTATTAATGTTCAATATCCTTTGTAAACAAGATTGTGAAATTCAACTTTTTCTTGTTCCATTCTGTCTTCAACTAGTCTTGTACTTTCACGTCTTTGTTTAGATTGTTCAGGTGTTAAATTTAGAAATACAGTAATATCAGGCATTGTGTTATTTATCACGATATTTGTTATTGCTTTAACAAATTCAATTCCTAATTCTCTTGCATAACCTTGATAAGCATAAAAACTGTCAACATATCTATCACAAATGACAATTTGTTTTCTTTCTAATGCTGGTCATATAACTTTTTCAAGGTGGATTCTACGGCTAGTTGTATATAGTAATGCCTCGGCAACAGGTGAAAGTTCTGAAGCTTTGTCTAAAATAATTTCTCTTATTTTTTCAGCTTCACGAATATCTCTTCCACCTGGTTCCCTTGTTCATAAAGCATTTAATCCAGGGTGCATTTCATTTAATTTAGCAACCAATTTCTGTGTAATTGTTGTTTTTCCTGATCCATCTAAACCTTCAAATGATATAAACATTGCAACTCCTTTATTTTTGTCTATTATTTAATGCGAATTTAATGGTAATTTCATCCATATAGTCTAATGAAGAACCAAGCGGAACTCCAATGGCTAATTTAGTTACATTTAAATTAGCATTTTGTAATGCTACTTTAAGATATTTATTAGTAATTTCACCCTTTAATGTTGGAGAAATTCCTAGAATTATTTCATCAAAAGAGCTTGCATATTTTACAAACTCATTGATTTCATTTTGATATTTGACTACATCTCTTTCTTTTTCAATCATGAAAGGTAAGATATAGTATTTTCCATTATAGAAATTGGCATCTTCAATCTTTTTCATTGCTTGCAAGTTTTCGATAACAAATAGTGAATTACTACGTTCAGGATTATCACAGATACTACATTTATCCTCGTGCATTAAGTTTGTGCATATAGGACAAAATTTAGTTTCTATTTTGATATCTTGAATTAATTTACTTAATTCAAAAACATCATTTTGCTCTGACTCAAGAATTCAATATACGATTTTCTCAGCTTGCTTTTTACTGATACCTGGTATTTTCTTAGCTTTAGCTATGAAAGTGTTGATATCGTCAGTATAAAACATTATTAAAATGGCATTCCAGGTGTAGCTGGAACTAGTTTTTCAGTTTCTTCTTTAATCATATCAACAACTTCATTGATTGCTATAACAATTAAATCTTGCATTAATTCTTTATCTTCAGGATCTACAAGTAAATCATCTACATCAATTTTAACAAGTGTGTAATCACCTTTCATTACAACTGTGATTCCTTGTTTTTCAACTGTAAATTCTTTTTCTTCTAATTCCTTTTGTTTAATTTCGAGTTCTTTTTGCATTGTTTTAACTCTTCTTAAAAAATCTGGTGATATATTCATTTTTTCTCCTTTAATTATTTAATTATCTAAATAAATTAGCTCTTTTTATAAATCATTCATCATTATTTTCTCTAGCTAATTCATCTAATGTATCTGGTTCTACAATTGGTGGTAAATTATCCTTATTGTTTTTGATATATTCTTGTATTGCTTGTACTTGACCATATGAAATTGGATAAATATGTTTATATGGTTGACCAAAAAGATATGTAATGAAATTTTGCATTCATTCACTATCACCTTTTTCTGCTATCTCATCAAGTACATTTTGTTTGTTAGAAGTTACTACAATAAAACGTTCTGACCCGAACATAATTTTAATCTGTTTAAATAAAGCAGCTTGCTCATTAAATTCAGGTTTTGAATATAGAATTGAATCAATATTATTTAAATTATTTCTAAATAATGCAGTTAAATTTTGTGTTGGATTACTTTGAATCCACCTTGCATCATTAACATATTCTTCAATGGTTCTTTTAGCTAAATACTCTTTATAAGGTATTTTAGTTGGTAATGGTGTATCTTCATTTGACTCAATAGAGCTAAAATCTTGTAGTTTGTTTATGTCAATTTCTCTAGTTGAGATAAGATTTTCTTTTTCGCCTGTTTGCAATTGCTCATTAATAATTTCAGCATCAACATCTTTTACATCACCCTCATAATCATTGTTATGAAGTAAAAATTCTCTAGTTTGGTTTAGCATTTCATTAACCATTGTTTTAGCTTTATTATTATTTTCAATTGTAGAATTATAAGATAAATCCATTTGTGCAAATGATTCATCATTATCTTGTTTAATTAGCTTATCAGCTAAAAAAGTATCTTCGTTTGGTGCATTTAAAAATGCATGCACTTTTTCATCTACTAAATCAGTAAGCTTATTATTATCAGTAGTTTGAATAATTTCTTCTTCTTTATTTTCTCCAACTAAATCAATATCTATTACTGGTTTTACATCGAATTTGAAGCTAGAAGAAACTAAATTTAAAATACTTTCAGTTGTATGTTGCTGTATATTTATTTCAGGTTCTTTATTTAAATCTAAAGCATCATTATCGTTTTCTAATTCTTCAACAGTTTCAATTATTTTTTCTTCAACATTAGGAGCTGGTGCAACATTATTTATTATCGGTGCTGTGTCAATAATAATATTTTGATTATTATTTGAAGTAATATTATGCACAACTTTTTCAGTTACTATTTCTGGTGTATTATCAAATTCTTGTAATGCTTTTAAAAGCCCTAACTGAATAATTTCAAATGGAAATGAACTTTTTTGAATCTTTACAAAGATATCATATAAAGCATCCGCTAATGAAAAACAATTACTTAACTTAATATTAATTAAATTTAATTCATTTTCATTATAAGTTGATAATAAATCTTTTGATTTAGTTTTTAAATATAAAATTTTCTCTTTAACAAATGAAATAAGAGATAAGGTTAATTGATTAGGATCAATTCCTTTTTTCTCTAAATCGTTTAATTTAGCAACTAAATCATAAGCATTAGCACTAATTATTAATTGCATTAAATTAACTGTTTCATTTGTTGAAATAATTCCGAAGTTTGAATATAAAGAATCAGCTGTTATATTTCCACTGTTGAAAGCCGATGCTTGATCAGCAATTGATAAACCATCTCTCATTCCACCACTTGATAATCTCGCAATTATTCTTAGAGCTTCTAGTTCATATTTAATACCTTCTGCATCTAATATTTGTCCTACATGAGTAATGATATCTTTATCACTCATCCGATTAAAATTAAATGATTGAACTCTAGAACGAATGGTTAAGGGTACTTTTTGTACATCAGTTGTTGCTAAAATAAATATCGAATGCATTGGAGGTTCTTCTAATGTTTTTAAAAGTGCATTAAAAGCACTTTTGGTTAACATGTGAACCTCATCAATTATGTAAATTTTATATTTAGAATTAATTGGAGCTTGTTCGATTTTCTCTTTTAAATCTCTTATTTCATCAACACCATTATTTGATGCTGCATCCATTTCAATAATATCTAGACTATCATTAAAATTTTGTAAACATAAATCACAAGCTTTTGTTGCATTATTCTTATGGGAGCAATTTAAAACATTAGCAAAAATTTTAGCTACAGAAGTTTTTCCTGTACCTTTTGGCCCACAAAATAAATAAGCATGTCCGATTTTATTTGTAGCAATGATATTTTGCAATGTTTTTACTACATGGTTTTGACCAACAACTTCTTCAAAAGTTTTGGGACGATATTTTCGATATAATGTCTTGTAACTCATTTTGCTCCTTGTTATAGTTTTAATATTATAAACAATTAAAAAAATAGCTAATATAAATAAATTAAAATATTTAATTTATTTACTAATAGCTCTATATTCTAGATATAAAAAATTATTTCCATATTTTTTCATAAAAGCATAAAAAAAGTCACTTTGGACTTGAATTATTTAGCTGCTTCTTGAGCTTTTCTTTCTGCTTTAGCTTGTTCTTTTTGAAGTTTCTTTGTACGAGCTTCAGCACGTAATTTGTTCTTTAATCTAACTACTTTACGCATAAAAAATCCTTTTCTGTTAATTATTAATAATTATGAATTTATTTTACTATAAAATGCTACTTTTAGAAATTAATTTTTGCTACATTATATAAATGCTTTTATATTTTTTTAGATAATTTTTAAATAAATTATAATAATTAGTATATGAATTATTAGATATAAATATCTAATTAGGAGCTATTGTATGAAAAAAGAAAAAGAGAAATTAGTAACAGAGAAAATAATTAACGAAACACTAGATCGAATAATGGCAGACCGTTTTGGAAGATATTCAAAATATGTTATCCAACAAAGAGCTCTTCCTGATGTTAGAGATGGATTAAAACCTGTACAACGTAGAATTCTATATGCAATGTTTGGACTAGGTTTATTTAGTGATAAGCAATATAAAAAATCAGCCAGAGTTGTAGGGGATGTTATTGGTAAATACCACCCCCATGGTGATTCATCAGTTTATGAAGCTATGGTTAATATGTCACAATGATGAAAAATGAATATCCCTCTTTTAGATATGCATGGAAATGTTGGTTCAATTGATAATGACCCGGCTGCCGCTATGCGTTATACTGAAGTTAGACTATCTAAAATATCTGAGTATATTATTGGTGATATTAAAAAAGAAACTGTTAAATTTGCACCGAACTTTGATGACTCGGAAATTGAGCCAACTGTATTACCTTCAATTTTTCCTAACTTACTTGTAAATGGTTCAATGGGGATTGCAATTGGTATGGCAACAGATATGCCACCACATAATTTAGGAGAAATAATTGATGCAACAATTTATCGTATTTTAAATCCTTATGCACAATTTTATGATGTTATTAAATTTATAAAAGGACCTGATTTCCCAACTGGCGGAGTAATACGCGGAACTAAAGGAATTATTGAAGCATTTGATACCGGGAGAAATCAAAAAGATAAAATTAGATTATTTGCTAAATATAATGTGTATTCAAAAGACAAATTTAAATATATTGAAATTACCGAAATTCCTTATGGTGTCGTTAAATCCAAATTAGTTTATGATATTGATAATATTATTAATAATAAAGATATTGATGGTATTTTAGAAATTAAAGATCAATCAGACCGTGAAGGAATAAATATTTTAATTACTCTTGATGCTGATGCTAGTGAAAACAGTATTTTAACCTACTTATTCCAAAAGACAGATTTACAAGTTACATATTCATACAATAATACTTGCATTGTTCAAAATTCTCCAAAAACATTAGGTATTATTCAACTTATTGATTGTTATATAAATCATGTTAAAGATATTAAAACCAAAACATTAATTTATGATTTAGAAAAATATAAACTTCGTTTAGAAATTGTTGAAGGATTTATTAAAGTTTCTGAAATAACAGACAAAGTAATTGAAGTTATTCGAAAAACAGAAGGTTCTAAATCAGGAGTAATTGAAAACTTGATCAATGTTTTTGACTTTACTAAAAATCAAGCAACTGCAATAGCTGAATTAAGACTTTATCGTTTAAGTAAAACTGATAAAGAAGCTTACTTAAAAGAAAAGGCAGATTTATTAAAAGAAATCAAACATATTAATCTATTACTTAGCGATGATAATGAATTTAATAGTTTTATTATTGATCAATTATCACAACTCAAATTATTATTTGCTAAACCAAGAAAAACTCAAATTTTAGATGAGGAATTTGATTTCAGCTACAATGAAACCGATTTAATAAAAGAAGAAATGTTAAATATCGGACTTTCTCGTGGCGGATATATAAAACGTCTATCACAAAGAGTTGTTGATTCTAATAATTTTGAAACTTATAATCTAAAAGATGGAGATAATTTAATTTACTTCGGAAAAGTTAATTCAATTAATAATCTTTTAATTTTTACATCTCTTGGTAATTATTTAATTATTCCAGCTTATAAAATTCAAGAATCTAAATGAAAAGATTTAGGTTTCCATTTATCTAATTTTGCTGACTTCTTGTTAGCTGAAGAAGTTGTATCAATCTTTGAAATTAATAATTGAGATTCACTTGTTTATATTGCTCTTGGCACTAAAAATGGATATTTTAAAAAGACATTATTACAAGATTTCTCTGTTTCTAGAATTAATAAATCTTATACAGCCATCGGAATGGAAAAAGGTGACTTTTTACTAAATGCAACAATATGTAATGGTTCTAGAGATATTGTTATTGTTACCGAAAATGGTTTTGTGTCAAGATATAGTGAAAATGATTTAGCTCAATATGGAACTAAAGCGAAAGGTAATAAAGGAATATATCTTTCACTAAATGATAAGGTTAAATCTTTTACAACCGTAGATACTAGTGGAATTGTTGGAATGATGTCTAATGATGGTCAAATTATTAAAATTAAAGCTGATAAATTACCATTTGTTCCAAAAACTATTAAAGGTAAACCACTTCTAAAAGATATTAAGAAATTTAGTGCTAATAATATGGCTCAAATTAATGATGAAACTCAAATTCTAACTCGTGATGTATTAGAACGTAGTTTTATTGATGATGCTAAATCATATCCAATTTCTAATGAATCTCCACGTGTTTATCATATTGGAACTGCTAATTGTGAAAAAACAGCTTTCAACGTTAAATATTATGCTCAAGAATTTAAAGCTGGTGAAATGATATTTAGTAAGGAACGTGTACAAACTGAAGCTAAAACATTAGAACAAGTAAAAATACTACAAGATTCAGCAACTGAAGCAATTAATAAATTAATGGAAAAAATAAATAAAAACCTTGAGGCTGACTTTAAAAAAGATAAATAGGTATTCTTATGAGAAGAAATAAAATAATGAAAAAATTTTTAATTGCCGGTTTAACTCTAGAAGTAATAATGACTATATTAATGATATTGTGAATTATTTGCTTTCTTACAATTATTGGTTTAATAACGTCTTATTCAATTAATCTGGATTATACAAATATTAGTAATTTAGGTAATAATGATTCACCATATAATATTTATGGATTTTATGCAAATGATTCTATTAATAAAATGCTTACACCTGATGAAATAAATTATCTAGTTACTGTATTAGTTATTAATATATGACTCTTATCTCCAATTTTATTTATATTATGAGTAAGTACTTTATTTATTGTACCTTTATGCGGAATTTCATCTAAGTATGATAATGATACAGAAGTAGTTAAATATACAATGGGAGTTCAAATATCTTATTGATTACAAATTGTTCCTATTGTTATAGCAAATATAGTTAATATAGTTTATTTAAGTATGCTATTGCATAAAATCAATAATCAAATTAAAACTCACAGACAATTAGAAACTCTTACACCTTCAGAAAGAGCAGATATAAATAGTTTATTTTAATATTAGTTCCTTGCGGAACTTTTATTTTGCTATTTAGACAAGGTTGTTATAATATAGCAGTATGAAAAATAAATCAATTAATATCTTATTTTTAGGAGATATTTTTGGTGAACCAGGTGTGAAGACAGTAGAAAAATATCTACCATCACTAATCAAAGATTTTTCAGTAGATTTCACTATAGCACAAGGCGAAAATGTTACTGGTAGAAAAGGATTAGATAAAAACGATTATGATAGACTTTCACAAGCTGGTGTCAATGCTTTTACAATGGGAAACCATGTTTGAGCAAATAGTGATATAGAAAATTTTATTGACAATAGTAATGTAATTAGACCATTTAATATTAATTTAGATTATCCAGGCCAAGGAAGTAAGTTATTTAATGTTAAAAATTCAACATTGAGAGTTACTTCAATTATGGGTATTACATTTAATGAATTAATGTCTCCTTGAAAGGAAACACATGCTAATAATTTCTTTGATGCGATGGATGACTTAATTCAAAATTTCCCTAAAACTGATTTTCATTTTGTTGACTTTCATGCCGAAACTACAAGTGAAAAAAATGTTTTTGCTCTTTATTTAGATGGAAAAGTTGATGCAATTTGTGGAACTCATACTCATGTGCAAACTAATGACGCAAGAATATTACCAAATGGTACATGTTATGTGACTGATGCAGGTATGACAGGGCCAATGAATTCGGCTATTGGAGCAAATTTTGATGAAGTTTACCACAAGATGAGATTTGATGCTCATGAACGTTTTAAAGTTAGCACCAATAATACTCAATTAAATGGGGTGCTGATAAAATTAGATAAACAAAATGGTAATTCTATTGAATTAATTAATATTGCTAATATCTCTATAGATAACTAATTTCAATTAATAATAAATCCACAAGTTTAGTTTGTGGATTTATATTTTGCGAAAATTATTTTTAGAAAATTAACTTTTCTTATTGAATAAAAAGTATAATTTATACATATGAAAAATAATAAACTTCAAATCATTGTAAATTTATTACAAAATGAAAATAAATTTATTATTCATGGTGCATACGCCTTACATTTACAAGGTTTATTAAACCGCGATTTTAATGATATGGATGTTTTAATTTCAAAAGAATATGATTTATACGATAAAAATCAAATAATTGATAAATTTCTTCAGCATAATAGTAATTTTAATGTCATAAAAAGAAATGAATTTATGACATTTACTAAATATAATAATGAAATTGATGTAGATTTTATGGTATTTAAAAATATTCCTTCTTATATGTATTTCTATCATAATAATGCAGATTTATTAAAAGCAAAATATATTTATGGTTTTAAATTATGTCAATTATTTTCACAATATATAAAATTTAAAAATAATAAGTGCTCTGCAGATAACATTTACAAAATTATTGATGATTTAATCTTTTTAAATGATGAATTACAAATAAATAATAAATCATTGTATTTAATTTGAATTCAATGTATATTGATCAACTTAGATTTTGATTTCTGCTTATATCGTGAGCTTCCATATTGTGATATTTCTTTACATAAAGAATTATCAGAATTTATATCTTCTTATAAGGAAAATAATTCATTTGTAATATTATTTGTTTATTTAACAAAAGAAATTCTAAATGCGGAAATAATGTTTGAGCTGTCTAAACTGCATCGAATATTTATAAGATTTTTAGAAACTTTTTATAAACATAAAAACAATTATGGTTTAATGTTTTATATTAATACCTTAAATGATGTTTTAGAACAATTACTATTCTTATTTAATCAAAACATAAACGATATCAATATTAATAAACTCATCAAATATCATAATGATAAATTTATTCTAGATTTTGGTTCGATTTTTCAACCAATTAAAGATAGATATTTACACAAGGAGATATTATGATAATTCATTCTGATAATGTAAATAACATAAAAGATTTTGAATATTCAAAAGAACTAAATATATTTTTATTACAATTAGTAGATATTTTCAATAATGATAATTATTCATTTAAGAACTCAGGTCAGAATGAAAAATTACATCAGTTATATGAAGATTTATATAAATCATTTAACATTGATGATGTTAAAAAGAATTTACCCTATAATATTCTTAATCATAAAACAAAAGCTATTAATGGTAGAGATAAAAGTTTCCTTCGAAAATTAATTTATTATATCGAAGATGCATTATGATATATTGAGCGTGGTAGATTTGATATGTTGATAATGTACAATAAAAATTTTCCAGAATCACAAGGATATCCAAATGATATTGCTCTTTCATTTCAATTAATTTGAGGACTATTTAGAGTATTAAAACCAATTATTACATTTCGTCCAACTCCAGATTATGTAGCTGAAACTATTTTAGGTAGTTATGGTGTTTATAAAGGTATAAAATCAATAAACAATACAATTAACACATTAAAAGAAAAGCATAAACAAAAATTTGATATCACTAGTGATATGGTTAAAGAACTTGCTTCAAGTATAAGAAAACTAATTCCTTATTTGAAAGAGAAAATAGAAGATGTTTTAAAACACAATAAACTTTCCATTCAAGATATAGAATATCAAAATGAATTCTTCTTGTTATTAAGAAGTCAATTGATGACTCTATCAACAATAATAAAGAACCTGCCTAATAATCCATTCACATTCGAGAATATGCTTGATAGATATGCAAAATTTTTAGATATATTAATTGATGCAAATGAAGCAAAGAAACCACTTGATTATGATACAGAAATAGAACCATCATCTAAAATGACTAGATGAGATAAAGAAAACCATACTGCTTGATACTATAATCCAATTGTAGGAGATTATTATGATCCATATTAATAATAAAGAAAAACAGAAAGTTATAAGAAATGCAACATTAGTTAAAATATCATTTGATTTATTATTATGAACTTTTATTTTTGTTTTAATAATCGATATCATTTGAACTATGATACATTTTATAGGAGAACCAGTAATTGATAAACCTGCTCAATTTCGTTTGTTATATGCATCAATATTCTTACCACTTGGTCTTTTATCATTGCTGATAATTCCAACTATAATAGCTTATATTATGGGAGCATCCTCAAAAGCACATCGTGATTTAGTTATGCAAATGTATTTAGAATCTAAAACATTTAAAATGAATAAAGTCATATATCGATATGCTAGATGTATATATCCATTTTCTTTCAAAAAAGAATTAAATAAATTCATTGTTATTAAGGAAACAAATGACTAAACAACAATCTTTAATTGTTAAACCACATAAAATAGTCATAGAGGATTATTACAATTTGTCATATAACAACTTTGTAGCATTACGAACATCACTTTTGGTTATAATGTTTTTCTTCTGTTTAAATATATGTTCAATGATAACATTTGAAATGTTTGTTATTGAACCATTTGATGAAACAGACTTTGTTTATTCTTGAATTTCTTATTTAATTTTAATAATAATTGAATTAATAGTAAGTTCAATTTTCATAGTATTTAAATCATTACAAGAAAAAGTCAAGAATGCATTATTCCCATGTGCTAGCTCAGATGATATTATTTTAGGTTATTTATTATCTAATACATTATTTTTCAAGGTTACTTATTTACTTCTATTGAAATTTACAGTAAGCTGAAGCTATTATCCTTATTTTATAGCTAGGTATATAAATAATCATCTAGATAATGTTGATGATAATAAGCAAAACATTGAATAAAATATTAAGAATTAAAAGCGACTAATCGGTTTAATCGACTAGTCGTTCTTTTATTCTGTAAATTATATTAAATATTGTAGTAAAGATTACTTATTGAGTTGTTCAACTACATCGCTTACATGATTTTTTATTTTATTTAATAGAGATAATACTTTTTGCTTTTGCTCACTATGAAATTTTTCAAAATATTTATCAATAGAGCTTATGCCTAGGTCAATATTTGAGAAATTCATTCAAATATTAGCTACTGCTTTATTCAATGATTCTGCGAAATATGAATCATTATGTGAAATATAATCAATTAATCAATTTGTATAAATAAGTATAGTTTTGAAATTGTACATATATTTGAGTTTTAAATCATTAGAATTGTTTAATGTAGCACACAAAATATCCTCAATTTGATATACTTGAAAGTAATTTAATAACTCATGATTATTTTGCTTTATAAAATTATATGCATCAAACAAATTAGTTTTTAACTCATTATTTTTGATCAATGAAGTCAAATCATAATTAGGAATATTAAAATTATATGTTCCCGATCTCATTTCATATAATGTTCAATACATTGATTTTATAATGTCGTTTAGCTTGCTTTTATTATCATTATTAATTGTCAATATGCTTTTTCTTTCAAATAAATTGATCGATAATAAATCAAATTTAAGATATTCTGATGGGATATTAATATCATTTATTCCAGTTATATATGGTGTTTCAAATTCCGGAGCATTTTTTATAATGTATCATTGTCAAATTGTATCACTATCAAAAATTCATAGTCATGTAGAAGGGTCATTTGGATTAGGAACAATGTCTCTTGTATCTGTGAATAAAGGTTTATCTGATACTCTAGCATACATATATGTAGATAAATATAAAATTAATGAATAAAAGCTATATAAGTTGTTTAGATTATCAATAAAGTTATTGCTAGAAAAATCTAATAGCCTTGTTATATCATCTGTAAATTTAAAATTATGTTGATTTGTAGTACTGTCATTTTTTGCTCTATTAATTGAGTATATATAATAAAGTGAACTAAACTGCTCAAAATTATCAACTATCATATTTTTTGAAATCGGAACTAATGGATTATGAAATTTGCTAGATATTTTTAATTCGGTAATATCTAAAGGTCTAATTTCAAACTTCTTTATTGCTGAAGGGAATTCGTTGTATTGACTGATGATTATGGATTTTAATTCATTAACAAAGTTTTGATTCAATAAATAATTATCATCATTTTTATATTTAGAAAATAAATTGACTATTTCTTCAGATGCTTGATCATCATTTTTGATAATTGCATCTTTTATTTTCTCTTTAATTATTTTTATAGTTCTTCTTTTTTGTTTTTTTAATTCATTTTCATTAATTACTGCTGGTTTGCCATCATTTACATTAGATTTATAGCATGAAGAACTAATTAATGGTAATGTAATACTTGTAATAATTAAAAAAGTTAATAATAGTTTTTTATTTCTCATTTGTAACCTCAGTTGATACAGCCAATGTATTTTTTAAAAGGAATTTCTTTAATTGCTTAATAAACATCTCTTTATATTTAGATTTTATATTTGGCATTTTTATTTCTAAATACAATTTGTCATTTATTAAATAATCATTTCTATCTCTTTGTGTAATTACTATTTGTTCCACTGTCGTGTTTCTTCCGTTACTAAATAATTTTTTTGTATGAACATCTTTTTCGGTTTGATATGGCTTCTGTACATATAAATCAAAAACATCCGCAACTTGAATGAATATATTTTTTAGTTCTTGATTATAAACAATATCCTTATCATCATTATTGATATTATTTCAAAATGACTTATACAAATGATTTGACCAAGCAAGTGATGTCTTTGTTGTTTTATATTGTTGATTGGTATATTGAATTATTGGAATCTTTATGTTTTCTGCAGATACTAATCTTTTTAAGATTTCATCTACTTCTGAAGAGTTAAAATGTATTGTATATGTAGCATTTTTGCTATTAGCATTATGTCTTATTATTTTATTATTGTGAAGAAAATCGCTATTACTTTGTTTGAAATCTATATTAATTCAGTAATCAGAATGATTTTTTAAAGAAGCCAAGACTTTTTTAAAATCTGGTACCCCATATCCTGATAAATGTAATGCATTATTTTCATGTATTCCTTGATATTCTGCACCATTTAAAGTGCCACCTTTATCGCCAAAATAATAATACACATCATTTCCGCCCAAAGCATATTGTTTAGAATATGTAGCTAATGCAGATTTAATTTCTGGTATAGATATTCTTCTATTTAATTTTGCTTCTAAAAGTGTTATAAATCCAGCGATAGTTGGAGCTGCAAAACTTGTCCCTATTAATTCTTTTTCCAGTCCGATTTTTTCATTATTACCATTGAAATTTCATTTAGTTTCGCCTGAACTCGAAACTAATGGATAGTCTTCTCTGAATAATTCGCCTTGTGTAGAAAAATTAGATGGGTAACCCCAAGGATTCACTGAACCCACATAAATAGCATTTTTTGAATTTTTGCCTGGTTGAGTATTATTTAAAATATCAAATTCTGTATTTGTGTATTTGTTGTTTTTGTTTTGAAGTTCTTTAACATATTTAGATAAATAACGCAATATATGTAAGTTACCTTCACTGTTACCAGCTGAAATAACAATTTTCATATTATATAAATTAGCATATGAGTCTATGATTTCCGAAAATGAATTTAATAGATAAAATTTATTATAAAATTTGTTTATATTTTTGTTGAATTCAACTTGTTCAAATTCTGTTTCACCTTTTGTAATTACATCAGATCATAAGTATTTAATATATGATGTTAATCAAGTTTCAAAGAAATTTGCTTCGATATTTTTATTTAATTTATTAAATTCATCTTTAACATTTTCTGGTATATCAAAAACATCATTTATTCTAGAATACTCATTAATTACTAGTTTATTCGAAGAGGAGTCGCTATCAATAAATATATTTCAGAAAGATAAATATAATTCACTTGATGCCATTATTCTATAATAGAAATTCAAAATATATAAAGCCTGCATTTTATAGCTCTGTACACTTATATCTTCAATAATTAGTTGATATTTTGATAATTTATTCTTTCACCATTCTTCTGTTTCATCTCAAATATTTTTCTGTTCTAGTTTCGAAATAAAACTAAGATGGTTAATATATTTTTCAAATTTTGAAATTGACCTATATCATTTAACTCGATTAAATATCTCGAATGGTGTTTGAAAACCTAAACTCATATTAACAACACTAACATTGTTATACAACATACCACGTAGAATTTTTACTAATTGTTTATTTCAATGATAAGTTTCTCATTCAAATTTTGTTAAATTTGAATTACTTGGATAATCTGGTATATTTCATCCTACTCTTGCTGAATATATATCAGAATATCTAGAAATTCCGTTAATTCCAGCCATTAAATCCACAATTGTATTTGCATGTTCACCATACCATTTAGCACCATTATCACTTTTATTTTTGTCACTAATGGATAATTGAAAATAATCATCTATATTATATTTATTAATATTGTCTGCAAATACATTATCATTAAAAGTATATAGAGTTCCCTTGCCACTAAAAGAATGAGTATAATAAACACTATGATCAACATAATCACCATCAATTATCCCAATTGATGGAGTTTTTTGTTTAGGTAAGGATCTTATATCATCAATAATATTTAGTTTTTTAAATAAATCATAATATTTCTCAGCATTATTGATTTCATTATTTGCACTAGCACTAACAAATGATGTTAAGCTAATAAGTGGTACAATACCTAACGGAAATAATTTCAATATTTTTTGAAGTTTCATATATATCTCCTTAAAATATTTATCTATATAAAAATTATATTAAATATTAATATTGAAATTTTTGTTCGAATTTGTTCCACAATTTTCCACATTTTATATTTTCACTAGTGTACAATAGATACAAAAAAATTAATATAATATAGCCGAACAACTGATATATGTCAAATAAGAGCATTAAAAAATGGCTCTCTTTAGGATTAGCCATTATTTTTATTCAATTGCATTTTGCTTGTTTTTGAAATTCATTTTAATAGGACATCCACGAAAATCAAATGTCTCTCTTAATTGATTTTCAAGGAAACGTTGATATGAAAAGTGTAAGTATTTTTTATTATTAACAAAGAATGTGAATGTAGGAATTTTACCTTTTTCTTGACGAACAAAGTAAATATTTAATCTACCACCATTAAATGGAACAGCAGGTTGAATCATTTGAATATCCATTATCAGATTAGAAAGCATTGCTGGTTTAATTTCTCTTTCTAAATTAGTTCTAACCATATTAATGGTGTCGTACAATTTATTAAGTCTTTGATTATATTTAGCTGAAATAAATACAAATGGAACTCATGGTACAAAGTGGAATTTATTTCTTAGTTTCTTTTCGTATTGTGCCATTGTATTTGTTTCTTTTTCCACAAGGTCTCACTTATTTATAACAATAATAACTGGTTTTTCATGTTCTAAAGCATATCCAATTATACGTGAGTCAAAATGAGAAACTTCTTCTTGAGTTGCATCAATAACTATTAATGATAAATCAGCTTCAGCTAATGAATTCATTGCTCTCATTAACCTATGTTTCCAAGTTAACAAAGTGAAAAAATAAATAGCTCTACAGCGTAGGGCTATATTTTTTGACATAGTGAAAATTACACAGAAAAAACCATCAGATACAAGCATTTTTATTTCTCTGTATAACTCAATTTCATTTCTAAATATCTCATTATCTCATGAAGATGAATAAGTAATTTTGCCATCAACTTTAGTGAAGTTTATTTTAGCTACTTTTATTGATTCAATTATTTGAGATGGAGTAACTCTATCTAAAACACCTCATTTATCTTTTTGCTTATGATTTATATATCAAGTTAAATAATTTAATACAACTAATCCTAAAAAACAAATGGTTATATGTCCAAAAATGTGATTATCTGTTCTTACATACATTGGTCTAGCATCTAATGTTGATTTAAGATTCTGAAATTTTCTCTCAATTGTTCATTGTTTTTTGTATATATCAACTATTTCTCTTGCGGTTAGGTCATATCTAGTTGTTTCGAATGCGACATAACCATCAAGTTTAGCATCTTCTTTTAGCATTTCTTCATCTATTGCAATCTTTTGATTCTTGAATTTCTTTGAAGAATTTATATTTCTTATAGGAAATCATGCTTTTGCTGTTGCAGTACCGTCTTTTCCTTTGATTTTGTCAAATCTATCGAGCACTTCTTTTCTTAATATCTTGTCTCTTTTAGCTTTTCAAGTGTCATATATAACAATTCTTCTATATTTTATTCTATTTTCTTCTCTATCATCTACTTGTTGAATTTCTTTATATAATAAACCATCAACTTTTTGGTAATCAGTTTCACTAACTACATATTGCTTGAATTTGTGTGATTCGCCTTTCAATCTAATGGGAAAAATATAATGCATATTTTGATACTTTACATAATCCTTATTTTGTGCCGAATTCATTCCTTTGTCTGCAACAACAGTTACATTTTGTAAATTGTATATTTCACTTAATTCATGAATTGTAGGGATAAAAGTTTTTTAATTAGCTATATTACCTGGTAATAAAACAAAATTTAATGGTATTCCGTTTGTGTCTGTTACCATACCTAAAACTACTTAATTTTCTTTAAATTTACCATCTTTAGAATATCCAGCTCTTTTTAATGAAAACTTTTCTTTCAAATTCTCGTTACCATTAACAAATGTTTCAAAATATAGAGTTGTAGCATCCAAAAATATCAAATTTGCTTCTCTCTTAGTTGATACATTCATTTTTTCATTTATGTTCGCTACTAGTTTTTGTTTGTTATCTGCAACAAAGTCCAAAAAGTTGTAAACTGTTGATTTTTGAATGTTTATTTCATTTACATATTTATCTTTCAGATTGAAACTACGAATTAAACTCCCGGGTTCTAATATTCTTTTTGCTATTAAAAAACTTAAATATTTGTTCACATTCTTTTCTTTACCCGTATTGATATCCTTAAATAAGTTGATTTCATCAATTACTTTGTAAAGTAATTCAATCCCTACATTATATGTTCCGATTTCTATTTTAGATGTTTCAAAATATTCAGCAACTTTATTCTTCACATAGTTTTTATCAGCATCTAGTGGTAAACTTTCAGCAATTTTCTTAAGTATAGAAATAGGATTATTGTGTTTTGTAGATAATTTTGATAATGAACCAATACTTATGCTTTTATCGTATCCTTTACCATAACCGGCTGATATCGCTAATCCAACATAGTAATCATCTTTTTTCTTTGTTTTTGTAACTAATCACTTCTTCATATCACTAATATTTTACCATTTTTCTGTGTAATTATGTAATAAAAAAGATAAAAAAATTATCTCCTTATACTATGTATAAGAAGACATTAACTGATTGAAAAAATAGGTCCTAACTTGGAAACATAGGATAAGAGCATTAAAAAATGGCTCTCTTTAGGATTAGCCATTATTTTTATTCAATTGCATTTTGCTTGTTTTTGAAATTCATTTTAATAGGACATCCACGAAAATCAAATGTCTCTCTTAATTGATTTTCAAGGAAACGTTGATATGAAAAGTGTAAGTATTTTTTATTATTAACAAAGAATGTAAAAGTAGGAATTTTACCTTTTTCTTGACGAACAAAGTAAATATTTAATCTACCACCATTAAATGGAACAGCAGGTTGAATCATTTGAATATCCATTATCAGATTAGAAAGCATTGCTGGTTTAATTTCTCTTTCTAAATTAGTTCTAACCATATTAATGGTATCGTACAATTTATTAAGTCTTTGATTATATTTAGCTGAAATAAATACAAATGGAACTCATGGTACAAAGTGGAATTTATTTCTTAGTTTCTTTTCGTATTGTGCCATTGTATTTGTTTCTTTTTCCACAAGGTCTCACTTATTTATAACAATAATAACTGGTTTTTCATGTTCTAAAGCATATCCAATTATACGTGAGTCAAAATGAGAAACTTCTTCTTGAGTTGCATCAATAACTATTAATGATAAATCAGCTTCAGCTAATGAATTCATTGCTCTCATTAAAGCATAATGATCAACTGATTCAACTAGTTTGGATTTTTTTGTTATTCCAGCTGTATCAATAACATTGTAAACTTTATCATCAATTGTTACTAATGATTTAACGCTATCACGAGTAGTTCCAGGAATTGGTGAAACTATTGAACGTTCTTCTTTAGCTAGATTATTTAAAAGCGAGCTTTTTCCTGCATTTGGTTTTCCAATAATAGCCAAATTAAATGTTTCAATTGATTCTTCTTCTGTGAAATCTAAATCTTCTATACATCTATTTAAAACATCACCAATTCCTTCTCCATGAAGTGCTGAAATCGGAAAAATATGTTTCACTCCTAATTTATATCATGAATAGTCAAATTGTTGATTATCCTCTAATTTATTAGCAACAGCAATAATAGGTTTATTTGATTTTCTTAAAATATTCATAATAAACATATCATCATTAGTAATTTCACTTGTACCATCAAATAGGAAAATAATTACATCAGCTTCTTCAATCGCTATTTTTGCTTGTATTTGAATTTGCTCTTGAAATGGTCTATTTTCTATTTCTATTCCACCAGTATCTATTATTTTAAGTTCTTTGCCTGCTCAATGAATTTTTTCATATAATCTATCACGAGTAACTCCTGGCTCATCATGCACGATAGAAACTTTTTTACCTATTAGCTTGTTGAAAAATGTGCTTTTTCCTACATTTGGTTTTCCAATTATTGCAACTGTATTTTTCATTATTTATTTCCTTCCAGCTGTTTTATTTTATTAGCAACAATATCTAATATATGATTTATAACTTCTTCAGGAGTCATTTCTGTACAATCAACCAATATTGCATCAGCTGTTTTATGAAGTGGGTCAATGGCACGATTCATATCTTGCGCATCTCTTAATTTAACTTCATAAAGCACTTCTTCAAAATTGGTGTTGTATCCTAAAGCTTGATTTTGTTCTAATCTTCTTCTAGCTCTTTCTTCTTCACTAGCTCATAGAAATATTTTTACCTCAGCATGTGGCATAATTTTAAAAGTTGTATCACGCCCATCAATAATGTAACCCTTATGTTTTCTCGTCATATGTTGGATAAAATCAACTGCAAATTCTCTTACTTCTGGTATTTTAGCTACCGTAGGAGTTATTTTTGAAATATAATCAGCTCTTATATCATGTGATATATCAACACCTCTTAATAAAGTGATATCATTAGGCATTAATTTAATCATCCCTTTTTCTAAAGAATCAATTATATTAACAGTATCATGCGATTCAATTCCTTTTTTATTCGCATTATAAGCAATAGCACGGTATACACTTCCACTATTAATAAAAGTATATCCCAAACGTTTAGCTAATTCTTTTGAGATGGTTGATTTACCAGCACCACTAGGTCCATCTATAGCTATATTCACTTTCATAATTCCTCCATAAATAATAAATAAAAATGCACAAAATTATATTTCGAGTTTATTTATTTTTACTCGAGTAGTATTTGTGCTTTTACTTTTCATATCATCTACTTGAGTAACACTTGGTTGTGAATTAATCATTTCTAATATCCATTTATCTTTATCATTAGTTTGATAAAAGGAATAATTATCCATAAAACAATTTGTTAAATTCAAGTAGTCTACTTCTAATTTATCTAATTCTTTTTCTATACGATTAATTGGTTTAATGTCGGTTATAAAAGACTGCTCATCACATCATTCCTGTGGAGCTTGTAGGTTGATTTTTTCTATTTTTACTAATTCAGTACCAAAGAACTTCTTCATCCAATTGATTTCATTTTCCAGCTCATTATTGTCTTGTAAGGCCAGAATTTTTAATCTTTCAAATGATGGAATTTCGTTAGTTGAATACTTAGATTTATAACCTAATTTACCCATAGCTCTATTTTACTATAATAAATTAATTTATTTTTAATAAATTAATGAAAATTTAAAGAAAAAAGCTTATTTGCAAGCTTTTAAAACGGCATTTTTATAAATTTGCTCATCAAGCGGATATATTGAATTAACTTTTTGATAAGCTGTCTTTAATACAAATGTGATATATTCTTTATTATCTTGGAATAATTCTGCAATTGGTTTTCTATTTGTCAATAAACTATGAAATTCTTCACTTATGTTTTTCAATTTACTAGGATCAATTTCTTGTTCATTTATACTTTGATCATAAACTGGTGTTGAATAAATAAACATTAATGAATAATAGACAACTTTGGTAGCATAAATTTTTGGATGCTTCTTAAACATCATAGAGTTTGTGATGTAATCACGAAACATTGTGTAATTTTTTCTATCCTTAATATAACTTTTATCAATATCAAAATTGTATTTTTCAATATCAAAATTATCAAAATCATCTGCTGAAATAGAAATACGATTTTTATTTTTAATTAAAACATATATTGCAAACCCAATAATTCCAGTCATAAATATGTAACAAAAGTATGCAATCATTGCAAAAGCTCCTAGTGGAGAAAAAGCAACATCTTTATGTTCATTTTTCTCGGCTAAAGTATAAATATGAATTACATTTGTTGCATAAAGTACTAATAATAAAGTAACTAAACTTATATAAAATAATGAAAAACCTAATTTTCAATATGTTTGAGTTTGCACTCAATTTAACTTAAAACCAGCTTTAACAAAATTAAAATATCCATACATTTTTAATAATGCATAAAATAGTAAGGATGCTAATATAACAACCATTACATATAATCAATTTAAATTCATAAATTTATTTTACTAAATATTGAAATAATACTGATTTTTTTGTTTTTTTATTTTTAACTAAACATAGTAAAAATATAATTTATTTTAGGTGCTAAAAATTATGTAAATATCACTATTAAATAGAACTAAATAGCAAAATGTGGAACATTTCCACCTTATGAATTTATATGTGTAATTTGTTAAAATAAAAATGTGGTAAGTACAAATTACTTACCACACAAAATAATAATCATTAATTAACAAAAAATCTCAAAACCCTTATTAAATTTATATATATTCTATTTCGTAATAAAAAATAAGAAATGCTCATAGACAAAATAGACATATCCATATCGTTTTAAAATATATCAAGCTATTAGATATTTATTTATATTTTGTAAGTTTTATTAATTTTTACAATCTTTCTATTTTTATTTTCTATTTGAATGTATCTCGTGCTTACTATAATTATTTATTCTCTGTTATTTATCCAATAGTGAGTCTTAACATTATATAACCTATTTCTTTATAGTAAAATCATATTTATTTATTTGTTTTATTATAAATCGTTTTTCAAATATGTTTCTTTTTATATAGGACCTCCTTTATTAGTCTTTCATAGGTATATTACTGACTAAAATTATTAACATTTTATACTCCTTGTATTGATTTATCTAGGAATTCTCCTTTCTTAATATAATGTATTAGGTATAATCTGTATTCTCTTCTTTAATTGCCCTTAACTTTTAAAGACAACATACCTATCTTATTCAAATAATAATAAAAAACGCCTGTTTTTGTGAAAAAACAGGTTTTTTATTTCTTAAAATTATTTAAATAACCAAATAGCACAATTCCGGTTGCTACTGAAACATTTAACGATTGCACTGTTCCATATTGATTAATGTGAATATATTGATCTGAAACTGCCAGAACACTTTTGGATACTCCGCTACCTTCATTACCCATAACAATAACAGTATGCATTGGATATGATACTGAAGCATAATTTACTGAATTATCGTGCAATGTAGTTGCATAAATCCAGTAATCATTATTTTTAAGTTTGGTTAATGTAGCTGACATAGAACTAACTTTATAAAAATTTATTCCAACAAATCCACCAGAAGCAACTTTTAAAGCTGTCGAATTAACTTCTGCACTATTATCTTTAGGTAGTAAAATATGCTTTACTCCAGCTGCATTTGCTGTACGAATAATAGCACCTAAATTTTGCGGATCAACTATATGATCCAAAGCTAATACTATATTTGGTTTTGCTTTAATTAATTGTTCTATATTAGAATAATTAATTGATTTTATTGCAACTATATAGCCTTGATGGTTAGCATTATTTGACATTTGATCTAATATTGCTTTAGATACATATTCAACAGGAATATTTTGCTTTATTTTTATTTTTTTAAAATTTTCATTAATATATATTTTAGAAATATTTAAATTACTATTTATTGCATCTAGAACTGAATTTTTACCTCAGATTAATGTTTCTTTATTGGCTGTATCAACTTTATTGTCTTTTGATACAACTTTTTTGGTTTCTATCTTATTTTTAGGATATTTCTGTGAAATGTCTTTATTTTGTTTTTTATACATAGGTTCCTTAGATTAAATTATTATTTGTTAATTCAGCTCTTAATTTATCCGCTTCTTGATAATTTTTAGTTTGTAATTGTGCTTGTCAATTGTTATAGATTTTTTCATAATGTTTAAAATCAATCTTATTAAATTCGTAACCTAATGAATTAAATATCATTATTATTGTTGCAAAATATTTTTCTTCTTTGGATTTATTAGCTTGCTTGATTAAATCATTGACTAATTTGTTGAAATTAGAAAATTTCATATCAGCAACTGATTGCATAGCTTGAGTAAATAACTCCTTGTCAAAGTTATTTTCATTAAATTGATTTAAATATGCTGTGAAATAAATTCTTTTAATTTTATTTAAAAATGTAGTTACTGATTTTAATGAATCTTCATCGATATTAATTTCACTTGTAAAACCATTTTGTAAAAATATTGTTTTTAGTACATCTGCACTATAAGTATTTAAGAAATCTTTAGGTAAAATAACATTTTGTAATGATTTTGACATCTTAATTCCATTTAAATTAATTTGTCCTGTACGAAGTCAATTTTTAGCTATATTATTACCTGTTAAAGCTAAAAATTGAATATTTTCATTTTCATGATGTGGAAATGTTAAATCCATTCCACCACTATGAATATCAACACCATCATTTTCAAAATGTTTATTAATTAAAACAGCACATTCGGTATGTCAACCTGGACGACCATTAGAAAAAGGCGATGGATGCGTAACTCCGACTTTTGTTTTCTTTCATAGAGCAAAATCAAAAGGTGATTTTTTCAATGAACTAAATTCAGATTCTTCCGAAACCATATTTTGAAGTTTTTGATTTGATACAGTGCCATATTTATCTTGGTATTTTAAAACATCAAATCATACATTACCCTCTGCATCTTGATATGCTGCTCCAATATTGATTAAATTACTAATAAATTTAATAATTAAATCTAAATTTTCAGTCACATATTCGAGATTTGTTATTGTATCCACATTAAATTTATTTAAGATATCAAGATACTTATTAGCGTATTCTTTAGCTATTTCGCTTTCACTTCTTCCAGTTTGAAAAGCTTTATTTATTATTTTGTCATCAATATCGGTAATATTATGAACAAATTTAAATTCTTTACCTAATGCACGATATGCTTTTAGAATTAAATCCATAGTAACAATTGGTCTTAAATTACCAATATGAACATCATTATAAACAGTGGGTCCGCAAGTATAAATTTTAGTCATCTTAAGCACCTTTCTTTATTTTTGTAATTATATTATATTAGCAAGTAAATATTGCAAAAATTACTATAAGCAAGCTATCTAAAAATAAGTATTAAAAGGTATATAAAATTAATAATTTTATATAATATAAAAAATTATTACATTACCTATATTTTAAGGAGTATGATGTCATTAAAACAAAGAGTAAAAAGTGTCATTGTTAAATCACTTATTAATTTACAATCTGAAGGTTTTTTTACTAGTGAATTAGATATTGAAACATTAAATTTTAATGTTGTTCAACCTAATGTACCTGAAAATCTAAATGTAGAACAATTACAATATGATTTTTCAACAAATATTGCATTTGTTGTTAAGCAATATGCTGAAGTAAAAAATCCTTTAGCTATAGCTGAAAAAATAGTTGGCTTATTAAAACAAGATAAGATTTTTAAACAAATTGATATAGCTAAACCAGGATTTATTAATTTCATTTTATCTGATAATGTCTTTTTAGATGTAATTAGTGAAGTTTTAGAACAAAAATCATCTTTTGGTGGAAACTATATTAAAAACGAAAAATTAAATGTTGAATTTGTTTCAGCTAATCCAACTGGATTTCTCCATGTTGGTCATGCTAGAGGGGCGGCTTTCGGAGATTCATTAGTTAGAATAATGAGACATGCTGGATATTTAGTTGAAGCTGAATATTATGTTAATGATGCAGGAAATCAAATTAATGTATTAACTAATTCATTATGAGTAAGATATAGTGAATTATTTGGAATTAATCATACAATGCCAGAAGATTGCTATAGAGGAAATGATATCATTTGAGCCGCACAATTAGTCAGAGATAATTACGGCGACCAATTCCTTGAATTAACTGAAGAAAAAAGAGCTAAACTAGCAAATATTGCAACTGAAATAATGCTTGATAAAATCAAAGAAGATTTAAATCAATTTAATGTTTCATTCAATACTTTTTCAAGTGAAAAAGCAATTAAAGAAAGTGGATATATTGAAAAAACACTAGAAACATTAAAACCAAATACATACGAACAAGATGGTGCTTTATTCTTAAAAACTGAAACACTCGGAGATGATAAAGATCGTGTTTTAGTTAAATCAAACGGTGATTACACATATTTCTTACCTGATATTTCATATCACCAATATAAGTTTTCAAAATGCAATAAGTTAATTAATATTTTTGGTGCCGATCATTCAGGTTATATTCAAAGAATGAAAATTGCTATGCAATATTTAGGATTTAATCCAGATGATTTAGATATTTTAACCATTCAATTAGTTCGTTTAATTAAAGATGGTCAAGAATTTAAAATGTCTAAGCGTGCAGGAACTTCAGTTACTTTAGCTGATTTAATGGATGTTTCTTCTACAGATGCAATTAGATTTATGATGTTAACTAGAGAAATTAATAATAAGTTTGACTTTGATATCGATTTTGCTAACTCAAAAGATTCTAAAAACCCAGTATTTATCGTCCAATATGCTCATTCACGTGCTGTATCATTATTAGATAGAATTTCTCAGGACCAAATTAATCAAGATATCCAATTTACAGATAAAGCTAAAAAACTAATTGTTGAATTAGATAATTTTGATGAGCTTATTAAAACCATCATAACAACAACTAAGGTTAATTTAATGACTCAATACTTAATTAATTTAGCTAAATTATTCAATAGTTTCTATGCAGAAACCAAATTACTTGATCACCCAGATCAAAGTACATATGCTTACTTAGTGCAAGCTGTACAAATTATTTTACAATTAGGACTAAATCTTATCGGTGTTTCTGCTCCTAAATCAATGTAATTTCAAATAATAAAGTATAATAAAAACAATTTCAAAGGGGATAATTATGTCAAGAACAATGTTAGAAATCGCAATTAATAAAGTTAATCAAAATCCAGGAGTAGAATTTACATTCTTCGAATTATTTGATGCTGTTGAAAACGAACTAAAACCAGAATGAGAAGTTCGTTTTGTTTCAGAAGATAAACCATATGAAAAAGTTCGTGAAACAAAAATGGGTGAATTATATCGTTTATTAACAGTTGATAAAAGATTCCAAAGAACTGCTGATGAAAATTGAGAAGGAAAAAACACAGATTTTTAGAAGGTATTTATGGCTTTAGTCAATGCAAGAGATATGCTTAAAAGAGCAAGAAAAGGAAAATATGCTGTTCCTCATTTTAATATCAATAATTTAGAATGAACTAAAGCAATTTTACTTACTTGTGAAGAAATGAAATCACCTGTTATTCTTGGTGTTTCAGAAGGTGCTTTAAAATACATGGGTGGATTTGCTACAGTTTCAGGAATGGTACTAGGAATGATTAAAGATTTTAAAATCACAATTCCTGTTGCTTTACACCTAGATCATGGTTCATTTGATGGATGTGTACAAGCTATTAATTCAGAAGCTTTTACATCAATTATGTTTGATGGATCGCATCTACCATTTGATAAAAATAAAGAAATGACACAAGAATTAGTCTTTTTAGCTAATTCAAGAAATATGTCTGTTGAAGCTGAAGTTGGTTCAATTGGTGGAGAAGAAGATGGAATCATTGGTGAGGGAGAAATTGCTGATGTTAAACAAGCTGTTTCACTAGCTCGTCAAGGTATTACAGTTTTAGCTGCGGGTATTGGTAATATACATGGAATTTATCCTAAAGAATGAAAAGGATTAAATTTTGATGTTTTATCAGAATTAGCTACCGAGACCAGATTAGGAATTGTACTTCATGGTGGTAGCGGAATCCCGAAAGATCAAATTCAAAAAGCTATTTCATTAGGAGTAACTAAAATTAATGTTAATACTGAATTACAATTAGCTAACCATGATGCTATCAGAGAATTTATCATTTCAGGAAAAGATTTAGAAGGTAAAAATTATGACCCACGTAAGCTTTATAAACCAGGATATGAAGCTATGTGCAAGGTAATTAAAGAAAAAATTCTAGAATTCGGATCGCAAGAAAAGGCATAAGCCTTTTTTTATTATGGATTTTTAATTTTAGTAAAATTATAATATGAAAAAATTTAAGACAATATTATTAGCTCTTGCAGGCATTACTGTAAGTACATTTCCTATCATAGCGGCTTCTTGCTGAAATGATCAAAATCAAAAAGAACCTGAAAAAACTAGTGATCCAATAGATAATCCACCAGTTGCAGTTCCTATCGAACCGCCGTCTGAAGATCCTGTTACACCACCTGAAACAGATCCTAAACCACCTTCAGGCGACCCTGCTATCACCCCCCCAATTAGCGATCCTGCTCAAGCAATTAAATTATTAAGTAAGCAAATAACTAATGTAATAACTACTCAATTATTATCATTAGCAGAGATTAAAAATGATAAAGATTTCGTTTCGTATTTAGATACTAAAGTATCAGAGCTTGATAAATTACAAAATTCAACAATAAATATTGAACAATTACCAGAATTATCATCTAAACTAACTAATGAAGCGCTTAATTTAGATAAGATTTATCAAACATTTACAAGTGAAGATGAATTAAATAAGAAAGTTAAATCTGAATGAATTAAATTTAATACAGCTTATAGCAAAATCGTGTCTAAAGCTCTTCATATAAAAGATCATGACTTGATTTTTGAAGAAAGTAAGGCAAAATATAAAGATTTTATTAATAATTTAAATAGAAATTACTCATCTGAAAGATATACCTTTATTTCTAACAATCAATCACCTACAAATTTTGTCGAATTAAATCAAAATATAATAAGAGATTATAAAGATTTTATGAAAGGTCATTTACCTACAAATTATGCAGTATTAGAAAATATTAATGATGTCGTAGATGGTGATACTATATATGGTGTAATCATTGGTATTCCACAATTTGCAGGTCAAGATATAACGGCACAATATTTCCCAGCACTTAGTTCAAAAGATAAAAATAAATTATTAGGCATTAGATTTAGAGGTGTAGATACACCCGAAACATTTAAACCAACTCGACCAGACAAGAATGCTAAATTAGCACCAAAAGAAAACGAATATGCACAATTAGCAAAAGAAAATTTACGAAAAATAGTTGAAGATGAATACGGAATATTTTACCTTAAGAAAACTACAGAAGATAAATATGGAAGATGAATTTCATTCTTTTTCCCAGATTCATCAATGAAACTAGCAGAAGAATTTGGTGTACAACAAGTTGCAGCTGGACTTGCACAAGTTCAATACATTCAGGATAAAAATCCTAATAAACTTTTCTATACAAACACACCTTTAGAAAAAGAATACTATAAATTTGTATTACAAGTACAACAGAAAGCTATGAAAGAAAAAGTTGGATTTTGAAAAGAAAATATTAAAGATGTATTCCATGTTGGATAAGTACCTAGCTTAGGTACTTTTTTATCTACCTCATAGTCATTAAAATTATTACATAGTACATTTGCATATATTTCAAAAATACCTAAATTTGGTATAATTCTTATAAATATAAATATTTATAAGAATTGGAGTTAAAATGTCTGACCAAAAACAACAAAATAATAATTATAATGCAAGTAATATTCAGTTTCTAGAAGGTTTAGAACACGTTAGAAAAAGACCTGGAATGTATATTGGTTCTACATCAAAATCAGGACTTCATCATCTTGTATGAGAAATTGTTGACAACTCAGTTGATGAATGTATGGCGGGTTTTGCTTCTCGAATTGATATTACTATTGCTCCAGATAACTCTATCATAGTTGAAGATAATGGTCGTGGTATTCCTGTAGACACTCATGAAAGATTTAAGATATCAGCATTAGAAGTTGTATTAACTAAACTTAATGCTGGTGGTAAATTCGAATCAAATGCTTATAAAGTATCAGGTGGATTACATGGTGTTGGTGCTTCAGTTGTTAATGCTTTATCTGATTCATTTAAAGCATGAGTAAAAAGAAACGGAAACATTTATTTCGCTGAATTTGCTAACGGTGGAAAAACTATTCAATCAACACACATTATTGGAACTTGTGATGAAAATGAGACAGGAACTAAAATTCAATTCCATCCTGACTATTTAGTAATGGAACAACTTCCTTTTGATAAAGAATTAATTATAGACCATGCTAAACAAATTGCTCACCTTAATAAGGGACTTTATGTATCAGTAACAGATTTAAGAGATAATACTCAAGTTGAATTCCAATATGATAATGGAATTATTGACTATGTAAATGAACTTAATGAAGGATATAAACCAGTTACACCAGTTATTTATGCTGAAGGTGAATATACGACTAAGAATCTTAAAGGAGATGATGTTGCTATCGGAGTAGAAGTTGCAATGCAATATCTCTCTGATTTATATCGTGGTAATATCATTTCATATACCAATAATATTTCAACTCATGAAGGCGGATCACATGTTTCGGGATTCTATGATGCTTTAATGAGGCTAGTAAACAACTATGGTATTGAGCACGGAATAATTAAAACAGATGCTGAAAAATTTACTCGTGATGATTTATTAGAAGGGGTAACAGCAGTTATTTCAATTAAACACCCAGATCCTGAATTTGAAGGTCAAACAAAAGGAAAACTTGGTTCTAAGGATGCCCGTCAAGCTGTAAATAAAGTATTTAGCCCTATACTTGAAAGATTTCTAAATGAAAATCCAGATTTAGCTAAGAAAATATTAGAAATAGCTACAACAGCTCGTAAAGGTCGTTTAGCATCAAATGCTGCTAGAGAAAATGCTAGAAGAAAAAATGTTTTCGAAAGTGGTGGATTACCTGGTAAACTTTCAGACTGTAGTTCAAAAAATGCTGAAATTTCAGAACTTTATATTGTCGAAGGGAACTCAGCTGGTGGTAGTGCTAAAATGGGACGTGACCGTAAAACACAAGCTATTTTACCATTAAGAGGGAAAATAATTAATGTCGAAAAATCACGTCAAGAAAAAGTGCTTGCTAATGAAGAAATTCTTTCTCTAATTACAGCACTTGGAACCGGATTGGGCGATAACTTTAATATTAATAAATTAAGATATCATAAAATAGTTATTATGACTGATGCCGATGTTGATGGTGCTCACATTAGAACTTTACTTTTAACATTCTTCTATAGATATTTTAAGCCTTTAATTGAGCATGGATTTATTTACATTGCTCAACCACCTCTTTACAAAATTCAACAAAATAAATTTGTTGCATATGCTTTCAATGATGCACAAAAAGATGCAATATTAGCTGATTTAAATCCAAATACTAAAATTACTATTCAACGTTACAAAGGACTTGGAGAAATGGACCCAGAACAATTATGAGAGACAACAATGGATCCTGAAAATAGAAAAATGCTTCAAGTGCAAATTGAAGATGCTTATAAAGCTGATCAAGTATTTGAAACACTTATGGGTGAACGCGTTGAACCTAGACGCGAATTCATTCAAGCTAATGCTAAATATGTTAAGAACATTGACTTATAATAAAAATTCCAGAGAATTCAATCTCTGGATTTTATTTTGCTTTATTAACGGATAATATCAACTAAATTCTTCATTAATGAAACAACTGTCATAGGGCCAACTCCACCTGGTACAGGAGTAATAGCAGAAGCTTTTTCTTTAACCGATTCATAATCAACATCACCACATAATTCATTAGTTAATTGATCATCTAAATTAGTTCCTACATCAATAACAATAGCTCCATCTTTTATGTTATTAGCTTTGACATATTTAGCTACACCAATAGCAACAATTACAATATCTCCTGATTCAACACCTTTAATACCTGTTGTTTCATTATATGTAGCTACAGTTGCTCCCATTCTTTTAATAATGTGAGCTAGTGGTTTTCCAACAACATGTGAACGACCTACAACACAAACTTTTTTATCCCTAACATCAATATTGTAGTATTCCATTAACTCTAAAACTCCACGAGCTGTAGCAGGAACAAAGTGTTTTTCAGGTTGATCATTATAAAGTCTAAATTCATTTTTGCTTGTTAATCCATCAATATCTTTATCATATGGAACAGCATCAAGGATTACTTGTGTTGGTAAATGTTTAGGCAATGGTAATTGCACGATAATACCATCATGTTTTTCATTAATTCTATCCATTCTTTTGAGTAATCTATCTTGAGAAATATCTTCAGGGAATTTGTATAAAGTTGCTTCAATTCCTAAATCTTCAGCAACTCTTAACTTATGCTTAATATATTTATTCGATGCTTCATTATCTCCAACTTGAATAATTGCCATAGTTAAGGCTCTTGGCAATTCAAGTTCAATTAATTCTTGTTTTAATTTCGCTAATTCAGCTTTAGCAAGTTCTTTTCCATTTAATATTTGCATCTTAATTCCTCCTCGTATTGTGCGAGTTCTTCACTATATTTTTTTAGTTTATTTTCTTCAGCTTCGACTTTATCTCTAGGTGCTTTCGCTACGAATTTTTCATTGCTTAAAATACCTTTGGCACGAGCTATTTCGCTTTTTACAAATGCTATTTTTTGTTCTAATAGCTCTTTATTTTTTGCTTTAGTTTCTTGTGATTGCTTGATGTATAAAGTATTATTTTCTAAAGCTATTAAGTAATCTTCATTTGCTTCTATATCAGCATAAGCCATTTTATTAATCATTGCAATAGCATTATCATTTAACTTATTTACTAATGAATATAAAATAACTTCTTTTTTAGAAATAGAATTTTCTTCACGATATTTTCTTATTTCTGTTACTACAGAAATAACATCATTTATATATGAAGCTTCTGTTTGTGTATTAAATAAAGGCCATTGTTGTTCTAATAATTCTTCATTAAAAATTTCACTAAATAATCTATCAGTTATAAATGGTAAGAACGGATGAAGTATAACAAGTGATTTTTTTAATACTTCCATTGCTGATTTCTTACTGTAAGCTGTCTTAAGAAATTCAACATATCATCCTGATAAATCATTAAATAAATAACGATAAATTTCAGTTCCTAATACTGCAAAATCATAAGATTTCATATGATGTGAAATTTTGCTTTCTAAATTTGCTAATTTTTCCATAATTCATTTATCAGCGTCAGTTTCTTGTACATCATTTTGAGGTAAATCACTAATGTATTTAGCGATATTTCATAATTTATTATTTACTCTTCAAGCTGCTTCCACTTTTTCATCGCTAAATTTAATATCTAATCCTGGTGTAGTATTAGTTATTAAGAATCATCTTAAAGCATCTGAACCGTATTTATCAACCATATCCATTGGATCAACACCGTTATTTAATGATTTAGACATTTTTCTACCTTGTGCATCACGAATTAATCCATGTAGTAATAATTCATTAAAAGGTTTTTGTCCCATGAATTCTAATCCGAAGAAATACATTCTAGCTACTCAGAAAAATATAATATCGTATCCTGTAACCAATAAAGAAGAAGGATAATATCTTTTAACTAATTTATCTTCTTGTGGTCATCCTAGAAAGACAAAAGGTGCTAAACCTGATGAAAATCAAGTATCTAGTACATCAGGATCTTGAATTCATCCGCCACCAGGACATTGAATTTGAACTTTCATTTCGCCGTTTGCATTATATCAAGCAGGAATTCTATGTCCTCATCATAATTGTCTCGAAATAGTTCAATCGTAAACATTTTCCATTCATTGTCTCATTGTGTTTTCAAAACGTTTAGGGAAAAATTCAACACCATTTCCTGAATTTAAATCATTGATAATTAAATCTCTAAAATGATCCATTTTTACGAATCATTGAGGCAGAACCAATATTTCCACAGGAGTTTTTGAACGATCTGAAATTCCTACATTTGAAATTGTTGTCTCAACTTTTTCTAATAAGTTATTTTGCTCTAAATATTTTGCAATTGCTTCACGAGCTTGGAAACGTTCCATTTTATGGAATTGAGGTAATTCTTGATAATTAATATAACCTTGTTTATCAATAGTTTCTAATATTTCAAAACCAAGTTTTTTCATAATATCAATATCAGCCTCAGCATGAGCACTTAGTTTCATTAATCCTGAACCAAATCCGATTTCAACATATTCATCAGCAATGATTGGCAATCTTTTTCCAGTAACTGGGTGAATTACATATTTACCAGCTAAATGTTGATATCTTTCATCATTTGGATTATATACTACAGCCACATCACTTAGCAATGTTTCTGTTCTAACAGTAGCTATAACTAAATAGTCATTTGAATTTTCAACCGGATATTTAATGTAATACATTTTTTGTTCAGTTGGTTCATTATTTACTTCAATATTAGATAATGCAGTTTGCAATTTAACATCCCAGTTAATTGCTTTAACACCTTTATAAATAAATCCTTTGTTATATAAATCAACAAAAACTTTTTGCACTGCTTGATTAGCTTTTTCATCTAAAGTAAAACGTTCACTAGAATAATCAAGAGCTAATCCAATTGTTGATCATTGCTTTCTGAATAATTCAGCATATTGAACTTTTCATTCTCACACACGACGAATAAACTCTTCACGGCCTAAATCATGACGATTTAAACCTTCTGCTTTATAAATTTCGTCTTCAACTTTAGATTGAGTGGCTATTCCAGCATGATCCATTCCAGGAAGTCATAAAACATCAAAACCATTTAATTTTTTGTATCTAATTATTGTGTCTTGTATATATACATCTAATGCATGGCCTAAATGCAATTTCCCTGTTACATTTGGTGGCGGTAGCAAAATTGTAAATGGTTTTTTAGTCTCATCATGAGTTTGAAAATATTTCTTTTCTTGCCATTTTTGATCAATTCCTGCTTCAACTAATTTATGATTATATGATTTATCCATGATACTCCTAAAGTTTATAAATTAAATAATTTATAAAGACTATTACAATTATATAATATTTTGCAAAAAATCGCATTATTATACAGTTTTAAATTTAAAAGCAAAAATTTTTTTAAAATTATTTTTTATCTCTACTATTTAAATATTTTGCAATATTCAGATAAATTATTAATATAATTTACATATGACTACAGATAACAAAAAAATTACAGAGTTCATAGGTATTCCAGATAGACAATTTATTATTCCAGTTTATCAAAGAAGATATAGTTGAGATCTATCTCAATACAATAGATTATGAAACGACCTTTTAAATATTAATAAATATAATAAGGCAAGTCATTTTTTAGGTTCAATAGTTGCTAGTGCGAATGATCAGATTTAAAAAATTCAAAGATTTTTGTTGTTGTTGATGGACAACAAAGATTGATAACAGTGTCTTTATTGCTAGCAGCATTACGCGATTTATATATGCAAGATAATAATAGAGAACGCGCTAATGAAATTAATGAATATTACTTAATTAATAAATATAAGAACAACATTAAGGTTGATTCAGTAGCTGAAGATAAAGAAATTTATGAACAAATAATTAATGAAATGAACCCATCATCTAACAATTCTAAAATCATCGATGCATATAAGTTTTTTTATGAAAAAATCAAAAGTTCTTCACTTGATAAAGATCAATTATTCGAAGCCATTAAAAATCTTTATGTTGTCACTATTACCTTAGATAGACATCATGATAATGCACAAGAAATTTTTGAAACGATTAATTCAACAGGAAAAGCTTTGTCAAAAGCTGATTTAATCAGAAATTTTGTTTTAATGAACTTAAATGTAAATGAGCAAAATATCTTATATGACAATATTTGACTTCATATTGAACGTATTTTATCGGACCCATTATTTTCAAATAATATACACGATAAGTTTTTTAGACATTATTTGACACTTAAATTAAAGAAAAATATCAAACAAGACAATATATATGAAGAATTTAAGTTATTTTATGATCAATATGCATTGCAGAATTCATTAACAAGCTTTGAACTTGCTAAATCAATTTCAAAGGATTTATATAATTATGTAAAAATTTATTCCCAAATTGTTCTCGGTAAATATAATGATGAAAAAATTAATAATATATTTAAATCATTAGGCAAGTTGGAATTAACAGTTGCTTATCCATTTTTTATGAAGATTTTAAATAAATTTCAAAATAACATTATCTCTAGAGACGAAGCAATTGAAATGATTAATTTATCAATTAGTTATATATTAAGAAGATATATATGCAAAATACCTAGTAATGCACTTATTCCTGTGTTTATTAATGCAACAAAAATAGATGATAAAAATTACTGTACAGCATTTAAAGCCCATTTGAAATTGCTTACTAAAGACAGTCGTTTTCCTAATGATAAAGAGTTTTATAAAATGTTTATCGAGTCAGATATATATGAAAGACAAACATATTGTAGATATATTTTAAGTATGCTAAATAACTGAAATAGCAAAAATATCATTATTACAGATAAAATGACAATTGAACACATATTACCACAAGGAAGTTTAAATAGCGAGTGAATTACAGATTTAGGTGGTTCACTTGAAAGAGCTAAAGAAATTCAAGAGAAATATGTCCACAGAATTGGTAATTTAACATTAACAAATTACAATTCAGAATTAAGTAATAATTCCTTCTCTTTTAAACTTCATCACAATAAGGGTATATTAAATACTCACATTGAGTTAAATAATGAATTTTTTACTCCTGATATGACACTTTGAAATGATGAAACGATTCAACAAAGATCAAAAAAATTAACAAGTAAAGCTTTAAAAATTTGACCATATCCTAACATTTCTGATAATGAATTATCACTTTATATTAAAGAAAAACCGACATTAAGTGTTCAGAATGTAGTTAATTGAAATGAAACCAATAATAACATCTTTGAATACATTGATCAAAAAGTATTATCAATCGCTAATGATATTAAGTGCAATATCCAAAACACTTATATAACATATATTATTAATAAAAAACTTGTTGTTGGCATTAAATTTAGAAAACAAGGTGTGAACATATACTTGGATACATCAATTAATGATATTGAAGAAGCAGATGTAGAAAAATTTTATGATGTATCAAGTAAAGGTAAAGTTATTTTTCCATCCCAAGTTAGAGCATACGTTGAAACACCATCTGAATTTGATAGTATCTTGAAATATATTGAAAACTCTTATAATGAAAAACGAAAATTAATCTAGTTTTATCAAGATTTTTTGTTTAGCAACATCACTGAAGTTTAAATATTATATAAATTAAAAAGCTGTCAATCCACCTAATCGTGAGCTAACAGCTTTTTTTTAGTTCCTTGTATAATAAAATTGCAAATCTAAAGGAAGGAACTAACTTAATTATAATGTTAATAGATTTGAAGTATAACAAAAAAGAGTATTTTGCATAAAAATTGAGGAAAAAGTATATCAAACGGTTATATCAAAAACTCAAAGAGAAGCATATTATCATTTTGCAATAATGGATTCACTAAATGATAACGAAATAAACAAAATCCATAAGGACATAAACAAACTCAGAGAGCAAAATATAACTCATTTCAACATGGAAAAGCTAGCTATTATGTTTAAAAATTTCGCAACACATGAAACACTGAATGATATTTCAAAAACAATGAACGTATCAGCTAAAGTTCTCAAGCAAAATTTAAAACTAGCTATGTGAGATCACACAGCAGAAGACTCATACAAATTTTGCAGTAATTGTAAAAATAGACTAACAACAATTTTTAAAGTTTCACATCGTGAATGAGTTCAGCTCAAAATGCAAAATGTTCAAAATCCAGTTCAACAAATTCATGAAACACAATTTCAAAATGAGATGATATTGTTCGCTTCTGAAGGTTTTGAAGTAAACAACACAGAATCGTTAAGAGAAAATTATCTAAAGGTATTTTACTTTCAGATAATGAAAAGAAATTTGAACCACTAATATCAGTAACGACATTCTTGGATTACTATAAAGAACAATTGAAGGATAAAAATGCTTTTATACCTACGCCACAAGCTTTTTATTACTTTATGGATTAAGAATATGTTAAAGATGTTGATTTCTCTATTTTTATTTTGAAATCAAAAGAGGTATTTCAAAATCTAATTGAGATAAACTACGTGGCAAGAAGAAAAGCCTAAAGGAGTGCAATCTAAGAAAATTAACTTTGGTATTTCTATTCATCTCGCACCATTAACAATTAGAAACAGAGAAGAATTTGGACATTATGAAATGGACACAGTAATTCTTAATTTAAGAGCTAAATATTGCATTCTTACCTTGCTAGAAAGAAAGACAAGAATGTTATTTGGGATATTAACTCGGCGAGATGCAGATTCAATAAAAGAATCACTTCTTAAATTGATTAATCATCACAATTTAACCATTTTATCTCTAACCATAGACAATGGTTCGGAAAATGTGAAGTTAAATGAAATAAGAGAAATTCCTGTTATTTACAAGTGCGATACATATTCATCATTACAAAAGGAAGCATAGAAAATGCTCATAAAAAATCAGAAACTTTCTACCAAAAGGCAAGTTTCCGAGATATGTTAATTTTGAATATATTTCACAAATGTTCAACGCAATAAATGATCAATATCGTGATTTTATTGATGATAAAACAGGCAGAATAATCAGGTTAAAAACTTCTAAATATTTCAACAGTTTCGTCTAAATAACAAAGAATTTTAAGCTCAGTATAAATTAAAAGCTGTCAATCCACCTAATCGTGAGCTAACAGCTTTTTTGTAGTTCCTTGTATAATAAAATTGCAAATCTAAAGGAAGGAACTAACTTAATTATAATGTTAATAGATTTGAAGTATAACAAAAAAAGAGTATTTTGCATAAAAATTGAGGAAAAAGTATATCAAACGGTTATATCAAAAACTCAAAGAGAAGCATATTATCATTTTGCAATAATGGATTCACTAAATGATAACGAAATAAACAAAATCCATAAGGACATAAACAAACTCAGAGAGCAAAATATAACTCATTTCAACATGGAAAAGCTAGCTATTATGTTTAAAAATTTCGCAACACATGAAACACTGAATGATATTTCAAAAACAATGAACGTATCAGCTAAAGTTCTCAAGCAAAATTTAAAACTAGCTATGTGAATTACACAGCAGAAGACTCATACAAATTTTGCAGTAATTGTAAAAAATAGACTAACAACAATTTTTAAAGTTTCACATCGTGAATGAGTTCAGCTCAAAATGCAAAATGTTCAAAATCCAGTTCAACAAATTCATGAAAACACAATTTCAAAATGAGATGATATTGTTCGCTTCTGAAGGTTTTGAAGTAAACAACACAGAATCGTTAAGAGAAAATTATCTAAAGGTATTTTACTTTCAGATAATGAAAAGAAATTTGAACCACTAATATCAGTAACGACATTCTTGGATTACTATAAAGAACAATTGAAGGATAAAAATGCTTTTATACCTACGCCACAAGCTTTTTTTATTACTTTATGGATTAAGAATATGTTAAAGATGTTGATTTCTCTATTTTTATTTTGAAATCAAAAAGAGGTATTTCAAAATCTAATTGAGATAAACTACGTGGCAAGAAGAAAAAGCCTAAAGGAGTGCAATCTAAGAAAAATTAACTTTGGTATTTCTATTCATCTCGCACCATTAACAATTAGAAACAGAGAAGAATTTGGACATTATGAAATGGACACAGTAATTCTTAATTTAAGAGCTAAATATTGCATTCTTACCTTGCTAGAAAGAAAGACAAGAATGTTATTTGGGATATTAACTCGGCGAGATGCAGATTCAATAAAAGAATCACTTCTTAAATTGATTAATCATCACAATTTAACCATTTTATCTCTAACCATAGACAATGGTTCGGAAAATGTGAAGTTAAATGAAATAAGAGAAATTCCTGTTATTTACAAGTGCGATACATATTCATCATTACAAAAAGGAAGCATAGAAAATGCTCATAAAAAATCAGAAACTTTCTACCAAAAGGCAAGTTTCCGAGATATGTTAATTTTGAATATATTTCACAAATGTTCAACGCAATAAATGATTAATATCGTGATTTTATTGATGATAAAACAGGCAGAATAATCAGGTTAAAAACTTCTAAATATTTCAACAGTTTCGTCTAAATAACAAAGAATTTTAAGCTCAGGCTTTATTTTTCTTCACGCTTTTGGAACATTTTTGTAAAATTTATACAGCAATATTGAGGAACTACTCAATTTACCACTTAGGTGGACTTTCAACTTTTTAATTAATAAATTTTAAGCTCAGGCTTTATTTTTCTTCACGCTTTTGGAACATTTTTGTAAAATTTATACAGCAATATTGAGGAACTACTCAATTTACCACTTAGGTGGACTTTCAACTTTTTAATTAATAAGTTTAAATATTATGCAATTTATTAATAAGATAAATAAATATTTAAATATAATTAAAAATAATAATTTAAAAGATATACAAATGTTAAAAGAAAGGAACACCAATGAGCAAAAAAATAATTGACCTTTTTTCTGGTTGTGGCGGTTTAACCTATGGATTTTATAAAAATGGATTTGATATTGTAGAAAGTGTCGAACATTGAAAACCAGCACTTGATACTTATAATTTAAATTATCATAAAAACGAAATAGTTAAAGATATTACAGATCCTGAAGTTATCGATAATATTAAAAATAAATACCATAAAAAAATTGACATTGTTATCGGTGGTTTCCCTTGTCAAGGTTATTCAATGGCCGGTAGACGCGATCCCAATGATGAGAGAAATCAATTATATAAATATACAATTGATATTATTAAAAAAGTTGAACCTAAACTATTTGTTTTAGAAAATGTAAAAGGTATTCTTTCATTTAGAGAAAACGATGGTGTATTAGTAATAGATAAAATAATTTCAATGCTTAATGATATTGGATATTATTCTAAATATATACTTTTAGATGCATCGAATTTTGGTGTTCCACAAAAAAGAGAAAGAGTAATTTTCATCGGTTCTAGAAAAAGTCAGAAGAAAAAAGTTGATGATGTTATAGAAAGATTAAGTGAAACCAAATTACCTGTTGTGACCGTTAGAGATGCAATTGAAGATTTAGAGAATATTGAAGAAAATAAAGGATTTAATCACATTTTTTCTAAACATACACCTGAAATGATTGAAAAAATAAAACAAACACCAGAAGGTAAAAGTGTTATGAAGGGATATTCAGATGCTTTTAGAAAGCAATTTTATGATAAACCATCAACAACAGTAAAAGAAAATCACGGTGGAGTTCATGTGCACCCTACGAAACATAGAGTTATGACACCACGTGAATTAGCTAGATTACAATCTTTTCCAGATGATTTCATCTTTACATCAACGAAAACAAATATATTAAAGCAAATTGGCAATGCTGTTCCTCCTAAACTTTCAGAAGAAATTGTAAAAATAATAATGGAGATTTTTTATTAATGATAAATTGAAACGATTTAAATAAAAGTAAAAAATGCCTGGAAAGTGAAGTTGAAAATATATTTAAAGTATATGGATATGAAATCGAAATTAAAGCAGAAGATTTGAATTTATTAAAATCAGAAAATAGTTGTATTCGTTCTTCAACAGCAATTGGATATATAATAGAAGAATTTGTATATCAAAAACTCAAAAATATTATTAAATTTGATATTTCAAAGTCGATTCACCGTTCTGGTGTAAGTACACAAAATTCATCTTTTGACTTTATTTACTCAACAAAAACTTATGATGTTTTAGTGAATATCAAAACTGAAATAAATGGTAGTCATAATAATGCTGTTTCAGCTATAAAGAAGTTATATAGTGATTATAATAACTATTATAATAAAGGAAGAGATTTCTATTTTATTGTCTTAAAAATTAGATACGAAATTGATGACAAAGATAAGAAAAACAATATAGAAAAATTCTATGACAAAATCCATATAACATCCATATCTTCATATGCTTTAGAAGAAATAGATTTTTCTAGTGGTCATATGCAAGATTATAGAAATTGATCACGTGAATTCAAAAATGAATCAGGTAGATTAATTGTTACTAATAAATTTTATGAACAGCATAAATTAAACGATAATGATGAATTATCTAGTTTAAAAACATTAATATCTATTGAGAAAATGTTTAATTAAATAAATAAGGATTATATTTTATGAAAATAGTAGCAAATAATAAAAAAGCTTATCGTGATTATGAAATAATTGAAAAATATGAAGCCGGAATTGAACTTATGGGTTGAGAAGTTAAATCAGCTAGAGCTTCTAGCATTGATTTATCTAATGCTTATTGTTCAATTTATAAAGGCGAAATGTATCTTAAAGAAGCTTATTTCAAGCAATATATGCAAGTAAAATGTGATGAAACTCGTGAACGCAAATTATTACTTCATAAAAATGAAATTAGAAAAATAGGTTTTAAAGAAGATACACAAAGATTAACAATTATTCCACTGAAGATTTATTTCAATCATCAATCATGTGTTAAAGTAGAAATAGCTCTAGCTCGTGGACTTAAAAAATATGATAAGCGTGCTAAAATCATTAAGGAAGAAGTTAATAAAAAAATTGCTAAAACTCTACTATTTTAATAAAATATATCTAATGGGGATATAATGGTCTCGACATATTATGTTCTCTTATTATTGCAGTAGTTTGGTAGACTATAATACTTCTAGACTTTTTTAAACGGAAACGATAAAAAAGAAACAAGCGTTAACCCAATGGTTTTCGCTTACAACAATGCAAATCTAGCTTTCGCTTAATAGCAAACCTAGTGGCTTATAGAAATTCCTTGGTTCTATAAGTTGGTCTAAAGGATAGCATAAGTGTTGACAAACTTATGTGAAATTTGTCACACATTACAAAACTTTTTCGTTTGCTTTAGTTTTGTAATGTTACAAAAAGCAAAATAAACTGTAGATGTAATAAGTTGCGATGTAGTGTGGACAGGGGTTCGATTCCCCTTATCTCCACCATGCCCTTTTAGTTCTAGTGGTAAAACAGTTGACTCGTAACCAACCATCATGAGTTCGATTCTCATAAGGGGCACCATTATTTATTGTTATGCAATGCCAAAAAAAAGATAGCTATTATGCTATCTTTTTTCTTATTTATCTGATTTCTTCTTTAATCTTGCAGCTCCATATAGTCCAATTCCACCAAGGAATATTAAGGCACCTAGAATAGTTAAAGCAATTCAATATTTAAGGTTTGAAGCTTTTCCATCTTTGATATTTTGTTCACCGTTTAATTGTGCAATAGCTTTAGTTAAATTATTAGCTAAAGTAGTAATATCACTTGGAGATAATTCTTCCATTCCTTGTGTCATTTGTGTTTCGTCACTTGTTAATTGCATAACAAGATCTTTTTGATTGCTTAATGAAGCATATTTGAAATTATCTGTATTTTTTGCTTCATTTGCTTGATCCATTGCTTTAATTAATTCATCCATTGCATTATTTGTATTTGAAGCAACATCTAATATTGGTTGTAATTGGTCTAGAACTTTAGCATTATTAATTTGATCAATGAAGTTGGCTTTTTGTTGTGGAGTTAAGTATGATAAATTATTTACTGAAGCAATTGCTCTAGTTTTAGCATTTGCTAAAGCTTGAGCATTTCTTTCATCACCATTTAAAGCATTATTTGCTGTATCAATATTATTTGTTAATTTTGTAATATCGCTTGCTGATAATGAATTTAAATCTTTTAATGCATTTTGGCCAGCTGTAATGGCATTATTAAATTCATCTTGTAATTCTTTAGTTGCATCTAGATAGTTAGGTGTTTGAGAAACATTAGCAACAGAAGCTAATTTTTCTTTTAATCCTTTAATAGCTTTATCTAAATCACTTGCATTAGATACAACTTGTGCAATACTTGGTAAATCTTTTGCATCATTAACTTGTTGAATGTATTGTGCTTTTTGTTCAGGTGTTATATTTTGTAATGCATTAATTGTATCAATTGCATTAGCTTTAGCTTGTTGAATTTGATATCCATCTAATGATCTAATTTGGTTATTTAATGCTTCAGCTAAAGCATTTATTTCATCAACACTTTTGCCTGATAATCCATTTTTAACTAATGCTTGATCAGCTTGCAATAAATCATTTAAAGCTTGTTGTGATTGCGCAGTAGAATCTTTATATGTTTCACCTTTTTGAGCACCAAGAGCATTTGAAATTGCTTCATTTAAAGCATTATTAGCATCTGCATAATTATTTGCATGAGTTACAGCAGCAGCAATTTGTTCTAATGTTGTAGCATCATTTACTTCTTGATTTAGAAGTTGTTTTTGTGGTTCTGTTAATGCAGCATTATTTTTAATTGATTCTAAAGCTTTTGCTTTAGCATCAGCAAATTGTTTTGCATAATTATCATTTCCATTTAAATCACTATTTGCTTTTGTTAAAGCTTGTGCTAAAGCATTAACTTGTTGAGCATCTAATCCATTGTATTGGTCATTTACTGCATCATTTGCATTTGTTAATGCTGTATCAAAAGCAGTTTGCAAGTCTTTATCAGCAAATTGGTAATTAATGCTTTCTGGAGTATTTTTTACAGTTTCTAAAGCTTGTTTCAAGCTTCCTACTGCTGTATTTAAATCATTAGCTGAATTTAATGCTTGAGTAACATTTGCTACATCACTTGCTTCATTTACTTTAGCAATTGCAGCTTGTTTTTGAGAATCTGTTAAATTAGCTAATTTATTAATTTCTTCAAGAGCATTTGCTTTAGCATTATTTAAAATAGCTTGATTTACATTTGCTAATGCATCAGATAAAGCTTTATTTAACTCATTTAATTCTTCTGGAGTTTTAGTTGCATCATTTAATTTATTATCAGTATATAACGGTGTTACATTATTTAATGCTTGTGTAAGTTTATCTTTTAAATCTTGAGATAAATTAGCATAAGCCGGATCTTTTAATACTGCTTGAGCTCCTTGCATCGAATCATTTAATTGACTAGCTGAAGTATTTAATTGATCAGCTTGTGATTTTAAATCATTTAAATTATTTGGGGATAAAGTAAATTTATTTGCGATTGTAGCTATAACATCAGAGCTTAAGGCAGGATTTTGACTACCTTGAATAGTTTTAAATGAATCTTTTGTAGTATTAATTAAATCATTTTGGAATTTAACTTGGCTTAATAATTGAGTAGCTGAAATATTGTTACCTAAGTCATTTGATTCATTTTGTAATTTTTGCATTGCTTCAACTACACTTTGTTCCTTGTTATCACCTACATATGATTTTAATGTTTCATATGAGCTCTTATCAATGTTTCAAGCGTCAGAAACTTGTTGTGTTACTTCATTTAATAAATTATTTAAATCTTGAGCTAGATTTTGAATTTTAGCTGTAGCTTGTGGTTCTTGTGAGCTAATAACAAATTGCATTTTGTCTTTATCAATTGTTCCAACTGCTTTAACATCATCCATAAGTGCATTATATTTAGCAACTACATTTTGATAAATAGGACTAGATTTTTCAAGTTGTTGTATTTGCGTTAATTCATCACTTGTAACAATTGTTTTTTCTGTATTATTTTGATTTACAATGCTTTCTAATTCTTCATTAGTATTTCTATTATCATTATCTTTTAATAATGCTGTAGCAACATTATTTGACAATGTTTGTAATGATTTAATTTTAGCTTGTGTAGCTAGTAAAGCTTCTCTACTTTGTGCGGAATACACTTCTTCTTGTAAATTATCGCGTAATTCAGTAGTTGTAGGTAGAGCTTTTAAGTCTTTATTAGTTTCTAGAATTAAAGCTTTACCATCCAAATTATTATATGCATCTTGTAACTTATTAATTTGTTCTTTTATAGCATCAGCTGTTACAACTTGATCACTATTATCAAAGAATGCTTTAACTTGCTTATAAACTTCCATAAATGCATTTTGTGCTTCAGGAGTTGATACTGTGTAAGCTTCTTTAATTAATTCAGTAGTTGTTGATGTTTTACTATCCGCTGTGAAATCAAATCTGTTTAAATATTTTTGTAATAATTGTTCATTAGTTTCAATTGCATTTGCATTAGCTAAAGTATTTGAATATCCAGTAATAAATGTTTTACTATCTTGCGATGCAATAGGTTTAGCTAATTCTTGTCCTGTTTTAGCTACTAAAGGTTGAGATAATGTACTTGTTATTTTATTTGCTGTAGCAGTTTTATATTGATCAATAATTTTGTCAAATTCTTTAACTAATTCTTCTTTATTCATTGCACCTAATAGGGCGAAATCTCCCTCTGCACCTTGTGCTGTGTTTAATAAATTATCAACATTTTGTAAAAAGCTTGTTGTATCAATTCCATCACCTAAACCAGCTTTATTAAGTTCTTGAATTGAGTTTTTAGTATATTGTAATCAATCTGTATAACTAATAGCTTTAGCTTGAGCTAAAATGTTAGCTACATTTTCTACATTTTGTGTTCCATTTACTTCAGCTAATTGTGATTTTAATGTATTTAGTAATTCAACTGTTGCAGGAGTATTAGCTTCTTTAATGTAATCGTCAATACTATTTGAACCAATAGTTTTTAATTGATTGAATTCTTCATTATTCTTTTCATCTGAATAATTATTCATTAAATTAGCTAAATCACTCGCTTTAGCTAAAGATGCATTTTCAAAAGCATTATTAAATGTAGTATTAACTAATTTTTGTAACGCTTCTTGTTGTTGCGCTGAAACTGGAATATTTCCTTGTTGCACATTAGCAGCTATTTCAGAAGCAAATGTTACAGCATTATTTAATTGTGAAGCTGTTCTTACATAATTATTAAAGTCATTACCATTAGTAATTCCTTTAGCGGTTTCAACGATTTCAGATACAACATCAGCAGGTAAATTATTCATTTTTGCTAATGCACCAGTAAATTTATCTCTAATTGCATTATTTTCTGTAATTTCAGCATTAATATGTTGAATAAATGTTTCTGAGTTTAATGATTCATCATTTGGATCAGTAATAGAAGTTGAAGCAATTGTATTTTGAGCTGTTTGAATGTAGTTATTTAATCTTCCTACTAATTCTGTATTAACAGCTTGTGTAACTTGTTCTTGTGCTCAATTAACATCAGCTTGTAATTGTGCTTTCTTTAAAATTACACCTAATTTAGTTTGAGTATCAACATCATTTTTAATTTCATTAATTTGATTTTGGAATGATTGAATTTGTTCTTGAGTTAAAGCAGATGGTTTAGTAATGACTTTTAATTGCTTAATGGCTTCATTTTGTAATCCATTTAAATTAGCATAAGCTGTATCAAGATTGCTATTTATTTCAGTAACTTGTTGTGATGTAATATTTAAATCAGGAGCAATTGTAAAGTTTCCTGGTTGTTCATTATTATATGTAATACCTTTAGCTACTGGAGCTTCTTGATTAGTTGTATCAAGATATTTATTAAGTTTTTCTCATGTAGCTTTATAAGCTTCTTGAGTTTCTGTTGAGGCTGATGTATATGCGGTTGAACTCATTACAGAACTTAGTTTTTTGTATTGTTCTACTAAAGGAGTATAAATATCATTTAGAGCCACAGCTTTTAGGTAAACAGCATTAACATTATTATAGTTAGGTAAGCTTGCTCCATATGCTTTATCTGAAGCAACTGCTTCTTGTGGTAATGCTGAAAATGGACTATCAGCTAATTGTTGTTTGATATTATTGTAATTTTCTAAACCTTGTGCTTCTAATTGAGTAAATTGTGTTTCAATTCCAGGCCATTTTGTTCCAATTGAAGCTGTTCCATTACTTGATGGAACTTGTCCATTTCCGAATAAAAGAACCATAAGTCAATTGATTTTTCCTGTACCATTTGTTAATCTATAATCACCAAAATCTAGATTTTTAACATTTGATGTTTTTTCAATAAAGTCAATATATGATTGAATAATATTTTTTAATGTATTAATTTCATCTTGTGTTTTTAAGTTGTTATAGAAATTGCTTTGTGTATATTTCTCTTCGTTGAATCCGCCAAGTTCAGTATTGATTTTTTTGAAAATCTTTTTATAAGAGTTTGTACCATTAATAAATGCTTTTTGATTAGTTGGATCAAAATTATTTTGAGCAGTTGCTCCACCTACATTACCTTGAATACCAATTGCAGCTAATAAATATTCAACTACAGGTCCTGATGTTGTGTGATATATTGTATCAATCTCTGTGCTATCGGTTGAGTAATCACTATTGATATTTCATAGCAAGTTTATTACATCAGCATAACCACCCATTTTAGAAATAAAGAAATCCTTAAGTTCTAAAACTGCTTTTTGGAAATTAGATTCTGTGGCTTCTACAGTTGCTTCTGGTCAAAAGTTTGTTTCAAATGCTTTGTAAGCATGATAATACATTGTGTTTTTATTATTTTCATCTGTATTATGTTGTCCTCATGGGCCAGGTGCATACATGTTTTGTGCCCCACTTTTATCTGTAGCATTTAAATAGTATTTTGGATCACCTAATGAATTAACTCAAAGAGCATTATACCATTTAACCATTAAGTTATAAGTATCAGTTATTTCTTTGTGTAAATCATTTAAAGCTGATTGTTGTTCTTTTACAGCCTGTAATTTTTCCTTAAACTTATTTATTTGATCATTTCTTAATCCACCAATACCATATTGGAATGTGTATTGTTGAATTAAATCATTTATATTTTGTTCAGTGTAATTTACAGCAGATACATTCTGATCTGTATTATTAGCTTCAACTTCAGGGCTAGCTGATAAAACAGTTAATGATGCAGTTGCGGCTCCTAGAGTGCTAGCTAATGGAATTATTATTTTCTTTTTCATCTTTTCCTTTCAATGAATTTATATAAATATTTTATATTTATATTTATTTAACATAAGAAATTTAACATATCATAACACAAAAACTAAAAATTCAAAAAGTCATTATTTATCTAGTTTTTGGCTTTAAAAATTCCTTTTTACTGCTTTTATTTATATTATTGCAAATTTCAACTAATAATGAGTTATATTAAAGCTTCCATTAATATACAAAAGCCTAGAATTTAAGTATTCTAGGCAAATTATTTTTATTTATTTTAGGCTTCCTTAGATTCTGTAGCTTTTTCGAATTTGATTGTTAATGTATGTACTTCATTAGTTGAAACTTCTTTATATTCAATTGTTAATGTTCTATTTTCATTATCAATTGAACCTTTTCATTTTATTGTGCTACCATCTTTTTTGATTGTAGGAGAAATATTCTTATCTATTTCAACATCGTCTCTTAATTTAAAAATTTTATTATTATTTCCAGTTCTACCTGATGAAACACCTATTCAATTACCATTTTTATATAGTTGGAAGAATCCTTTTGATAATTTTTTAGCTTTAGCTTTAGCTGTCTCTGATATTTGATCGAATTTTTCAGCTGAATTATCCATACCGCCAGCTTCAAATGGAGAATTAGCTAATTGTTCTTCTAATGATGGAATAGCTTCAGGTTTAGTATGTTCATCAGTTGTAGTTTTTTCTTCATTACCACCTGATGGGGCTGTTGGTTGTCCAGTATTTGATGTTGTAATTGGTTGAGATGGTTCTTTATTTTCTGAAGGGTCAGATGATGCTTCTACACTTGGATTATTTGTTGGTTCAGTTACTGGTTGTTTTTCTGTATTACCAGGATTGTCCATTCCACCTACAACCGGTTTAGATTCTTCTTTATCTGATGTATCACCTGTTGTTGTAGTTGTTTCGCCTGCTTTCAACTCTTTTTCATCTGGAGTAGTTGCAGGTGCTGATGTACCTTGATCAGTTTTTTCAGGTTGAGTAACAACCTCATTATCTGAATTACTGTCTGCTGGTTTTGTATCTGATGGTTTTGATACAGTTGAACCACCATTAGTTTCAGTTTCTTTAGAATCTGTTGTTGAACTTGTTACTTCTGAATCCTTCTTATTGTTTTCTTCTGGAGTACTTACTGCTGGTTGAGAAGTGGTTTCGCTTTCTGATTCTTTTCCTTCAGCTGGAGTAGCTGGTTGGTCTGCTGGTTGATCCGCAGAAGGAATTTCTTCAGTAGGTTTAGATTCTGGAGCAGGAGTAGAAACTGATGGTTTTTCTTCAGAAACTTCTACTTTTTTAGTTCCATATTTTTCTACTGCTTGAGGGATTAAAACTTTAATTAATCCTGCAATATCATAATTAATCTTAGCTAGAGCGTCTCTAATATCACCTGTTAAATCTTCTAAGAATGGATTGCTAATTGTTCCATCTGGATTAGTTACTTTAGTTGAATGTACGGAAGAGTTTTCTTCATTAGCATATTTATTTAATAATCATAAATGTTCAGCATTTAGATCTCTAACACCTTCTATATTAGCTGCATATTTATCAATTAATCTGCTTAGTAATTTTTCAGCAGGATCAACTAAATTAGCTTTCTTAAGTTCTTCTCTTGCTTCTTTAATTAAGTTTTTACTAAATTCAAATTCTTTATTAATTTTATTTAATGCAACAACATCATCAAGTTTTTCAAAGTAAGCTTTTAATCTATCAAAAATTTGTGTAATTTCATTTTGACTAGGATTACTTAATTTTGAAATTTTGTTTAATGCTTGAGATATTTTTTCTTTTGCTGTTTTTTCATTATATGCTGAATTTTTTGCATATGTATCTTTTGATTTATTAAATTCTTTAACAATGTCTTGAAGTTCAATGTTTCTTTGAGCCATGTAGTTGTCTAAAGTAACTAATTCATTGTATTTGTTAAATGCATTTAATAAAGTAGCTGGATTTAATTCAGCTTTTAATTCTGTTACTTTAGCATCAATAGCTGTAAAGTCAAATCCATTTGTATCTAATCCATTTTCTTTTGCTAATGTTTTGAATGCATTGATTTTTACTTCTAAAGGTTTTAATAACTCAGTTGATTTCTTAGCAAAATCTTTAATGATATAATCATGTCTTTTTGTAATTCTAGTATCTAAATCAGCTAATTTCTTAGCTACTTTAGTAACGTCATCAACGTTTTTAGCATTGATTTCATATTCTGGTGTACTCATTGTAGGTACAACATCTTTTAATTCATCAATTGCTTTCTTTCAAGTTTGATTATATGATTTATCAATTGGGTAAAGTTTTTCAAATTCAGCAACTTTAGCTTCATCTAAAGTCATTACTTTTCCAAATTCTTGATATAAGTTATTAACATTTTCTCATTGTTTAGTAAAATCAGCTTTAGCTTTTGAAGCTTCATTAATTTTAGCTTGAGTTATTCCATTAGGGTATTGAGACATCTTATCTAAAATGCTTTGAAGTTTTTCAATACCTTTATTTACAATATCCATAACCATATTTTGTGGTGTGTATTGTGTTCTATCTTCTAATGAACCCAATCTTAATGTGGCAACTTTGTCTACTAAACCATCTTGAGCAGCTTTAGCTTGTGCTACATAATTATTAATAATATCATTTAAGACTTTTGTTAATTCTTTAGATAATTTAGCATCTTTAATAGCTTTTAAAGCATCTTTTTGCATTTTAGCTAATTGTGCTACTACATCATCATATTTAGCTAATACTTTTTGAGCTTTAAGTTTTTGTTGTCTTTGGTAAGCTCCGGCAACATAGTTTTCAAAGTCTTTTACTTTAGCTTCGAATTCTTTCATTTCCTTAACATATTCACTCAAGTCATATAAGTTTTGTACACCTGGTGTAATGTATGGACTTTCAGGGTTAAGAGCTTTTAGCACTAAAGCTTCTACTACTTTAAATTTATCTTCAACACCTTGATATTGTTGTTCGTATACTTTTAATACATTATTTAAAATAGCCTTAGTTGATTCATTAAGAACTTTTGGTTCTGGTCTATCTTCAGGATTTTCATTTTCTTTTTCTTCAACTTTACCGAAGTTTTCAATAGCTTCTTTTGCTTTAGCTAATAATTCTTTAAATTTAAGATCATCATATGATTTCTTAATTACTTCGTATGTTTCTTTTGCATGTGCTTTTTGTTCAACAATACGTTTTGTTTCAGCCTCAATTTTATCTTGCTTGATATATTTATCAATAATAGTTGGGAATTGTTTTAACGATTCCGCTAATGTAGCTAATTTTTCTGTTGCTTCAGTAATGTATTTTAAGCTATCTTTAGAAGGTGCTAATGTTGGATTTTGTTCGCTTAAAGCTTTTGAAACTGAACCTAAAATTTCCGCAATACTGCTTTCAATACTGCTTAATCTGTTACTAAATGAAGTTGGAATTTCATCTGAGACAAATTGGTTGAGTACAGTTCCATATTTCGAATCAGCAAATTGTGTTTCAGCCACTTTAGTTTTAGCAGCTTCAAGTAATGCTTTAGTTTCAGCTAATGCTGTGTTGTATGCATTTAGTGTAACTTTAGCATCTTCTTTTTCTAAGAATGCTTGTAAGTAACCTAATTGAGATTTAACCTTATTATTAAATTCATTTAAGAATTCAGCTGAGTTAAATCCTTCTTTTGAAGCCACTGTATATTTGTCTTTTTGTAAAGCTTCTAATTGAGTATATTGTTCTTCAAATTGAGCTATTCTTTCAGCATTAGGATATTTAGCTTTAGCTTGCTCGATTTGTTCTTTTAATTCTTTTAGTGATTCAGAATTTATTTTATTGTATTTGTTTGCAACTGATTCTTTAAATTTATTTACTGTGTTTATATTTGCTTCTAGTAATAATTGTTGTAATTTAGAAACTTCATCTTTAACTTTAGAAGAGTCTAAACGAGAAATGGTTTTATTTTCTTTACCTTGTGTTATTAATGTGCTATTAGTTGAAGCATCTTGTTTAAATTGATTTAATCTATCTAATTCCTTTTGTAATTCTTTTTCAATTTGTGATTTTACAGCTAAAAATTCACTTAAATCAAGTGATAGTTTTTGATCTTCTTTAACATTGTTTGCTTCAGTAATTAATGGTTCATATCCTGTTTTTGCTTCTTTGATTAAAGCTTCTAATTGAGCTAGTAATCTATCTACTTCATTAATGTTTTGTAATGTAGGTAAGTTGTTTACTGATACAGATAATTTATCAAGCAAATCTTGTGCTTTAGATTTAATTTCAGCATATTTATCTTTAGCAAGTAACTTTCCTTCTTTATCGTAAACAGTATTTTGTTCTTTTAATGAAGCAGCAGAGTTTGTAACACTTGGATTTTTCATTCATTCTAACTCATATCCAAGTTTTGCATTATTAATTTTAGCAATAGCATCATCAATTTGTTTTAATAAAGCATCATTTTGAGCCACTAATGCTTTATTAGCATCTCTAGCAGCTTGATTTTTCTTAGCATTTGAGATAAGAACAGATGGTACAGCAACAGCAGCTGCTCCGATGGCTAAACCACCTGTTACAACTAAAATAAATTTTCCGACTTTTGACATATTAATTCCTTTGTTTATTGTTTACTATCTTGACTAAAAACTAGTATTAGCTATTTTCTAGAGTCTAAAAATGTTATTTTTAGATAGATAGATTTATTTTATAACTAAATTTTATACTTTTTTTTTTACTTTTTAAGATATTGCTAAATTATTAGCAATTATATTTAGCTCTATATTCTAGGTATAAATGAACCATTATAAATAGATATATTCTAACAAACCTTGAAAACTATAACCATTTTATTAATATTTTTATCTCTTTTACATAAGCTTTAATATTCATTTATTGAATTTTTAGTCATATATCAAACTAAAATTAAATAAAATGACTACCAAATGGTAGTCAAAATTATTAGAATTTGTCTTCAGGAAGATAAATATTTCCATCAATACTTTTAATGTCTGAAATTGAGATAAATGCATCTTCATCACAACTACGAACATCTTTAATAATACGAAGCACATGTCTAAATAATGCAATAGATGTTATTACTTGTACATCTTGACCTCTATATCCACCTTTAGCTGGGAAAATAGTCATTCCAGTAATAATCTTATTATCATTATTAATCATATTTCTAATTTTTTCAGCATTTTGTGTAAATATTTGAACACGTACAAGTTTAAATTTAGGATATAACTTATCAAGCATCATAATGTACACAACGTTAACAAGTATTGTTGCTATAAAGTTAGGAGATAAGTAAAGTTCAAATGATCATGCTTTAGTAAATAATTGTTGTGCAGTGGCAAAGTCTTTACTTAAAGATACATTATTTGCAAAATCAAGATAGCGATAAATTACCGGATCAGTATTAGGTACGGCTTCAGGTTTAGGTAAAAATGTAAATGCGTTATGTCAATCTATATTTTTAAATCCAACGAATTCAGAAATTTTAATACCCTTTGCCTCATATATTTTGTTAGCTAAATTTTTAACTTTATCAACAACATCATCAGCAGTTAAATTAGCAGTGTGTTGTATATCGTTTAAGCCTGCATCTCATGATTTTTGGGCCGCTTCCATATTTACTTTAGCATCTTGAAGAAGTAATGAACCTGGTAATCATGAACCGATCGCAACTGCAATAAAGACAATTATGATATTCATATAACCAGAAATTGCACCAAATGATTTTTGTTTTGCGTTTGCATATCATTCACCAATAACACCAGTAACCCCTGCTGTACCACCAATAATTTGGATAATAGCAAATATGTAAGCAAGCATATATCCATAAACAATTGAATATAACATTAAAGCGATGGTATTTCCAGCATCAGCTCCTGTTCATTGTAATGGAATAATGTTACTTAATGGTTTCTTATAATCAGATAAGAAACTTTGCACATTTGTATTAGAGTAATTTCCAATGATATAAATATTATTAGCACCAGGAATAAGTCCGATTCCAAATGACACTAATGATGAAACTGCTAAAAATAAAATAGTTATATTTGTAAATACTTTACCAACTCTTCTGTAACCGAAGACAAATATAGGAATACTTAAGATAATATAAGCAATTCAGAAGATAAATTGGTCGATCAAGTTTCTAACTTCTGCCGAAACTTGTTTCTGTGTTAGATTAACAACAATGATTTTTGCAGCGGATTGTCCAAAAGCTGCTAAACCAAAGTTATAAATACCAACGTTTTTAACAAAGAAAACACTGATAACACCAAAAATAAGCGCTGTTACTATAGTTATTGTTACTATTTTTCACATTGGCATTTGTGAATAAAAACGATTTAGTTTTAACCCAAAATTAGACATTCTAGTTCTTTTATACAGAGTATTACGTTTTCTAATATGAACTCTATTACTTTGATCAACTGATTGAATTAGTTGATCTTTACCGCTTTCATCATATGATTCAATTAATTTAACTATATTTAATTGCTCATCAGCTTGTGGTTCAGCATCTTTTTTTCTTGAAAATATTTGTTTGATTTTTTCAAAGTATTTCATTGTTCCCTCCTTTCAGAATAATAAAAAAATAAAAAACAGTATTAGCAAGAGCTAATAATCTATTTTTATTTTACTACTTTTTAAAAGATGTTTTATTTTTAATTTTCATCCTAAATATTTTAATGATAAGGATATATTTAATACTTCAATATTAAGTGATTTTACATCACAAGAAAGGCGAGAACAAATATTTAAAAATTGAAAAGAGCAAGATAATAATATTAAGTTAAATAATGAATAATGAGTGCAAATTTGTTGCACTTTTTTCAATAAAAAAATCGCTACATCTAGTAACGATTCATAAAAGGCCATATAAATGAAATGGTACATCGTACAGGGTTCGAACCTGCGACCCGCTGGTTAAGAGCCAGCTGCTCTACCGACTGAGCTAACGATGCAGTATTATTATAAAACTTTTTGATTTATGTATATATATTATTTTGTTTTTTTCTCTATGTGCAATTTGATAAAATTTAACTATATTTAGTTAGATAGTTTAAAAATTAATTTTTAAACTTATCGCACTTTAATTAAGTTTTATAATTTAATAACTTAAAGGAGTTATTATGACAACAAAAGTTAGAACACGTTATGCACCTAGTCCAACTGGATATTTACACATTGGTGGAGCAAGAACTGCCTTATTTTGCTACTTATTTGCAAAACATTTTAATGGTGATTTTATTTTTAGATTAGAAGATACTGATGTTAAAAGAAATGTACCAGGTGGTGAGGAATCACAATTACATAATTTAGCTTGATTAGGAATTGTACCTGATGAAAGTCCACTACATACAAATCCTAAATACGGAAAATACCGTCAAAGTGAAAAACTTGATAGATATAATGAAGTTTTAAATCAATTACTTGAAAAAGGCTTAGCTTATAAAGCTTATGATACAACAGAAGAACTAGAAGAACAAAAAGCACAATCAGATGCCAAAGGTATACCAAGTTTTAGATATAACAAGGAATGATTAAAAATATCTGATGAAGAAAAAATGAAAAGAGATGCTTTAGGGCAATACTCATATCGCTTAGTAATGCCTAAAAATATCGAATTATCATGAAATGATATTGTTAGAGGGAAAATAGCATTTAATTCGGATGAAATTGCAGATTGAGTTATTTTTAAATCTGACGGATATCCGACTTATAATTTTGCCGTAGTAGTTGATGATTACGATATGGAAATTACTCATATTCTTCGTGGTGAGGAACATATCGGAAATACACCAAAACAATTAGCTCTTTATAAGGCTCTAGGATGACAAGCGCCTGAATTTGGACACATGACTATTATTACTAATATGGATGGAAAAAAACTTTCAAAACGTGATTTAGAAACCAAACAATTTATTGAGGATTACCGTAATGAAGGTTATATTCCGGAAGCTATTTTTAACTTCCTTGCATTACTCGGATGAACTTCTGCTGATGCTAGCGAAGTTATGTCGCAAGCTGAAATTATTGAAAAATTTGATCCAGCTAGATTATCAAAAAGTCCATCTAAGTTTGATATCAATAAAATGGATTGATTCTCTAAACAATATTTAAAGAATGAACCAAATGATAAATTAATTAAATTAATGAATCTAGAGACAGCAATGTTTGATGCAGAATGATTAGAAATCTTTGTAGAAACATTTAAACAAAGTGCAATTACAACTTCAGAATTAAAATCCCATTTAGATTTATATTTAAATCCTGCTTTTGACAAACAAGAACTTTCTGAAGCTGATTCGAAAACTGTAAGCATGTTTAAGAAATATCTATATGATGATTTATCACAAGGTATTTTTACTATTCAAAGTGTACAAGAAGCTATTAATAACACACAAAAAGCTCTTGGAGTTAAGGGTAAAAACTTATTTATGCCTATTAGACTAAGTGCTACTTGTGTTGCTCATGGGCCAGAATTAGCTAAAGCTATTTGGTTATTTGGTTCTAAAGTTGTCAAAGAAAGACTAGACCAATATGAAAATTAATTTTAAATCAATAATTACACCAGTTCATTTCGAAGAAGATGTTGAAGTCTTAGATGTGGACGCAATCCAAGAAATTCAATTTGATGCCCCACTAACAAAAAGATGAAATGAAGAAGAACAAGCTCTTGAATTAGTATTTAAAGAGCCAAAATACAACGATACTAATCGTATTGATATTTATGAAAATGAAGCTTGGGTATACACGAAAGAAACAACAGTTCAAATTAAAAAAGAAGACTTCGGTATTGCTAATGTATCATTTTTAAATCCACAATCTAAACAAATTGTTGAAATTAACATGCGTACATTTTGCAAAGCAATGGTTAAAGAAGAAAATTCATATAAATTTAATTATTTTATTTGTTCAGAAACTGATGATAAACCAATTAGTTATCTAGAACTAAATCTTAAAATATCAGAGTAAAATTCAGCGGCTATTTTAGCTGCTTTTTTACTATTAATTATAAAGCTACATTTATTAGTGTATGATAAGGTAAACTTAAGGGGCACTTATGAAAGCAATAAATACAATGATAAACATTGCATCATGTTTATCAGCTGCACAACCCTCTATACCAATAGATAATGTGCCATCATTCCAAATTAGAGAGATTGACTGAAATAAAGTTAGACCAATACATGCTATAACTGATTTAGATAGAATTAAATCTACTACAATTATAGAAGACTTAAAAAATACAGGACGATGAGATTATATTGAGGCATATGATTGATGTAATCAACATTTGCTTCAATACGAAAATAAACATAAAATAATAGAAGAATTTATCTCAAAGTATAATTTATGATTTACTAACGACAAAAGAAAACATGACTTTATATATTATTCAATTTATATTTTTCTTGAAAACCCTAAATCAGAATATAGTAAAAATTCATTTTGAATTTCAGAGTTATTAGATGAAAAACTAACATATATTTATATCAATCGTTTTATAAATCTAGAATGGAATAAATGAATTAATGCTCATTTGATTTCACCTTATATACTTCAAGTATATGATTTGTGAATAACAGACTACATAACATCAAATTTAGTTAAAATGAAGGAAACATACAAAGTTGTTAAAAAATATTATAAAGATAAAAAGAATCTAATGTATATAGATGAATATGACAAAAACAATGTTTATTTAGCAAATGTTGCTAAATGACACTGTGAGCAAAATAAAATCCAAATTCAAGAAGCAAAAGAAGACTTTGTTTATGATGTTAAAAATAAAATACAAAATTATATAAAGTCATATACTGATATAAGAGATTTTTTAACTGATTTTGATAATAAATTATATTCAATAGAAGCCGGAAAAATTACTACTAATGTTATTTCTTGACTATGTTCAATCGGTTGGATAATTGCGGATGTCGCTTCATACGGAGCATTATCTGTTCAGATGTCAATGTCAATAGCAGATTCTATAAATGGTACAACAACATTAGTAGAAATTAAAAATATTAGAAATGAATTACAAGACAATATTAAAATTCTAAAAGATTTTTCGTCAGAATTACATGATATCAAGGAACTATTAAATATTCGTAATGTACACGATTTTTACTCCAAAGTTGCATCATATCCTAACATAAAGGATATTGTTAATTTATATCCTATAGATGTATTAGAAAAAATAGAATTAAGTGCTGATGTTGTCGACTTCTTTACCCATATAAAAGAAAAGATAGTAAATAAACTAGCTAGCATATCATTAAAATTAGCTAAGAAACTAGCAATCGGTAATGGTAGAGAAACACAATCAATAATTGCTGCTGAAAATAAACTTGGAAAAGGCGTTCTAGCAGGTAAGGAACTGTTTAGTATAAAGAATTTATTAGCAAAAAATATTAAAAATACATTCATGAATTCAGTGCTTGAAATTAGTAAAATTCTTAATATAACTAAAAGAATGTCTATGGTTACAAATATCGCAAATCTAGGTTCAGGAATTATTTCATTAGTTGATATACCGCTTGATATTGTATTCAATCGTTTAATGGAGAGATATAATAATGAAATCATGGAATATTAAATTTTATTGAATACCTTATTATTCATTATTTGCATCAGGATTCTTTTTAGTTTCATTATGTGTAACTTATTATGTAAATAAATATTATCATTCCTCATTAAGTAATACATTATTTTATTTATTTTTAGTACTTGTTGTATTACCATTAATAATATTTATTATAAATTGATTAGCCAATTATAAAGATATATTCAAGATAGATAATATCGAATATAAATTCAATAATAGAGAATCAATGCTAATGCATCCCTTTTATCGTCCATTGAGATATATTGTAAATTTATATCTTTTAATGGGTTCGCTTAATCCGGTGCAAAATTGCTTTGAAGTCGAAGAATATGATTTAACTCGATGAAATAATGTATCTGAACAACAACTAAATGATTATTTAGATTATAAAGATTTTAAAAATTGTAAAAAACTGACATGCTTCGCATACATGATTGCTTTTCCTTCAGGAATAGGTATGAGCATACTATTTTCACTAATGATACCGGTGTGAGTATTTAATTTTGAAAAAACTACAGGTCCTTGAGTATTTTTACCTGTAGCATTAGTTTGTTTTATATCTCTAATTTATACTTTATCTTTATACTTTTATATGTCTTCTTTAATGTATGAAATAACTCTTAATAGAATTCCTGATGTTGACCATAATACGAAATTAGCTTATTTTGAGTCAGCATATTGATGAAATCAAAGCCTTAATGTATACAATCGAACTGTTAAAAAGCAAGAGTTTATTGATTTCATTATTATTCGTAATCGAAAGATTAGATTGCAAAATCATATTATTACTGATAAATAATCACTAACAAATACTACTAGGTATTTGTTTTTTTATCTCATACATAAATACATCAAAATGGAATTTTTTCATAATTTCATGCAATTAATTAGTTTATCTTGCAAAATGTGAAAAAAATGGAATTAGTTCCACAAAAATCATGATTTTTATTCATATTAGCTGTAATAATTGTAATATTAAATAGGTATAAATACCTTTATCACACACTATTTAAATTGGAGATTTATGAAAACTAGAACAAAATGAATATTAAGTTTTATGCCTTTAGGGGCCGCTGTGATTACAATGCCTATGATTGCGGCTTCATGTTCTAACCCTGAAGCAGAAAAGAAAATAACTGAACTACAAAAACAAAAAGCTGATCTTGAAGCAAAAATTGCTACACTAGAATCTGATAAAACAAGTTCACAAGCTGAATTAGACAAAGTAAAACAAGATAAAGCTAAAGTTGATTCTAAATTAGATGCAATTGTTTTGGCAACTAGAAAAGAATATAAAGATGTTTACACAAAATATGATACAAAGCTTAAAGAATTAGCTGTTGAACTTAAAAAAGCTAAATCAGAAAAAGATGCAACGAAAAAAGAAGAAGCAATAAATGCAGTTAAAGTTAAGGTTCAAAATGAACTTAAACCTTTAATGCATAAACAAAATGCATTATTTGCTTTATTAAGAAAAACAGAAAAAGAAGCTAATTCAAAAATCAGAACAATTCGGATTTATCATTCTAACGATGAACACGGTAGAATTGAATTTGATGACGGAAAATACAACCTATACTCAGGTATGTTAAGAACTGGTACATATTTATCAGATAAAACATATGACTTGTTATTATCAGCTGGTGATATGATTCAAGGTTTACCATTATCTGATACAGATAAAGGAGCAACTATTGCTAAAATGGCAAAAAATATTGGATATCAAGCTGTTGCTGTAGGTAACCATGAATTTGACTATGGACTAAAACACGTTCTTGATTTAAACAAAGAGCTAAATAAAGATGCAGAAACTATGCCATTTTTATCAGCAAATATTTACTACAAAGAATTAACTCCTGAAGAACAAGCTCAAATTAAACCTGAAGAATTAGAATATGATGCTTCCAAAGTTGGACAACGTGCATTTAAACCTTATATTATTAAAACATTAGAAAGCGGAATGAAAGTTGCTATCTTTGGATTAACAACACCAGATACAGCTTATACTTCACACCCAAGAAACTCTAAATTGGTTAAATTTACTGAGCCACTTGAAGAAACTAAAAAACTAGTTGCTGAAATTAGAGAACAACATCCAGATATTAATTTCATTATAGCAATTACTCACTTAGGAACAGGACGTTCAAATGCTGCTTGAACATCAGAATACCTTGCTCAAAATGCTAAAAATGAACTTGATTTAATTATTGATGGACACTCACATACATTAGTAAAAATTCACAATAGTGAAGATCCTAACATTTATGTAACACAAACTGAAGCTTATACTAAATATCTTGGAGATATCGAAATTGAATTTGATACAACAACAGGTAAAATAGTTGGTCAAAGACAAACACTCAGAGATATTTACCAAATCGAAGCTGCTACATTGCTAGAAACAGTTGATCCACAATCACCAAATGAAGTATTATTAAAGAAATTAAAAGAAATTTATTCAGCTGAAAATGATAAATTAGCATTTAACTCACCCGTTTCATTTGACCACATTTCATCAGTAAATATTGATGGAACACCATATTGAAAAGGTAGAGTACAAGCTACTGGATTAGGAGCTTTATTTGCAAACGCTGGAGTATGAAACTTCTTACAAACTAAAGCTTGAAAAACCATTGCTGGTTCTGAAGCAGGTACAATTGATAATACATTTGGATTAATGAATGGTGGAGGACTTAGAGCTAATCTAGCTGCAGGTGATGTTAAATATGGTGACATTAGAGCTATTTCACCATTTGGAAATAGACCTGTAACAGTTAAAGTTAAAGGTTCTGATGCTTTAGCTGCTATTAAATATGGTATTTCTAAAGCTCGTTCAGGTGGATTCGCACAACTTTCAACTAATGTTTCATATGAAACTAATATTACTAAGAAATTAAATAGTAAGACCGAAAAAGAAGAATACATGTGAGAAGCTAAGGAAGGTTCAATTAAAATTAATGGTAAAGCAATTGATCCTAACAAATACTACTACATTTCAACAAATGACTACTTAGCCGCAGGTGGAGATGGTTACACAATGCTAAACTATACAGATAAACCACAAGAAGTAACTCAAATGCGTGAAGGACAAAGTTTAATTACTGAAGCTATCGCTTATGTAAATTATGTCCAAAAACAAGATGCTGTTTTAGATAAAAACAAGTTTGAATTAAAACTTGAAGAGTATGCAAAACCAGAAACTATTGCTCACCAAGTAGTAGTTATTCCTGCTGATGCCGGTAATAAAGAAGTACCAACTGCTGAAACTAAATAACAATTATTAAATGGAGGTTTATGCCTTCATTTTTTGATCAAAAAATCGCCAAGATTAACTTGACAATTTTAAAACTAATTTTTATGTTGTTGGATAATGTAATTACTAAGTTTAATAATATCTCAAACAGTTATTAAGAATAATTGCAACATAATTATTGTTGCTGTGAAAAATGAGAATCAAACCTTACTAAATTGTTCTCCTGCATTTATATTTACAACATAACCATAATATATGCAATAACCAATAGCAATAATAAATAGAAATAACATTAATAAGTATTTGATTATTTTATATACTATCGAAATTCATTTATATACTTTTTCATTAACTTTAAAAAATGCAAGACTTACATTGCTATAATTTTCATTTATGTTGTCAAGTTTGGAAAACAAACCAATATATGTGAATAATGAAATGAATCCTATCACACTAAAACACAAAGATATTGCATTAGCTATATTTTGATATTTGCTAAACCTTTCCTTTATAAACATTTTTCTCATTAATTAAATGAATAATTAGAGCACATATAATAGGCCTTAACTATAAGATTATTGCTATAAAATTCGCACCCAATAATATTTTTTCAAAAAAACGGAAGCAGAAAATAAAGTTATAAACAAAAACATCAGCATTCCAATGAAATGTATAACTGATGTTTTTAATGTATATTAAATCTTATTCAAAAAAGTTTTTTCTAGCTTGAGCTTTAATTTCACTTGAAGTATAAAAAGGTATTCTAGTTGTATAATGAGCTCTAGCAGCTACAATCATTTTTGTTGGCCATCTAAATATTTCACTATTTCATAATAGTATAGAATCATTATAAATTTCTCTGGCAGCTGTAATTTCTCTTTGTAGATAACTATTTTGCTTCATTGCTTCAGCTAAAGCATTATGAGCTTTTAATTCTGGATATTGTTCAACTTGCAAATTAATATCTCTAAACATACGATCAATATTTTGATTAATTTGGGTTCTTTCTGCTTCGTTATGTGCTTTTGCTCCAGCACGTAATTTAGCTACTTCAGTCATAACTTCTTTGTCTAAACAAATTGCTTTATTAACAATACTTACTGCATTTTGTAAAATTATAACTCTTTGTTCAATGTAATTATCTACTTGTGAAGCATTGTGTTGTATTTGTTGTTGTATTCTTCTAAATTCATTTCCAGCACTAATTTTCATAAATAAGAAAATTAAACCAGGAATTATTAATGGGAATCATAAGAATATTTCAAATATTAGTGAACCAAATCCAACTTTTACAGGTAATTGTTTATTAATTACATTTATATCATTGCCTTTTTCATTAACTACAACATTTAATTCATCTAGTTCATTTGCCATATATTTCCTTATTTACTATTTGTGTTTTGTAAAAATTCATCGATTGGAGATATATTATCTACAGTTAAGGTTAAATTTGATATTTTTTTAACTTCTTGGTATTCAATTCAATTAACAGGTACATCATATCTATTATTATCTCCAGCTTTTACCGAAATATATTCTGTATGTTCTATTTGTTTATAACCATAAGTTGTTACTGTAAAATGTACTTTATCTCCGTTTTGTGATTTTTTAGTAACATCAAAAATTAACCCATAATCACTAGCCTCTGGGTGTTTTAAGCCATCCCGTAAACTAATATTTCGATTAAGTAATGATTCAATTTCCTCAGCTGCAAGGTTATTTTGTCAATCATTATTAAATTTATAATTGATTTCTTGTTCCATATACATTGGTATAGCTATAAATGGAGCTAATGTTTTGAATAATTCATCAAACCCTGAAACATAAGTATGAATAAATGAATTTTTTAAATTAGTATATGTAACACCCGTGTTTCAATATGGAGATAATTTTTGATGCAAGTTTCTCTCATATGTTAATAACGCAAATAAATTTTGTTCTTTTAATATATGTAACTTACCTAATTTTGCTAAATCGAAATTATGATCATTAGAAATTTCTCTTGATGTTAATAATTTTTCATATTGCTTTTGAGCTAGAGGAGTAAATAGCATTCTAAATTCTTTTTCATTATTTCTTTTTTTGCAGTTAAATAATGATTCGAATGTTAAATTACCCATTATTGGTTGATAATTTATATTATCATTTGCTAATTTTCTAATCATTTTACTTTGTTTTGCAATCAATTTATCTAGTTGTTTTTTATTTAAATTACCAACATAATCTGGAGAACATTTAAATTCTAACTGAGGCATTAAATCATTGTAGTAAATAAGTTCGCTAGTATCATAATAGTAGGGTTTAGGTGCTCTATATGATGCTGTTAATGTTTCAGTATGCATATATTTTTCCTTAACTTGTCTTCCATTTACATATTTGAATCTTACTTTTTCATATTCAACTGTTGTTGAACCAACATATGTTTCATTCACATATCTTCTATGATTTCGTATGATAGAAACAAATGGAGCATTATTTAGGAATCCTGATTGAACACGTTTAATAGACATTCTTTCATTTTCATTATTTAAAAGATAATCTTTCTGATCCCTAATATCAGCAATTTCCATGAGTTCTTGACTGGTTTTGAAGTTTAGTTTTATAAATGGAAAAATTTTATCAACTAAAATTTCTTTAATACCTTCAAGACAACAAATTTTATAAAGTGGATCTAAATTTTCTTTAACTTCATCCCCTATGCTTTTTAGCTCACTATTAGCCATTTCTAAGTGTTGATTAATATTTTTATTAATTATTAAAAAGTAAATGAAAAGAGCTATATCAACAAAAATCATTAAAGATCAAAATGTTAATCAAACTATTGAGGCTATATAAAGTCCGTAATATTGGTTAGAATTTGGGACTATACTTAAAAATATAAAAGTTAATGTTGTACCCAGTGCTAATACAAGGTTAGAAATTTCATTAGCAAGAATACCCTTTACATTACTCATACTATATTTCTGATACGAAGCTTTTAATGCTCTTATTATTGGAACAACTATTATTCCTACAAATAAAACTAATGCAAGTATAACATTAAGAGCTAGGAATAAATACAAAACAGTACCCGTACTAGTATTACTACTATCAAGAGCTACTTGAGCTCTATATGTAGTAGTAAAATATACATAATATATTGATATAAGTGTAAATATAATGCTGAAGACTATTTGTATAACAAATGATTGTCTCGCGTTTCTGCTGATTCTTAATTTAAATTCAATACTTTTTTTCTTTTTATCTGCTGTATTGAACTTTGTTTCCAGTTCTTCAGCTTGTGTTAAATCTATTTTTGACTTTTCAGTCAACATATTGAAGAAGTTAGCAACTTCTTCTTTCATTTTTGGTTTATAAACCGATTGGTAATTATCTAAAATGTTTTCTGTTTCCATATAAAATCCTTTGTTTTAAGGTTCCTGTTTATAATCATCAATAATTAATTTAATTATTTGTTCACCACGTTTATTAATTAAATCTTCATTTCATTGATATTGATGATTTCCATTATCAGAGATTAAATTTGATTCATTATTTTGTTGCTTAATAAAATTAATAAGATTTTTAGTAATTAAGAAATCTTTATACATTGTATCTATAGTATTTAATTTCTCATTAATACTCTTATTTGAAATCTTTGAGTTATTCTTTTTGGTTATTAGTGTTAAATTACCTATTTTATGCATAAGCTCTTTATGCTTTTCTGCACTAAATATTTCAAATCAATCACCTTCCATTTTTTGTGGCAAAATGTGTTCAATTGTTATTTTATCTTGTGTTTCGGTTAGTGATTGTTCATCACATAAAATCTTTTCACATCTATGTAATATATAATTATTAAATCTTTGTGTGTATATATCTTCTTTTAACTTATCTTCTAACATTTTTGCATTAAAATCTCGAGTTCAAATATCGCTATCTAATACTTCTTGTACAGTATTAGATTTTTCTATTAGATTTAATATATCAGCAAGTTTAGTAAAGATTCTAGAACGAGTCATACTTGTAATTCAATAATATGTATAATAATTTTCAAACTTAAGGATGAATTTTGTCTTTAAGCTAACATCTTTACTTAATTGATCACTAAATTTATCATTAAACATCAGAACAGGAGATATTCATTGAGTATCTGGTATATATCTAGACATTATTTTAAGTGTGTTAATATATTTAATATCATTTTGATTTGAAATTGAAGTTATATCAATATCATTTTTATAAACATCAAATAATGTGGATAACTTATTTATAAATTCGACACCTGGCTTAATTAAAGGTTTTTTGTCACTTGTATTTTTTAATTTAAAAATATCTTCCTCAAATCATGCAAATAATGATTTTGAACCTGATTTTTTAATATAAATAGCTCTGATTAATTCAAGAAATATATCAAAGTCTACTTTTTGTTTCTTGTCATTGATTCTAAATGAGTTCTCAATATTTTCTCATTCTTTAGCATAATCTTCTAAATAAGGGTTTTGTTCTTTTAATGCGATATGTTGTAAATTAACAGTCTTTAATATATCTGAATTTGATAACTTAACACCACGATTATTAATAATATTAAATAAGTTATAAGCATCACTTATTGTATCTGTTTCAATTTTTGCAAACACAATTTTTGATTTATAAAAATTGTTAATAAATTCACCTAATAGTGTTGGTTGATTAAAAATGCTGTCCTTACCATTATTAGAGATATGAGAACTAATATAGTCCCTTATACAATTAATAGCATGTAATATCGATTTCTTCGTTTCATCATTCTTAATAGTTCTTTTAAATTCTTTACTATCTAATAATTCGTCTATTTTACCGTTATATGATGCTTTAATCAAATCTGATAACATTATCCCAATTCCACTTCTAGTTTCGAATGATATTTTTGGAATGTATCTTCTATTAAGACCAAAAAATGGGAATACTAGATGAGGAAATGTACCAGATATTTTTTCTAATAAATCTTTATTTTCTCTATATTTCTTTCAAATTAGATCTAGCATACATAATCAAATTAAGTACAATGTTATTAATCTTTGCTGTCCGTCTAAGATATAATATTTATCACTAAAATCTCCAACTTTACACAAAATAATTGAGCCAAGAAAATATTGATTATCAGAATTTTCATTTTTGATTTCATTATCAAAGAAATCAATTAAATCATCCAATAATGTAGTAATTTGTTCTTCTTTTCATACATATGGTCGTTGATATGAAGGAATTACATAGCGTATATTTCTAAATATTTCTTCTAAATCACTTCTCTTAATTTTAAAATCGTTCATTTGTTATAATTCACCTTTCTATTATTATTTTTACAAAAAAAAAAAAAACAGAAGCAAATGGAACAATTTTCCATTTACTTCCACAAATTTAGGTAATTATTTTGTAAAAATTTAAAATTTTATTTGTTTTCAGATTGATATCTTTTAACTTCAGCAATACAATCATCAATGACAGATTCGACTAAATCAAGTGAATCTATAATAGCTCCCGAAGCTCTTTCGTGACCTCCGCCACCTCATTTAATTGCAACATTACGTACAATTGGTCCATTTGATCTAAATTCTACACGAACTCTGTGATCTTCTTCTTCGGTAAATTGTACCCACATTGGATATCCATCAATGTTAGCAATTGCATTTACACGAACTGATTGTTGTGGTGTTTTGCCTAATGCTTTAGTTGATTCTAAATCATTTTGAATGTAAGCTACTCCATCACGGGTTTTTAATGTTGACATTAATCAAGCATTGTATTTTAAATCATCTAAAGTTACTTTAGCTAAGTTTTGTAATATATAATCAGCTCTTAGTCCTGATTCATATAATTTTGAAGCTAGTTTCAATGTTCTAGCTGATGTTTTATCAAATAAGAATCTTCCTGAATCGGTATTAATTCCTAAATATAAGAAATCTGCCGCTTTAGGTGTGATTTTTCATTCATTTGCAACAGCTAAATCAGTAATCATTTCATCAGCTGCTATATATGAAGAATTAATTCAACGAATGCAATTTTCCCCTAAATCATCTTCATTTGGATGGTGATCAATTCTGATTACTTGAGCAAATAAGTTTTTGTCTAATACTTCGCGACACTCAATTCTTTCTTTAAAGTTAGCATCAACTACTACTCCAAGTGATTTAGCTAGAATTTCATCGCTTGGAATTTCATCCATTTTGATATCTAAAAATGGAAATGAGCCTTTAGCATCCCCAATTGCATAAACTTTTTTATTTGGGAAATTAGTTTCAAGTAATTCTTTTAAACCAAATTGTGACCCTAAACAATCTCCATCAGGTCTAATGTGGTGAAAAATAACAATTGAATCATATTTATATAATTGGGCTGTGACTAATTCTTTATTCCCTATAAGCATTATTTAGCCTCTCATTCAACGATAGCATCATTTAAAGCTTTTAATACAGTTGGAACTTCTTCTCAAGATTGAATGGTAATTCCAGCGGCATTATCATGCCCCCCACCACCAAATTGGTTAGCTACTTTATTAACAAGTGGACCATTTGATCTTAAACGACCACGTACTGTTCCATCTTCTAGTTGAATGAATAAAGCTCAACATGAGTTATCTTCAATATTGGCTAATTCATTTACATATTGAGCAGCTTCAAATGAATCCATTTGGTAATCTGCTAATGTTTTAGCATCAATTTCGTAGTATAAGACTCTTCCATCTTTTTTAAAGTCTGAAAGGATTTTTCCAACAAATTTAATTGATTTGAAAGTACGTTTTGATAATTCTCTTAAAATTTCAGATGGGTGGAAATGTCCTTGTTCCATTAAAAAGGCAACTAATTTATGAGTTCTCGCTGATGTATCTGGATATAAAAATCTTCCTGAATCAGTATTAATTCCTAAATAAATATGCGAAGCAGCCTTGGCACTTACTGTCCAGTTAGCATCATAAGCAATTTGAGCTATCATTTCAGCTGCCGCTACATAGTGTTCATCGATTCAGTTGTAATCATAATCAATGTCAGCTCCATTTGGGTGGTGATCAATTCTTAATTTTGCTGTTGTTCTGTTTTCATATAATAAATCTGAACATTCAATTCTATCTCCACTAGAAGCATCTACTACGATAGCTAGCGAATTGGTAAAATCAATATCTTCATATTTATCAAAATGATATCCCATGAAGTCAAATAAATGTAAGTTATTTCCAGGGGTAAAGACTTTTTTATCTGGATAATTTGTTCTAATTAATTCAGCTAATCCAGCCTGCGAACCTAAACAGTCTCCATCTGGTCTAATGTGGTGAAAAATAACAATGTTGTCGTATTTTTCAATTGCTTCAATAGCAACTTTTGAATTTCCTATAATCATATATCTCTCTTTCTAATTATTAATTATTGTTTTTGGATGTGATTGATAATATATACTCTTTAATTTTATCATTTATTTCGTCTGATAATTTAATATTGCTATCTTTTAGGACAATATTTGCTAGTGAAATATCATTTAATTCGGATATTAAACCATCTATATTACTTAAATTATTTTGATCTAATTCATTAATAATTATTTGATATTTATTATCCAATTTCTTCATATCAGTTAGGATTTCATTAATTAAAGATGTATCTAAAACTGAAGAAAATTTTTCAGTTTGATAAAAGGTAGCTAATATTTTTAAATAGATATCTTTAAATGCATATGTTAGATTATTTAAAGCAATTAAATCTAATTGAATATAATATTGCATATGCTTTTTAATAATTAAATCATTTCTAATGACATTATACTCAGAAACAACATTGCTATTTTGTTTACTTGTATCTAATGAACTAAATATAGCAATAATATTATTTAACTTAGTTAAAAATTCAGCAACTGAATCAATTTGTTCTCAAAGAGCTTTGTTATTTAATAATCTAGCAGTTTGTGATATTAAACTAATTTGTTCATTAATAAATAAAGAATTATTTTCTTGAGCAAATTGATTTATTTTATTAAATATTTCAACATAAGTTTGCTTTCTATTATTGATTAACCCTCTAATACCAGCAAAACTATTAATTCCTCATAAATTATTAATTGTTTTATACACTGAATCAATTGCATTTAAAGGAGCTATTGTTCCGTCTATATCTGCAGTATAAATTAATCTATATTGAGATAATACATCTAATGTAGTTGAATTATAAAAATCAGGATATGTTTCAATTTGCTGTGCTAGATAAGTAGCTAATTGTTGTTTTGATTCAAGTTGAGCAACTAAATTAAAATAAGTATTCCCTGAATAATGTCCGCCTGCTTCATCTGATAATAAATTACCAGTATTATAAAATTTAGAAGCATTTTGCATAGCAACTACTAAATATTTATATTTTTCTCCATTAGGAACTTTTAACTTATCTTCATACATTTTAAGTTCTTTATTTCAACTAGCTAAAGCATCTAAATATTGATCTCTTGGAGTGCAAGCAAGTGACATCATAGGCAATGAAATCACACTTAAAGCACCAGCTGAAAATAAAATTGTTTTTAGTTTTTTAAGCATAATAGAATTATATTAGAAAATAAGAAAAATCGCCGAAGCGATTATCTTTTTGATTTGTCATAAGGCACACCAGCTGCAGCAGGTCCTGCTGAATTTTTGGCTGTAAGCATCATGATAATAAGAGTAACAATATATGGTAAAGATCTTAAGTATCCTAATAATGCTTGGTCAGATGTTAAGCCTGTTCCATTGAATGATATTGATAATAAAATTGAGAAGAATAATGAAATAATAACAGATAGTGTAACTCTTCATCTTGCTGTAATCATAATAGCAAGAGCTAAGAATCCGAATCCATTAGTATCATATGTATTTGAGAATACTGCCGGTTGTGCTTGAGCAAAGAAAGCACCCGCAATACCAGCTATCATACCTGCTGTAATAACAGCTTGTCATTTAACTTTATTAACATTAATACCAGCAACGTCAGCTGCTTGTGGGTTTTCACCAATCGATCTAAATCTTAATCCTCAACGTGTTTTTCTGATTACAAATCAAGAACTTATTATTATTGTAACAGTCATCACAGTTCTAAATGAAAGAATATTTTGATATTTTAATAAAGAACCTGATAATGCTAATTCTGTACGATTGTAAAATTGGAATGTTGAAGAGTTTTGTAATGTAACTAAAACGAATACCAATAGTGTTGCTATTCCTGTTGAAAGAATGTTAATAGCAAAACCTGAAATTGTTTGATCTGATTTCAATTTAATTGTTGCATATCCAAATAGTAATGAGAATACGCCAGAACATAAGACAGCAATAATTGTTAAAGGTATTTGGAATCAAATTGATCCACCATGACCACCTAGAATGATAACTGTAAGAATGTAACTAAATAACATATACATAGTTGCACCAAATACCATAAATCCTGCGATAGCAATGTTAACTATACCTGCTCTTTCAGAAAAGATACCTGAAATAGATCCTAAAACTAGAATAGAGAAATAGAAGATAGCAAATGTAATAATTGGTTCTAATTGTGAAACTATCATTATATATTTTCTCCTTTCTCATCTAGTATTGGAGTATATCTAACAACTAAATCTTTATAAGGTTTTTTGAAGTATTTAATTTCAAAGTTTTCGAATATTTCATTTTTAACTGATTTATAAATAAGTTTTGTATTTCTTCTTTGAGCTTTATGTTTATTAACTAAGTCTTGGTATGTTCCTAAACCTAAATCAATTCTTTTTCTCTGAAGTTCAAATTTTAATTTAGAAATTTCATCATACATATTCATTAATTGTTTAGTATCTGCTTTTGCATTTTCTAAAATTAATTTAGATACAGTCGTATCGTATTTCTTTTGATAATATGAGAATTCTTTTAAACGAGGTTTTTGAGATCTCTTTATCAATCTCAATTCTTGTCTGTATGATAGTACATTGTACTTATTGTATAAATCAATGTATTGTTTATTAAATTCATCTGATAAGTTATTTGTTTCTTGTAAATGCTTAATGTATAAAGCATAATAAGTATCATCATTTTTCTTATCTTTTATATTAGCTGAATCATTAGCTAATTGAGCTTTTAGATTTTTCAAGTTTTCTTTATATTTATTTTTTAGATTAGCTATTTCAACAGCATTTTGTTTCTTAGCTAATTTATAATCAATAAATCATTGCTTTTTAAATTTACTTAAAGCAAGTTTATATTGATTTGAAAGCAATGATTTTTCATCATTAGAGTGATTTTCAAGTCATTCACTTCTAAATCTATTTTCTTCTTTATCTCATGTTTTATGAGTTCTATTTTTAAATGTTAATTTATGGTGATTTTTAAAATTAATTCAATATTCTTTATGACAGAATAATACAGCATATTTTCTTGTTGCATCAATAATTCTAAATTTGTAGAAAATAATTGAAAGTGCAGTCATGAAGATAATAACACCAGTTACAATTGGGAAATATTTACTGTCTAATTGAGGAGTTCCATCTCTTCCGACCGAGAATAAATCTTGTGATGAGTATAAAATACCATATAAAGCTGCTGATGGTATAACACCAATAGGACTATTTAAAGCAATAAGAGCAACAGCAATAGATTCGAATCCGATTGCAACAGGTACAGTTTGCAAGCTCGGAGCCTTAAGTCAGAAAACAATGTAGAAGAATCCAGCTATTCCAGCTAGTGCTCCTGAAAGGAACATAATTAAAATAGTAGTAACTTTTTCATTAATACCAACATATTTTGAATTTGTTTTATTAAGACCTATCATTTTAATTTTATATCCTAGTGTAGTTCTAGAATAAACAAATCACATTCCGATTGCAACTATAAAAAATAGTGCAATTCCGAAATATATAAATTTTCATTTAAAAGCTTCAGGTATTATTATTTCAATTAATTGACCATTAATAATTGAACCATTTTCTTGAAGTACTTTTAAGTGTTCTTGAGAGAATGTACCTCTAGTAGTATCAAATAATGTTGCGTAAATAAATACAATAATTCAGTTTAGGAAGATTGTTGAAATAACTTCATGAACATTAAAGAATGCTTTTAAAATACCGGATAAAGCAGCAACTAATGCACCACCTAGAATAAATACGAAAAACATTCCTATAAAATATGATTCTGAAATAGATTTTAAATCTTGTCCAGAAATAACTAAGATTGCAAAGAATAATATTGCAGGCATAGTCATTTGTCCGGAAATACCAATATTGAAAAGTCCGGATTTAAAGCCAATAGCTACTGCTAAACCAGCAAATCCAAAAAATATAAATAATATTGCTGTACTGTCTTGTTTATTTGAATCAAAACTGAACTTAAAAACATTTTTTATAAAATCAAAGGCTCCTACACCGTGTCCTTGTGCAGCTCCTAAAATCATATAAATAATAGAAGCAAATATAAGCCCGAAAACAACTGCTCATATTGAAGAATATAATTTTCTTCTTGTTGTTCTTTTGTCATCAGCCATTAAATATTTTTTGACAGAGTCAAATGATTGAACTGTTTTTTTAACAAATGCAGATTCTTTTTTTGTTTTTGAGTCTTCAGACATTACTATTCACCTCCTTTTTCTTTATGTGCCATATACATACCAATTTCTGTTCTTGATAAGTTTTTAGCTTCTTTAACAGTTAAAATTTCACCAGTATTAATAACTGCGATTCTATCTGCTAGTGCTAATACTTCATCAAGTTCATATGAAATTAATAGAATAGCTTTTCCTTGTTTTTTCTCTTCTAATATTCTTTCATGAATATTCTTAATAGCACCAACATCGAGTCCACGTGTAGGTTGCAGAATTAAGATGAAATCATGCGGTGCATTCATTTCACGCCCTACTATAAATTTTTGTTGGTTACCACCTGATAATGAACGTGCCATTGAGCTACCTTTACGTGCTCCTCTGACATCATATTTTTCAATAATTTCATTATTTTCTTTTGTAATATTTTTATTCTTAAATATACCGAATGATTGATAAGTTTTATCTCATAATCTTCTTAATACAGTGTTATTTTTAATTGAATAATCTAACACTAAACCATGTTTATGTCTATCACTAGGGATAAATGATAATCCGAGTTTTGAAATTTCATAAACACTTAAATTGTTTAATTTTATGAAACTATCATCAAAATCTTCAACTTTTTCTTTTTCAGGTGTTGTTGTAGCGAAAAATACTAAATACGAAATTAATAATAGTAATAAAGCAACTAATGCTGTTGGTCACATAAATACAGCAAGTGAAACAATTGTCATGATAAATGTAACAGTTAATGAGATTGTAGTTAAGATGTTTCTTACTCTATTTTCATTATTCTTAGCAAATAATTGTTTTAATGATTTTCTAGCAACGGTTAAACCAGTAGATACTGATATAAAGCTTATTACTAATGCAGCTATAGAAACATATTGTCATGTATCCATTTGTGTAAATGAGAGTCCAAAAATTAAAATATTCACAACTAACATAATAATTGAAATTGTTTTCAATCATTTTTTAGCTTTTTTAGAAAACTCTTTCTTCATCGGTTCACGATGACTAATAATATATTTTCTAATTTTTGATCCGTATAATGAATTTATTAGAACAACTAATGAAGTTACTGCAAATAAATCAAAACATATTCCCAATATCATAAATATAGCTGACCTATCAACTGTGCTAGCTGGTATGCTATATAAAATTATTGATATATAAACAAATAATATTGTAAATAAAGTTAAAGAGATATTTTTGATTTTTTGTTCTTTAGACACAGATTCATAACGACTTTTAACTAAATCAGTTTTTTTGAACAATACATCACCGGTAATTGGTTTTATCATTCCGGCAACAACTTTTTCTAAATCAGATTGACCATTTCCTTCAACACCAGCAATAGCGACAATTTCACCTTCTCTAATATCTAATGAAACATTTTTAAGTGGTTTTTCACCGTTTGTTGTAATATTTTCTAATTTAAAAATAACTGGATTGTTTGATGTGTCGGTGTATTCGTTTCTAGCGATTTCAATTTCTCCACCAACCATTCTGTTAGCCATTTCTTCTATTGAAACATCAGCTACTTTAAAATTACCTGTAACTTTTCCATATCTTAGAACAGTTGCATTATCCGCAACTTCTTTTATTTCAGCTAATTTATGGGAAATGAATAAAATAGTTTTACCTTGATCTCTGAAAAGTTTAAATGTATTTAATAAACCTTGTATTTCTTGGTCGGTTAAAACAGCTGTTGGTTCGTCAAAAATCAAAATTTCTGAATCACGATAAAGCATCTTCATAATTTCGACTTTTTGTTGTGTTGCAACTGTTTCTTTTCCAGTTAGTCTATTTAGATCAAAATGCAATTCAAATGTTTCTTGAATAGTTTTAATCTTTTTTATTGCTTGTTTGTAATCAATAACTCTTGAATATTTACGATAATCTTCATCACCTAGGACGATATTTTCTAAGTTTGTATAGACATCAACAAGTTTAAAGTGTTGGTGAACCATACCAATACCTAATTTATTAGCATCGTTAGGTCCTTTAATCAAAACTTCTTTGTTATTGACTTTAATAATCCCCTCATCAGGTTCATAAAGACCAAATAAGATTGACATCAATGTACTTTTACCAGCCCCGTTTTCACCTATTAAGGCATGGATGGTACCTTTTTTAACATCAAAACTTATGTTTTGGTTAGCTTTTATTGAACCGAAAGATTTGGAAATATTAATAAATTCAATTGCATTGTCTTTATTGTTTTGCATATTTTCCTTCTATCACTTTCAATATTTTTAGTATATGAAAATAGTTTCATTACTAAATTTGGTAATGCCTATATTTTACATTATTTTGCTTTAAAAGTAAAATAAAAATATAGCATAGCTATATTTTTATTAAATTTTTTTGTCCTAAAGTGTTTTAAGACTATTTTTGTGTGTTATTTGTTGCTGGAACATCTGTTGATGGTGTTTTTTGTTCAGAATAATTTGTTCCATTGATTAAATCAACTAATTTAGCAATTGTTCCACTTCCTTCTGAATATGCTTGTCCATCTTTAGTTGCTTTAAATGAACCTATATATGCTAAATCTTCTTGATTTCCTTCTTTGAATGCTTTAGTATATTTAGCTATTGATGCATTCATAGCATCTTTATGTGTTGTATTGCTTAGAGTACTTTGTGAAGCACCTACTCAATCCATTTGAAGTGTACCAGAAATATTTACTGGTTTTCCGTCTGCATTGTTAGTGTAAATCCCTTTATCGTTTATTCCTAAAACAACATATAGTAATGTATCATAAACTGATTGTGTAATATTTTTAGTTACAGAAGATATAAATCTACCTGCTTGTGTTGGGAATGCATTAGCTTGGTTTGTATCAACACCAATAACAGTTTGAGGATAGTTTCCTGATACTAATGCATCGATTAACATTGAAGTAGCAACACCAGCAACTGGCATAATTGAACTACTTCCTAGGTTAATTGTTTCGTTGACAACACCTTGCATTGTTTGGTCAGGTTGGAATGTAGCTCCTAAATTTACTTTATGTGTTCCTGAAGGGACTGCTACTTGAACATCTTTTTTACTATTTGTTGTATTGTAATTTAATATACCTTGTAGATATCCGATAATAAATGTATCTACTGGAGGTATATCTAGTCCGCCGAATGCAGCAACTTTTTTATTAGTAATATCACTTTGTGTTGTGTATAATTCAGCAACTGATTGCCCTACAACATATGCAGCTTGTCCCGCATTATATGTTAAACCAATAAAGTTTTTAAATCCGTTTGCTTGTTTTTCGGATAAAGCAAAGTCTACACCAATTAATGTAATATTATTTTCGTTTAATGTGTTTACATTATTTTTATCTGATAAGAAACTAGCTAAAGGACTTTGTCATGTAAAACCAGACAATATGAATACATTTGTTCCTGAAGCAACAAGTGTTTTTAATGTGTTTTCGTTAGCTCCACCTTTACCTGGTTCAAGTTTTGAATAATCTAATTCAATAGGTGTGAATTCTTTTCCGGCTTCTTGAGCTGCTTTTTTAGCTTTATCATTAATTTCTTGGATTTGATCAGCTAATGTTAAAGCACCTTCTCATGATGATTGGTTAAATGATCTATCTGTAACGAAACCTGTATCTGTAACAACTTTAACTGATAGAAGTTTTTTATCCTTGTTTTTATTAGCAGCTGTTTGTAAAGCTTCATAAGTAACTTTATTATCTGTTGTAACAACCCCTACACGATCTTTCTTTTCAATATATCCTGAATTACCACATGAAGCAGCAACAATAGGTAATGTAGCAGCTGTAACTCCAGCAAAAGCCATTAATAATGATTTAAATTTTTTCATAATTCTCCGAAATATAAATTTAATATTAATATTAATAATATATAGTGTTTATAACTATATTTTTGAACAAATAAATTTTATTAGTACTAATTTGTTCATTAGTATTATATAAAAATACACTTATCACTATGTAAAAATGTGGAACACTTAGCATTTTGTTCCACATTTTTAAAAAATAAGCAATTTTAAGCTTTTTGATTATTATATTTAGGTTTTTAACCTACTATTTCTTAATATATTATTAAGAAATATCAATGTTATTTAATTAATAATTAAATATTTTATTTAATTTCATATTTAATTTAAAAATATGTAATTATTACCAATATATAAATACACTTATATTTTAGTATTAAAACTTATTTTATTGATAAGTATTATAGTGGTTAGTTCGTGCATTTAAATCCTTATAGTTTTTCTCAAAATTTGTTTTCTTGATAATTTTGATTTTTGTTATCAGATTGAATCTTAATTACTTTATATACATTGATTTCACTTATAGATAACTTTTTAATTTGTTTATAAATTACAATATATCCAATTGGGAATATTATGACATAAAATGCAAGTCTGTAGTGAACCCTAAAGTTGGACCAAATTTGAATCAAAAGAATTTCTGTAATCAACTGGATTACTTTTTAGTCTCAACTTGATTCTTTTGTTGTTGTAATATCAAATATATCCGTTTAGTTCACTAATGAATTGTTCTATTGAATCAAAACGTTTTCTATTTGGATAAAAGAATTCAGTTTTGATAACGCCGAAACAAGATTCGACTAATCCATTGTCTGGACTATTACCTTTTCTAGACATACTTTGTGTTATATTGTGTTTTTTCAATGTCTCGATAAAGTATTTATGTTGATAATGTCAGCCTTGATCGGAATGCATTATACTTCCTTTCATACCCTTTAATTTAGGTAATAAAGGTTCTAATGTGTTTTTAATAAGTTGTAGGTTTGGACTTGCAGAAATGGCTCAAGAAACAATTTCAGAATTGAAACCATCAACTATAGCTGAAAAATATAGTTTAACATCTGTTTTTAACTTAAATTCAGTAATATCTGTATAAAGTTTTTGCAAAGGAAGACTTGCTAAGAAGTTTCTGTTTATTAGATTTTCTGCAACTTTTCCTATCTCGCCTTTGTATGAACTATATTTGCGTTTTGATTTTTGTTCTACTTTAAATACACATCTTTTCATAAGTTTTCTTACTTTCTTACGATTGAAGAAATAACCGCGATTTTTAAGTTCTATTTGCATTCTTCTGTAACCATATGTTTGATTTGAATTTGTAAAAATTTCATTCATAACAGCATATAGTTCTTTTAACTTTTCTTCCATTTTATGAATAGCATTTACTTGGTATTCATATGTTGATTTAGGTATAGAAGCAACTTGCAATAGAATTCTTAATTTAAATCGTTCTCTTAATGACTCGATGGTTCGAACTATTTCTTCTTTTGTTGCTTCAGTCGGAAGTTAACTCTTTGTTTTAGTTCTTCGTTGAAAGCAATAGTAGCTTCTAATAGTTCTACTCTTTCTTCGAGTTCACGAATGTATTTCTTTGTATCTGAATCTTTTGTTACAACTCTTTTTCTCTTCATATTTACATTATAGAGATTTTTACGAGCATTAACTACTTTCATCATAAATGATGAGGCTGATTCAAGATTTAAATCTACAGCTGATTGGAAGCAAGATTTCTTATTTCTAAGAACTTCATCAATTTCTTTACTAATGAGACTATTTTCAACCGATTTAAGTGCTTTTGTTTTTAAATATTCATCTGCACTTTTATGTTGAAGGTAGTATCTTACATAATGCAATTGCATATGGTTCTTAACTTATTTTTTCTAATGAATGAATTAAATTTTTCATTAGAGTTTAAATAACATTCAATAGTTTCAATTAATTTGTGTTTTTGTACCATAATAAAACCTTTCCATTTTGGTTCAGGTTTTGGGGCGCACTGCATAGGCATAAAAGCAAAATTTTAATTAAAATTCATTGGTTATTTATGGAAATAACATTTTTAGGTAACTAATATTCACTATATTTAATCATTACCAAAAAATATGCTAGCTATAAATAATGGAATTATTATTAAGTATAAAAGTATCATCCCTAATACATATAAGATAACTCTGATTCCGTTTAATATTTCTCAAGTTACAAAATAATCTGGTTTTAATGTTCTAGTAAAATAAATCGCAAAAGTTAATATTCCAGATAATAAGAAACTTACAATAGTAACTATAACATGGACACATTATTTGGACACTTCCCTCCAAATGAATGTGTTTTTTTATGCAATTAAATTTGCATATTGGTTAGGTGATAATCAACCTAAGTTAGATTGAATTCTTTCGCTATTATAAAATTGAATGAATGTGTCAATAATTGATTTTAATTCATCAAATGTTATGTTGTTAAAATTTACAAATTTCAAACATTCTGATTTTAATATCGAAAAGAAATATTCTGCTTCTCTATTATCTAATGAATTACCAACTCTACTCATTGAAACAATACCGTTATTTTGAGCTATTATTTCATTATATAAATTTGATGTATATTGATAACCATTAATCCAATGAATAATTCAACTTGTATTGAATTTAATATCTTTTATATGTGATATCACTAAGTCATTATCATTTCTCGTTGAAATATTGTAATTTATAATTCGTTTTGTTCTGTGCTCAATAGCTATAGATAAAAATATATGATTGAAATATTTCTTCAAATCAAATGGTGCTGGAATATAAGTTACATCAGTAGCCACAATATTTCTTCCATTAACATCGTTATAATCCCTTTTAACTGAATCTTTAGCATCAAAGTTTGTATTTTTAAGTTCTCTAACTCTAGTCTTTTGTCTTACTTTGCAAAATAAATTTAACTTATTCAATTTTCTACCAACAGTTCTACTAGATAGAGTTATATTATATTCTTTCAATAGCATAATAGCTATTCTAGCTCTGCCATATGTTTGATTATATTTATTATGTAAAGTCTTGATTTCCTCAGCATATTGGATTTCTTTTTCAGATGGCTTTTCTTTATTCATAAGATTATAAAATGTACTTTTAGACATATTAAAAGCTTTAGCAACTTCTTTCTTACATGATTTCATTTCTTTGATTTTCTTTAATATATCTGTAGGAATTTCTTTTGTTATTTCACCGTATTTTGTCAGATTTCTAATATTTGAATCATATCTTCTTTAGATACTTTATCTCAGTTTACTTTATTATTTTTTCTTTTCTTCCGCGATTATCTTTTGCAAATTTTACAGTTTCAATTTTATTATACATAGTATTTAAATTATATTGTTTTATTTTAACAATTACTTGATATAAGTTTTGCTTACTTATGGTGCAATTTGTTATTAATTTAAATACATTTATAAATTTCTCATATGACAATGAACAATTTTCTAAAAGTTCAATTGCATATTTACATCTCTTAATTTTTAATCAGTAATTTTCAATATTATTGATTATTAACATATTATTTTTATGTGTCCAAATAATATGTCCTAGTTTAACTATTGAAAATGTTGATGAAAAAACTGAATGATTAAAAATTTGACTATATCCAGATATTGTATTATCATCTCTTTTAGGATGATAATATTCTAAATCGTTTCATCATAAACGATCACGAATCGTTCAATCATTAGGACGTGGAGGTAAATAATTATTATCAGTCGGAACATTTGTTGAATTTGTAAAAGGTAAAAATAAATAAACTATAAACAGAATTATGCAAGCAATTGATATTCAAAAACTCGCAAACGAAGCACTTGCAAGTGTTCTTCTTGAAATAGTATTTTCTCAATGATAATTAAATTTTAATCCAAGTGCACTAATAACAAGAGCAACAATAGAACTTATTAATCATAATATCGGAATAGTAATAAATCATGTTTTAATGTCTTTGGTGTATGTTATTTGTATACAAGCGCATACTATTGCTACTAAAGAAAGAAAAATCGCAAATCAGTTTCTTAAATTAGCTCTTCAATCATTTTCAATATATCCAGTTTCTTTATAACTTCATCGATGAATATTTATTGTTGGTACTTTCATATTTCTCCTTTATAGCTTATTTAATTATGTCTAAATATTTTATTAAAAAATTACTTATTGAATAATATAAATGTAAAAAATATCAAGACTATTAATTAAAAAGTTGAAAGTCCACCTAAGTGGTAAATTGAGTAGTTCCTCAATATTGCTGTATAAATTTTACAAAAATGTTCCAAAAGCGTGAAGAAAAATAAAGCCTAAGCTTAAAATTCTTTGTTATTTAGACGAAACTGTTGAAATATTTAGAAGTTTTTAACCTGATTATTCTGCCTGTTTTATCATCAATAAAATCACGATATTGATCATTTATTGCGTTGAACATTTGTGAAATATATTCAAAATTAACATATCTCGGAAACTTGCCTTTTGGTAGAAAGTTTCTGATTTTTTATGAGCATTTTCTATGCTTCCTTTTGTAATGATGAATATGTATCGCACTTGTAAATAACAGGAATTTCTCTTATTTCATTTAACTTCACATTTTCCGAACCATTGTCTATGGTTAGAGATAAAATGGTTAAATTGTGATGATTAATCAATTTAAGAAGTGATTCTTTTATTGAATCTGCATCTCGCCGAGTTAATATCCCAAATAACATTCTTGTCTTTCTTTCTAGCAAGGTAAGAATGCAATATTTAGCTCTTAAATTAAGAATTACTGTGTCCATTTCATAATGTCCAAATTCTTCTCTGTTTCTAATTGTTAATGGTGCGAGATGAATAGAAATACCAAAGTTAATTTTTCTTAGATTGCACTCCTTTAGGCTTTTTCTTCTTGCCACGTAGTTTATCTCAATTAGATTTTTGAAATACCTCTTTTGATTTCAAAATAAAAATAGAGAAATCAACATCTTTAACATATTCTTAATCCATAAAGTAATAAAAGCTTGTGGCGTAGGTATAAAAGCATTTTTATCCTTCAATTGTTCTTTATAGTAATCCAAGAATGTCGTTACTGATATTAGTGGTTCAAATTTCTTTTCATTATCTGAAAGTAAAATACCTTTAGATAATTTTCTCTTAACGATTCTGTGTTGTTTACTTCAAAACCTTCAGAAGCGAACAATATCATCTCATTTTGAAATTGTGTTTTCATGAATTTGTTGAACTGGATTTTGAACATTTTGCATTTTGAGCTGAACTCATTCACGATGTGAAACTTTAAAAATTGTTGTTAGTCTATTTTTACAATTACTGCAAAATTTGTATGAGTCTTCTGCTGTGTAATCTCACATAGCTAGTTTTAAATTTTGCTTGAGAACTTTAGCTGATACGTTCATTGTTTTTGAAATATCATTCAGTGTTTCATGTGTTGCGAAATTTTTAAACATAATAGCTAGCTTTTCCATGTTGAAATGAGTTATATTTTGCTCTCTGAGTTTGTTTATGTCCTTATGGATTTTGTTTATTTCGTTATCATTTAGTGAATCCATTATTGCAAAATGATAATATGCTTCTCTTTGAGTTTTTGATATAACCGTTTGATATACTTTTTCCTCAATTTTTATGCAAAATACTCTTTTTTGTTATACTTCAAATCTATTAACATTATAATTAAGTTAGTTCCTTCCTTTAGATTTGCAATTTTATTATACAAGGAACTCAAAAAAAGCTGTTAGCTCACGATTAGGTGGATTGACAGCTTTTTAATTTATAAAAATATCAAGACATAAGCTATCTTGATATCAAAGCTAATTAAAATCTGTATTTTTCAGGATGTTTTTCCTGCATTAATTTAATGAATTCTTTTTTATCCATATCACCATATGTATTCATTAATTCAACACATTCATCATATTCATTCATTGCTCATTGAACATCTTCGAAACCATCAACAGAAGTAATACCTTCTCTTTTTCAATTTTTATATGTTGAGAAAAATGTTTTAACAGTATCTAAGAAAGGTAATGGTAAATCTTTTAATGATTGAATGTAATCTAATCTATAATCATCAGCATGCACTGCGATTAATTTTGTATCTGTTTCTCCGTCATCAATCATTTTCATTGCACCGATAATACGAGCATTTAATGATACTCCTGGCATAAATGTCTCTTCTGAATATAATAAAACATCAAGTTCATCACCATCTCAGTCAAGAGCATTAGGAACAAAACCATAGTTGCATGGATAAACAAAATCTCCTCTTAGTATTCTGTCTACCTCAATTTGTTTTGTTTTTCTGTTATATTCGTATTTAATTCTAGAATTTTTTTGTATTTCAATTTTTACTTGGATTTCTTTTTTCATACTAATATAGTAGCACATTAAAAAAATATTATAAATTAAAAAGCTGTCAATCCACCTAATCGTGAGCTAACAGCTTTTTTTTAGTTCCTTGTATAATAAAATTGCAAATCTAAAGGAAGGAACTAACTTAATTATAATGTTAATAGATTTGAAGTATAACAAAAAAGAGTATTTTGCATAAAAATTGAGGAAAAAGTATATCAAACGGTTATATCAAAAACTCAAAGAGAAGCATATTATCATTTTGCAATAATGGATTCACTAAATGATAACGAAATAAACAAAATCCATAAGGACATAAACAAACTCAGAGAGCAAAATATAACTCATTTCAACATCGAAAAGCTAGCTATTATGTTTAAAAATTTCGCAACACATGAAACACTGAATGATATTTCAAAAACAATGAACGTATCAGCTAAAGTTCTCAAGCAAAATTTAAAACTAGCTATGTGAGATGACACAGCAGAAGACTCATACAAATTTTGCAGTAATTGTAAAAATAGACTAACAACAATTTTTAAAGTTTCACATCGTGAATGAGTTCAGCTCAAAATGCAAAATGTTCAAAATCCAGTTCAACAAATTCATGAAAACACAATTTCAAAATGAGATGATATTGTTCGCTTCTGAAGGTTTTGAAGTAAACAACACAGAATCGTTAAGAGAAAATTATCTAAAGGTATTTTACTTTCAGATAATGAAAAGAAATTTGAACCACTAATATCAGTAACGACATTCTTGGATTACTATAAAGAACAATTGAAGGATAAAAATGCTTTATACCTACGCCACAAGCTTTTTATTACTTTATGGATTAAGAATATGTTAAAGATGTTGATTTCTCTATTTTTATTTTGAAATCAAAAGAGGTATTTCAAAAATCTAATTGAGATAAACTACGTGGCAAGAAGAAAAAAGCCTAAAGGAGTGCAATCTAAGAAAATTAACTTTGGTATTTCTATTCATCTCGCACCATTAACAATTAGAAACAGAGAAGAATTTGGACATTATGAAATGGACACAGTAATTCTTAATTTAAGAGCTAAATATTGCATTCTTACCTTGCTAGAAAGAAAGACAAGAATGTTATTTGGGATATTAACTCGGCGAGATGCAGATTCAATAAAAGAATCACTTCTTAAATTGATTAATCATCACAATTTAACCATTTTATCTCTAACCATAGACAATGGTTCGGAAAATGTGAAGTTAAATGAAATAAGAGAAATTCCTGTTATTTACAAGTGCGATACATATTCATCATGACAAAAAGGAAGCATAGAAAATGCTCATAAAAAAATCAGAAACTTTCTACCAAAAGGCAAGTTTCCGAGATATGTTAATTTTGAATATATTTCACAAATGTTCAACGCAATAAATGATCAATATCGTGATTTTATTGATGATAAAACAGGCAGAATAATCAGGTTAAAAACTTCTAAATATTTCAACAGTTTCGTCTAAATAACAAAGAATTTTAAGCTCAGGCTTTATTTTTCTTCACGCTTTTGGAACATTTTTGTAAAATTTATACAGCAATATTGAGGAACTACTCAATTTACCACTTAGGTGGACTTTCAACTTTTTAATTAATACATTAAAAAAATATAAAAAAATTATTTGAAAAAAAATTCTTATGTTATAATACTTAAGCAACAAACACAAACAAGCTGTTGCCCAGGTGGTGGAATGGTAGACACAAGGGACTTAAAATCCCTCGGTAGCAATACCGTGCTGGTTCAAGTCCAGTCCTGGGCACCAATATCTGCGCCCTTAGCTCAGCAGGTAGAGCAAATGGCTTTTAACCATTGGGTCAGAGGTTCGAATCCTCTAGGGCGTACCATTTCAAGAAATTGACCAAAAGTTCTGATTTATATCAGAACTTTTTTTTATAAAATTTTAAACTTCTTTATCATTCGATTACTTGATTCAAAATATGAATAATGCAATATGATATAATACATTAAATATAACTTATAAGGGCATTTATGGAACAAAATAAAACATTATCAACAACAATAATTAATAATTACATGAAAAATAAATCACCATTTTTTATTGATAAAACTAAAAAAATTAAATATGTAGCTATTGGTGATTCAGTTACTGCTGGATTTGATGGAACACTTGCACGTGATTATCCAGGAGAAATGCAAAATGATGAAATTATTGGTATTTCTTATCCTGCATTTTTAGCTAGATTACTAAATCAAGATAATCGTGTCGAAGCTTTTATTAACTATTCAGCATCAGGAAGTAGAATTGCTGATTGAATTAAAATGCTTGAACTTAATTATGATAATTCAAACAATGATTTACCTGATTGAGATGATGTAGATAGAGCATTTAGAGTTAATAAAGGCGGAGCTAAACAAATTGTAGCAAGCGCAATAAAAGAATTAAAACAAGCTAATTTAGTAACTATATTAATTGGTGCTAATGATTTCTTCTATTTATTCTTTAAAGCAGCTGCTAAATCAAAGCCATTTGAATTAATACAAGAATTAAATAATAAATCACCTGATTATCAAAAAATATGTGATTATATTGTTGATATTTCAAAATCTATAATTCCTGAAATTGAGAAAAGATTATATGCTTTATTATCAAAAATTAGAGATTTTGCTCCAGTAGCTAATATTAATATTATTGCTTATCCTATGTCCTTAAGTGTGCTTAAACCAGCACTAGATGATTTCTTTTCTTCAGTATTAAGCTGTGAAAATAAAAATCCAATTCAAATTATTTTTAATCAATTAAATGGTGTTATGTATAAAGTAGCATCCGAGCTTAGTTTAACTGTCATAAACCCTTACAATGAGCAATACTGAGTGCAAAATTCAACCAAACTAACAAGCTTTTATTTTGATGTACATCCTAATACAATTGGTTATAAGAAAATGGCTATGGATATATATCTTAAGTTGGTAACTCCATCAAGAAATGTTTCTAATTATTATCCTTATATCGATTTTACACAGCAATATCTAGACTCTGACTTGAATTTAAATTGAGAAATTCAAGCTAATGAAGATAATGATATAGTGCTAGGTAAAACTACCGATGATTATTTACATAAATATATTCCATTTGTCGCTAAAATAGATCGTACAAGGAATTTAAAAAATTATGGAGAAAGATTAATACGTCTTTCACAAACATTTAAAAACATTACAAAAGAAGTTATGATTGGTTTAACTACAAATCAATCATTTGCAAAAATAGATCCTAATTTTGAATTAAAAGACTTAATTTTAAAAAACGAAGATGATTTATTAAATAATGATATGGAAAAAGTCGTAAATTCAGGATTAATACAAAACTTATTAGCTGATTTCCAAAAGGAATTAGTTAAATTAGAACAAAAAGATCAACTTGAAATATGAAATTTTAAATATGCATTAAAAAAATCATTATTAAAAAGTGAGAACTTCTTTAATTCTATTAGACTAGTATCTGGAAGTAACTTTTTAGAGAAAAATTATCGTGAACTTAAAATTATATTAGCAAAAATTGTTAATAAATTATTTAAAGAAAATACCACTACTGTTATTAATTGAATTACATTATTTATTTCTCCTTTTGCAAAACATCTTGGTATTAAAAGCAATAATATTAAAAAGTTATTAGCTTTAATTATTCCTAATGAACGATTCATTCAAATAGCACATATTACAGTTAATTTATTTGTTGATAATTCTGATAATTTAAAAAATGTTAAATCATATGATGAATTAGTTAATGTTTTTATTTACGATGAAGAAACTATTAAGAAAATAGCTAACATCTTATCAGAATTAATTTATGAAGTGTTAAATAATCATACAACTAAAAATATAATTACTGATATTTTCTGAAATATTTTAACTGAAAATAATTATCAAAATAATATTTCTAAAGAACAATTAGAAAAAGTTATGGTTGAAATTTCCGAAGATTTAAGCTTCATAAAAAGCGCAATGTTCAAAGAGGTTACATCAACATTTCTAAAAAGTTTTATTTTCAACTTAAATAAATATGGTATTGAAAATTTTGAAAAAGCTTTTATCGAAAGTATTATTCTAATATTTGAATATCTTGAAAATAATACTAGTGTAGATGAAAAATTTTCAAAAGATAATATTATTAAGAAAACAGCAGGTAGCAAGGTTATTTATAATAACAAGATATTTTTTAGACAATTAGTTCGTAATATCTTAAATAAAACTTCAAATGGTAGCCTAATTGATGAATTTACCAACTTTATTCCAATTAAACACGAAAATTTACCTGCTATACTTGAAAAATATATAAATATCTGCTTATCCAACTATGGTGAGGTTGTATCAAAATCAGCATCTGTTATTTTAATTGATCAATTAAATGAAGAATTAGGATTTAAATTTAATCAAGATTCTGATTATGATTTATTTAATGAAGCAATTAAAGCTGTACTAAAATCAATAAAAAATACTCAAGAGTTACAAATAATAATTGAAAAATCAGTTAAATTAATAACAAATACAGACTTTTCTCAATCACCTAATAAGTTAATGTTAATAATAAATCTATTAGTTAAATCCTTCTTTAGCATTTTAACTGATAAAGAAGGCAAAATCTCAGTTAATGAAATTTTTAACAAAACTATTTTTATTAAAAAGATATTAAATAATATTGAACCTCAACTATATGCAAGATTTATTAATAGGTTATTCGAAGTGTCTAATAAGGAACAAATGAGCGGTATTTATGCAATATTAAATCTCATCTTATCTCTTCCAGATAATTATCATCCGAATGCTAATACAGAAACAAAATTTAGTATTAAGCAGAAAGTTTCTTTAGCTCAAAATAAAATTAAAAAAGTTATGGAACTTAATTCACATATTGTAATAGATGTTCCTGTTTATAAAATTATTCCTAAATTAAAGAAATTTATGGGAGTAATATTTGAACCATTATTTATCAATTTAATTAAACAAAATAAGACAATAAATAATCAAGATATTATTAATTACAAAAATACAGATGGATATAAAGCTTTATATAGATTTACCACAACTATACTTTGAATATTAAAAGATAAAATTAATAATCGCTATTTATTCTGAAATGCCTCTAGTTTTAATCTAGAAAAAATCTTTTTAGACGGAACTGAAATCGGATTTAATAATGCATTAAATAAATTTAATCATATATTTGATACCCTAAATAATGATTCTAAATTCGCTTGTGGGGCAAAATATAATTCAAAAAGTTATAATTTTGAATTTATTACCGGTAATCGTTCAACATGAACTACATACAAGAATTATTGACCAGATCAACTACTAGCATACTTACATTACAATAAACAATTTGTGAATAATAAAGTTACTATTAATGGGTGAACAATAGATAAATACAGCGGTAATTTAATGGTAGAAGTCTTACTTAATTCTTAGAAAAGGATATTTAGAAGGTGATAAAAGCATCATTAAAAAGAAATTATTATTAAAGTAATTTGTGTATCTTAGATACGCATTTCCTGAGTTTCCAAGTTAAATAATATTAAAAATCATACAACCCTACAAAATAGAGCTGTATGATTTTTTAATCATAAAAATTACATACATAAAATATTATTTAATGCTTTGTTTACAATTTCATAATCTGATTTATTATCAGAGCTTTTATTTATAAATGTTTTTCTAACAATTTGATTATTTACCAATTCTTCAACCATAACAGCTGATTTTATTGATTCAATTAATCTATTATTTGTAAATTTATCAATTACTCCATATTTATGTAAATATTCATTAACTTTATATAAAGAGTATTTTAAAACTACTAGAGCTAAAAAAACATAATACAAAGTGTCCTCGAATATGTTTATCGCTTCACACATAAATTGGTCTAACATCAAGTGAGCTTTTAATGTTCTGAAGTTTTCTTCTATTTGTCATTGTTTATGATAAATATTTTTTATTTCCTCAGGTGATAAGTCCATTCTTGAAGTTTCATATACATAAATACCATCAAATTTCTTATCTTGTTCAATCTTTTCATAATTAAGAACAAAATTTATAGAGTCATTTGTTTTAAAGAACTTATATTTTTTAATTCCTATTAAATCTTCACCTTTAACAACACCATTTTTGTTTTGTTTTTTAATGAAGTTATTAATTAAAAACATCTCTGTCAGCTTTATCTTTTTTAGCTCTTTTTCACTGAAAGTTACAATTCTTCTTCTTTTATGTCCATTTAATCTCTTTTTATTTCACATTGACGCATATTCTTGTTCTTTATATTTAAATTCACCATTTTCAATTCAATCACTTTCATTAAAAATATATTCTTTAAATTGATTTGAGCCAGCTTTTGCACAATATGAAATTATAAAATCAATTCCTAATTGCTCTAAAAATCTGATGTTTCTGTTTGAAGACATACCTCTATCAGCTATGATGGTGATATTTTTTAACATCATAAGTTTGAGTCATTTTAATGATAAATGGAATCATAGTTGAAGCATCCATTGTATTACCTTTGAAAAGCTCAAAAATGTATAGGAATACCATTTGAATCTGTTGCCATGCCTAATACAACTTAATCCTCTTTGATTTTTTCCATCTTTAGAATAACCCGGAAATCTTAAACCATCTCTTTTGAAAGTTTCAAAATATACAGTTGATGAATCATAAAATACTAATTCAATTTCTCTTTTTGTCTTTTCAGAAATAACTTTGTTAACTCTTTTTAAAATGTCGACTTTATAATCATCGAGTAAATCTAAAACATTATAAAAACTACTTTTTTTTAAGCTTGATTTCACTGATGAAATCATCTTTTTATTGAATGTCTGAATAATGCTGTCAGCTTGTATGATTCTTGAGGAAATAAAATATTCCAATAATTGTTCTAGCTGTTTATGCTTGGTTTTAGGTAGTGAATTAAGTATTTCTAATTCTTTTATAACTGAATATAAGTTTTGAATGCCATAGTTAACTAATCTATTTTCAAAATATCCATTATTTAAAGAATTAATTAATTGTTCTTTTACATATTCTTTTTCAGAGTCAATCGGAATCACCTTTGCATTTTGCTTTAATATATCCAATGCATTAGGATTTAATTTCTCAAGTTCTTCCAAATATCCTAAACCAACAATTCTTTTATATCCTTTTCCAAAACCTAAAGTTTTACAAACTGATAAATATATTTTGTCTTTGTTTTTACTTTTCATTATATGTAACTTAGCTTTACTTTCCATATAATTATTATACCACTTTATGAATGTAATGAATATATAAAAAGTAAAAATTTTTTTGTTGTTTTATACTATGTATAAAAGGCGTCGAAAATTAAATAAAAAGAGCTTCCAACTTGGAAACTCAGGAATTTGTGAATAATAAAGTTACTATTAATGGGTGAACAATAGATAAATACAGCGGTAATTTAATGGTAGAAGTCTTACTTAATTCTCTAGAAAAAGGATATTTAGAAGGTGATAAAAGCATCATTAAAAAGAAATTATTATTAAAGTAATTTGTGTATCTTAGATACGCATTTTATTTTAACTCATATTTATTCAATTAGCTTATAAAAGTGAGAAAAAAGCTTATGCATAAGCATAAGCAATAATAAAGGTCATAAAAATGAAATGGTGCGAACGAATGGACTTGAACCATCGACCTCACGATTATCAGTCGTGTGCTCTAACCAGCTGAGCTACGCTCGCAAGTATGTATGCATATTATACCACACAATAGGTATATGCATACAAAAATTATTAAGTTTATTAACGTTTTGAGAATTGTCTTGCACGACGTGCTGCACGTAAACCTGGTTTTTTACGTTCTTTAGCACGAGCATCTCTTGTAAGCATTCCAGCTGCTTTAAGAGCGGCACGGTAATCAACATTAGCTTCTAATAATGCACGAGCAATACCTAATCTAATTGCTCCAGCTTGCCCGCTAAGTCCTCCACCAGTTACGTTTACACTAACATCAAATGTTCCCATTGTGTCTGTTAAAACAAATGGTTGATTTGCATCTTGTAAATAAATATCAGATGTTAAGTAAGCACGAGCATCACGGTTGTTAATTGTGAATTTACCTGTTCCTGGTGTTAATCTAACACGAGCAACTGATGATTTTCTTCTACCTAAACCACGGTACATTACATTGTTGTTAGCCATAATTATTTAACCTCTAATCTTTCTGGGTTTTGTGCTGCATGTTTGTGTTCTGGTCCAGCATATACAAATAAGTTTCTACGTTGTTTGTTCCCTAATTTTGTATGTGGTAACATACCTGAAACAGCTTTTTCAATTAAAGCGGTTGGTCTTTTAACTCTTAATTTTGCTGCTTGAATTGATTTTAATCCACCAGGATATCCTGAGTGTGAGTAGTAGATTTTGTTTTCTTCTTTGTTTCCTGTTAGAACAACTTTTTCAGCATTGATAATAATAACATTATCTCCCATGTCTGAGTTAGGTGTAAATGTTGGTTTGTTTTTTCCTCTTAATACTGATGCTACTTGTGCTGCTAAACGACCAAGTACTTGACCTTCAGCATCAACAACATATCATTTTTTGTTAGCTTGTTGAGTATTTACTATTGTAGTTTGTCTCATGCTAATCCTCCTACGTTAATATAAATATATGGTTCGGTTAATTTTTTAAATTGCTTATTAATTATAACACACAATATTTAATAAGCTATACAATTTTTGAAGTTATAAAAATACTATAAATAAGTTATTTTTGTTAATTATTATTGTTTTTATGCTTATTCATTAAAGTAATTAATAATAAAACACTATTGAATTTTTATTTGACTTAACAGGTATATAGCAGCTGTTTCAGCTCTTAATATTCTACTTCCTAAAGATACAGCAGATACATTATTTTCCGTTGCAAGTAAAATTTCTTCCTGACTAAATCCCCCTTCAGGTCCAACGATAAATAAAACATTTTCATTTATTGGCTGGGGCAAAGAAACTGATGTAGTAATTTGTTCATGGGCTATAAATTTATTTTCAATATTGTATTTCAATACATCTTTAAATTTAGTTAATGGCGAGATTTCAGGAATATTATTTCTAAATGATTGTTCGGCCGCACTTTTTACAATAGATTTCAATCTATCTAATTTAGCATCAAATTTATTAAATCTAACTAAATCATGCTGAGTATACTGAGTAATGATTGGAATAATTTTACTTACTCCTAATTCGGTTGCTTTTTGTAAAGCTCATTCAAATCTTTCTCATTTAATAACACTAATTGCTAGGACAACTTCAATATTTAATTCATGATTTTGATTTATCTTTTCAATTATTAAAGCTTTATCATCTTGCAAAATGCATTTATAAAATTCATTATTATAAACACAAATAAATTCTTTATCGTTTGCACGGATTACTTTTAAATGTTTTAAAGTATCTTTATCTAAAATAAAATAATTATTTACTTTTTCATTTACAAAGAAACGATTCATTAATCCTCATTCATAATAGCTTCGTAATCTTCAAGAGTTCCTCTAAATAAGAAACTTTTTGTTGGTGATTGAAGTTCTAAAATAACATCAGCACATTGATTGACAAATGCACGGTTATATGTGGTAAAAATTGCTCCACCTTTGAAATTTTTTACACCTTCAATTACAGAGTCAATACTTTCTGCATCAAGGTGATCTAATGGTTGGTCTAAAATAATGAAATTAGATTCAAGTAACATCATACGAGAAAACATTAATCTAGCTTTTTCTCCACCACTTGTTACTTTAACTTTTTTAAATACAGAATCATTGTTAAATAACATACGACCTAAAAATCCACGCATTCTTGCATCATCGTTTTCACGATTTTCTTTTTCTTTATTTTCTAAAGGTCATTTTGATATTCATTCAAGAATTGTTTCATCAGTATCAAAATACTTAGAGTTTTCATTAGGAAAATATGATGGAGTTATTGTTTGACCTCATTCAACAGTTCCACTAGTTGGTTGTGCTATTCCTAATAAACATTCTAGTAATTTAGTTTTTTGAATGTCGTCTTCTCCAACTATAACCATTTTTTCACCTGGTTTTAATGAGAATGAAACTTTTTCAAATACAGTTTCGCCTTTTTCATTTACATATGTTAAATCTTCAACATTTAAAATTTGCTTACCGTGATCACGGTTCATTTCTCAACGAACAAATGGGTATTTTCTATTAGATGGTTTGATTTCATCTAATGAAATTTTTTCTAATGCTTTTTTACGAGATGTAGCTTGACGTGATTTTGATGCATTAGCAGAGAAACGAGCAATAAATTCTTTAAGTTTTTCAATTTGAGCTTCTTTTTTCAGGTTGGATTGCTTCATCATTTCACGAGCTAATTCAGAACTTTGTTTTCAGAAACTGTAATTTCCGGTATAAATTTTTGCTTCATTGTAATCAATATCAACAATATGAGTGCAAATTGCATCTAAAAAATCACTATCGTGAGATACAACAATAACTACATTTGGATAATCAATTAAGAAGTTTTCTAATCATCTAATACTTCTAAGATCTAAGTGATTAGTTGGCTCATCCATTATTAAAATGTCAGGATTTCCAAATAGTGCTTTAGCTAATAAAACTTTAATTTTTTGATTAGCTGTTAATTCTCTCATTGGAACTTCTCATTTATCTTTTGGTATATGTAAATTAGCTAGTAATTCTTGTGCATCGTTTTCTGCAGTTCATCCACCGAGCATTCCAAATTTCTCTTCTAAATCTGCTGCTCTTTCATAATCTTTATCTGTAGCATCTGGATTCATATAAATCGCATCTTTTTCTTCTTTAATTTTATATAAATCAGTATTACCCATAATTACAACTTCAGTTACATTCATATCATCATATGCATTATGATCCTGTGATAAAACAGAAATACGTTTATTTTTCTCTATTAATATATTTCCACCTGATGCTTCAATATCTCCCGCGATGATTTTTAAAAATGTTGATTTACCAGCACCATTTGCTCCGATAATTCCATATGTATTACCTTCAGTAAATTTTAAGTTAACATTTTCAAAAAGTTTTTTGTCACTAAAGATTTTGCTTAAATTTTGTACTTCGATCATTTGTCCTCCATGTTATTAAATAGTTGCTTTATTATAATTGAAAATAGCCATAATATTAAAAAAACCTTCAATAATGAAGGCGATAACATCATGAGTTACTCACTCTCGATGTCGGCTCGGTTATATTATAACACGAGTTTTTTTATATTTAATTTATTTATGGTACTAAAAATTAGTAATATAAGATTTTTTTATTAATAAATGAATATTGCATTGTATAAATCAGGTTTTTTTTCTTTCATATCTCGAGATAAAACCTTAAAGGTGTAATATACATTGCCTCTTTTATTAAATCAATGCTCAAAATCATTTAATGATTTATCTAATAATTGAAATGCATCATTATCTCGTGAATATATGATTTTGATATCACCATATTTATTTATTGAATAAAAACTCATTAAAGCACTTAATATTTGATACATATTATTATAACTATTTACATGAACCATTCCTAAATGAGGTAATAAAATAATTTTATTTTTAAATGTCATTTTTGTATATTTATTTGGTGCAAGATCATAATCATCTGGTTTCTCATATAAGATAGATTGATAAGGATAGAATAAAGGAGGGGTATTATTTATGTAAATAGTTTGTGGTTGATCGTTGTCTATTTCAAAAAATTTTTTGTTCTTTGAAGCTATAAGCAATAATGAAATGATTTCTCACATTTTTTGCACATTTTCATCATCAAATGTAATGACATTAAATTTATTAAATATATCTGTATATAAGATTGGTTGATCGCTATTGTAATTTGTTTTTAATGAGTTTATATTTTTCATCATAAACTTTAATGTTAATAATTCCAAGGTAGTGATTTTATCTTGTTGTAATAGTTTTTGAACCCCTGTTATTGTGCTATTATTACTTATGCCAATAGATAATTCATGTCCCTTAAGAGAATTATTTATTAGTTTGTTTATTGATGATGGTTTTTTAAAAATAGTTAATAATAATTCGACATCACTGTTTTCTAATATATTTGTAGAAACTTCTTTAAGTAATTCATCAATATTTTTCTTAGTCGATGTATTAAACATTGAATTTATAAATTCATTTAATACTTTGCTGTAATACTCGACATCATCAACTCTTTTGCTTATATTATCCTTATTGATATATGCACGTAAATAAGGTTGAATATTTGATTCACCAACTTTTGTGATTTCATCTGGTTGTGATTTCTCATTGTGCTGTGAATTGCTACACTGTGAAGCAATTAAAGGTAATGTTGTAATTAAAGACGATGATAACAATATTCATTTTTTCATTATTTACCTCCTGCTATCATTACAGGATCTGTTTCCTTGATGCATTGAATATATAGTTCAGCAGCATTCTGATATATTTTTCATCTATCATCTGCTGATTTAAAATTGAATATTTTTTCAATAAATTCTCTAAGCTCTTTTAATTGTGGAAGCTTTATTGTTATTCGAACATCCTTTAATACTTCATCTTCATTATAAACATAATCTGAATATAAATCAAATTCAACTTTCTCAATATATGAGTTATCGGAATTAGAAACTAAATTCTTTTTGTAGTCTCTTGTATAAATATAAAAGTAGTTATATGTATGATAGAATGGATACCTAAATTCAATATCTGCTTGCACATGTAAATCAAAAATGTTGTTTCTCATCATTTTTTCTTTTTTGCTTGAAAAGTAAGATATTAATGCAACTGATACATCATTATCCATTTTTTTATTTTTTAATTTTTCAATAAACATTTCATAAGTAAAATGTTTAAATGCTATTACTACTTGGTTTGTGAAATCTGTTTCATGTCATAAACGTTTCGGATTTTCTGATAAATCTATTGTTTCATCATTATAGAAAATATCTTCTGCATACATTTTATCTTTAAATTTTGTAATATATCAATTATCTGAGTAATATGACATTGTTCTATAATTAGGAACACCAAAACCTATTTTTACTTTTGCTCCATTACTGTGTTTTGAACCGTTATCAGTCTCTCATGTTTTCCCTGCGCTTGCTACTAGTAATGCTGATGCTTCAGTGTTTGATAGAGATTTTGATTTATTTGATTGCAATAATGATAATAAACCAGTTATCATTGGAGCAGACATACTTGTTCCTTGAAAATCTCTTAAATATTCAACAAACGCTTTATTCGGTGCAAAATTTGCTGTTTTATTAAATACATCCATTCTTTTATGGTCTTTTATATTTTTGTCATCATTTATGTATGAATCTCCATATGCACTAATTAATGGTAATGTTTCTGATTCTAAACCATGTGAGCTGAATGCAGAGGCTTTATTTTCATATGTTACTGAACCGACAAATATTATGTTTCCATAGTCCTTATAATCAATATATTTATTAAATGCATTTTTTACTTTATCTAAAAACGCACCTTTTTTTGTATACAATTCTCATATTATTCCGAAATTATCATATACAAAATGATCTATATCAGATTTTTGAAACATATCAGCTTCATAATCCGAGATAAAGTATCTATATCAATCTTTAGGATATCCAATAAAATCTTCTAATAACATTTCATCATTTCCCGCTGAAATAACAAAAATCATGTCATCTTCTATAATATACTTATGAAAAATTCTGCTAAATCTTGAAAAAACTTCTTCCAAAACAGATTCATTTGTATTAATTTTTTTTATGAAATTAATAGCTCGAAATAAATCAAACACAAAATCCTCATATGCATTATTTTCCATATCCTCAACTTCATATTCACTAAACATTAATGGTAATAGAACTTCAGAAAATAATCCGAGACTTAAATTAACAATTTTTACATTGTTTTCTTTCATATATTCAATAGATTCTACTAATTTATCTAAATTATCTTTCGTATGATCCTTATAGTTTAGTGCAGCAAAATATATATTAGCATTAGGATTTATACCCATATCTGTTCCAATAATTGATGCAACAGAAGCTGCATGATAATCTTTTTTGAAGTAATTTTTTTGCATTTTATTAAAAGTAAAATTAGGATTTTTAGACATTAATAAGTTTTCATCAATATCATTTACTTCAATAATTCCAACTTTATCACTATCAGATTTTTCTGATTTATATGTGATATTTTCTTGTTCATCTATACCTAATCGATGATAATATGCTTTATACATATTAGTCAATTCATTGTACAAATTTTCATCCATTGATAAATTTGAATTTTTATTTAATTTAATTGTAGTAGATACGTTGCTTGCGGCAGCCACCATTGGTGTGGTTAAAGCAATTGGTGGCATAACACCTATTGCAGTGAATAAAAATTTCTTTTTTAATTTGTTTTTCATTTTATTTACCTCGTTTTTATTTTTATTTATATATAAAAATTATATTAATTTTTATTTTGATTTTTGCAATATGCTATCAAAATGTGGAACAAATCTGGAACAAAAAATTCGTCGCAAGGACGAATCTTTCTTTTTTACTATAATCTGTTTTTGAATTCTACAAAGTAATCAACATAGTCAAGAGCAACTTTGTGTAATGTGTAGCATTCACATTCTTTTGTATCTACTGCTACATTTTCGACTGTGCATTCTGCTTCTTTTGAAGGACATGTTCCATCACAAACTTCTTCTTTTGTGTCGCATGATTCTCCACACATCTCTTCTTTCGGGCATTTTTCGTTGCAAGCTTCTTCTTGAGCTAATTTTTGTTGATAAGCAAGAATTGCACATTGTGATTTCTTAGCATCAACATGTCTTTTAACTGTATTAGCATTTTCATTTGCTTTACAGTTACCACCACAACATGCTCCACCAATTGGTTCCATAACATTTTCTTCTCTTGTTTCCATAGATAAGAATTCATCATGATTATCTTCAACAACTTTTTCTACAACATCTTCCATTTCTTTTGTTCCTAGATAATCTTGCACCATTTCTTCTTCTTTTTCTTCTTCACAACCACATTTATTATCACAATTACATGTACATTCTTCTTTGTTTTCACATGTACAACTTGTTTCACATTGTGCTTTACATTCTATTTTTTCGATTAATTCATCAATGTTAATTGGTTCATTTTGTTTGATTTTTTCAATAATTACATCCTCTGAGACACTTTCGTGTACTGGGACTTGGTTGAATAATTGAAATTCTTCTTCTGTTAAGCCTCATTGTCTAACGTGCTTACAGTTTCTGAAATTTCTTGAACATCTAAGACATCTTTTCATTATTTCTCCATTCTAAATAACTCTATTATTGAGTTACATATTTAATTATAAATTTTCTAGGTCTGCGAGCAAACCGTCTATTAGGATAAAGTACATTGGCACGATTTATCTTGTGCTGATTATCCTTTTTTATGGAGTTTTCCATATATAAATTATATGTTTTTTCCATGTTTTTATTTACAAAATTATTTGATTTTAAACTAGCTTCATCAAGAGATTTTACCGAGATATTATTATTAATATCTTGTTCTAAAAAGCTTGTTTCTTGGGATGCATTTTGCAATTCTATCTCTGCATCTTGCATTGCTTGTTGCATTGCTTGCATTTCTAATTCTTTTTCTTTTTCAATCTCTTCTAATCTACGTTTAATTGAATTATAAACATCAATTAATGTTTGTTCTTGCTCTTCTATTGAACGGAACGGATCCATCGGAATAGTTGATATAACTTGTTGGAATATAGGGTCTGATCTCATTTCTTTTGTAATCAATGATTTCATTCCGATTCTGTTTGAAAATATTCTTAATAAAACACCATATGCTATATCATCTACCATTGCATCGAAAGCTTTAGTCCCTTCTTCAGTGTAAATTTGATATGGATTCTTTTGTGAATATTGCACTAAATTAACATTTGAACGTAACTTATCCATTTTATTGATATGGTATTGTCATTTTTCATCAAGTGTTTGTAATATAGTATTTTTTAATAATGTTAAAATTTCTGTTTCACTTGAGTTTTCAAAAGCATTTTCTTGTCATTGTTTATATACTGTTAAAACTATGTTAGCAATATATTCAGGTAAGTCACTTTCATGTACTTTTGATATTTCATGTAAGTCAAAATTAAATTTAATTAAACTTCCGATGTTCTCGTTTAAGAAAGTAACAAGTGCATTGTAATTATATGTATTATTATGTAATCTATATTCACCTCTACGTACAATACTTCTAGCTGCCGAAGCTATCATTCTTTGCACAATGAAAATAATATCTTTACTATATAAAATTAAGTCACGTTGAGCATATATTAAATCACGTTGTTGTCTAATAACATCATCATAATTAAGGACTGATTTACGTGAATCATAATTAAATCCTTCAATTTTTTTCTGAGCATGATTGAAAGCGAAACGAAGCTGTTTATTTGTAACTTCTTTACCTTTAGAATCTGCATAAGCTTCTCTAAAGCTTTCGTAATTTGCAAACCTTTGCATTAATTGGTCATCAATTGAAACATAAAACTTACTAATTCCGATATCACCTTGACGTCCAGAACGTCCTCTTAATTGGTTATCGATTCTACGAGACTCAGCTTTATCTGTACCTAAAACATATAATCCACCGCGTTGCAATGCTTCGTCTGTTGGTTTTATGTCTGTTCCACGGCCGGCCATGTTGGTTGCTATCGTTACAGAACCAACTTCTCCAGCACGCGAAATAATTTCAGCTTCAGAAGCATTTTGCTTAGCATTAAGAACTGTGTGTGGAATTCCACGATTAATTAGCATTTTGTGAACTATTTCAGAATCTTCAATTTGAGCGGTACCCACAAGCACTGGTTGACCTTTTTGATATAGTTCAACAATTTTTTCTACTACAGCATTTCATTTGTCTTGAGCGGTAGCAAAAATTGAATCTGGTTCATCAATTCTAGCAATTGGCTTATTAGTTGGAACAACATTTACGCGCATATTGTAGATATCAATGAATTCTTGTTCTTCAGTTTTTCCAGTTCCAGTCATTCCACATAATTTCTTGAACATTCTGAAGAAGTTTTGATAAGTAATGGTTGCTAGAGTCTTAGTTTCTGGTTCGATTTCAACCATTTCTTTAGCTTGAATAGCTTGTTGTAACCCTTCTGAATAACTACGTCCATCCATAATACGTCCAGTGAAAGCATCAACTAATTCAATTTTTCCTTCACGAACAATGTATTCAACATCAATTCTCATTATTTTGTGTGCTCTTAGAGCATTTTGCACTAAGTGAACTGTTTCAGAGTTTTCAATGTTGTAAAAATTAGGTGTGTGATAAAACTTATTAGCTTTTTCAATACCAGCATGAGTTAGAGTAACTGCTTTTGATTCTTCATCAATTAAGTAATCATTTTTATTTAAAGTTCTAACAAATTGGTCAGCTGCAAAATATGATGATGTATCTTCTGCATCTCCACCAGAAATAATTAAAGGAGTTTTAGCTTCATCAATTAAAATTGAATCGACCTCGTCAATTAAACAAAATTGCAATCCTCTTTGTACTTTTTCTGAACCATCTTTAACCATATTATCTCTAAGATAATCAAATCCTAATTCAGAGTGCACAGAATAAGTAATATCTGCTGCATATGCTTTTCTTTTATCAAATGGATTCATTTGAGCTTTATTAATTCCAACTGTTAATCCTAAGAAGTTAAATACTTGCCCCATTTCCAAGGCATCACGTTCTGATAGATACTCATTAACTGTTGAAACAATAGCTCCTTTTCCTAATAAAGCATTTAGATAAACTGGAGCAATAGAGGTAATAGTTTTTCCTTCTCCTGTTTTCATTTCAGCTACAGAACCCAAATCAAGAAGTAATCCACCTAGAATTTGAACATCATAAGGACGTTTTCCTAGTATTCTTTTTGTCGCTTCTCTAGCTACTGCGAAGGCATCATTACGAATATCATTTAATGTATAACCTTTAGCTAATAAATCTTTAAAGAATTGAGTTTTAGATTTCAATTCTTCATCAGTCATTTTTTCAACTATTGGTTCTAATTGATTTATTTTCTTTAAAGCTTTTTCAGCAATTCTCATTTCTGTTGTTTTAAAATCAAAAATCTTACTTAAGTTACTCATAGTTTTTAAATTATACTTGCTTTTTTATTAAAAATAAAAAAGAATACTACAAAAATAAGCTAGAAAATTAATTTTTGTAGTATTCAAATACATCATTATTCAAGTTATATAAATTAGCAAAAGTTTATAATTTAAATACTTATTCAAGAGGAATATTTATGAGAGACAAATCGACTATTTTACACAATAAAATTAAGCAATTAAAAATGCTTAATTGAGCTTTTGCGATATTTATAATTTGCTTTATTTATGTTGCTTCACTGTGACCAGTTGCTCAATTATCAAGCAATGAAAAAGCTAACTTATATGAAAATGAAACTCTATTTGTATTATTTATTTTATCAATGGTATGAATTGGAATTTTATTTCCATATGCTATCTACATAATATATGAATCGTTTATGTATGTAGCTTTAAATAAATTTATTAAAAAGAATGAGCCGTTTAGATCCTTATTAACTCGATGAGTAGATGTAAAACTAAATGACAGTGATATGAAAATCATTAACAAATATTTTATGGCTAATCAAGACGATTTTACATTTGATCAATATATAAGAACTAATCAATATTTAAATATTAAGAATTGGAAACTCAAATTAGCAATTCGACTAATTTATAATTTACAAATAATAATTCTATTTCTATTTTTCGCTATAGCTTCTAGATATATGACTACAAAAGCGCCAAATAGTAGATTCAATACTATTTTTGTCGTACTCATTGGAATATTTATTGTTTTAATTGTCCTATCATATAGTTTCAAAATCATAAATATATACATTTATTGTGCGCAATTTCATAATGAAAAAATCAAAACCTCAACTAATATATTTGTTGCTTTTTGCAAAAGATTTCCTTTCACATTTTGAAAAGACAAGTTTTGATTCGCTTTTGAAGATGAAAAATTTGATAGTCCTAAATAAGTGTTTACTACTTTCTCCTGAGTTTCCAAGTTACGGACTCAAAATATTGATTTTAGAAATTAAATAAGATTTCATATACCTTTGGTATATGGAATTTTTCATATCCCATAAATTATTCATTTTTTTACTTGTATTACTTGTATAATATGATAAAATAGGAGTATGGAAAGTAAATTTATAGTCATAAAACATAAAAGAAAAGACCATACATATATTTCGATAGCCACATCAAATGGATATGGAAAAGGTTATAGTAATCAAATAGGATTAGGAAGATTGGAAAAATTACAAGAATTAAATTCAAATCCTATTAATGTAATTAAAAATTCAATAAAGAATTTATCAATAAGTGAATCAAAAGACAAAATTAAACAAGCAATTATGTTTGATTTAAATAGTTCAAAGTCTGAAACATATAATATTAATTACGGAATTAATCTTCTTTATGATTTAATTGATAAATTTGAAATATTTAGTGCATTACCAAAAACAAGACATAAAGATTTAAACAGATTACTAAAGTACACAGTTTCATCAAGAATTTTGAATGCAGATAGCTTAATTTCTACATATAAAAATAAGTTTCAATACCAAAATACACCAGATTATAAAAAATCTAGTTATTACACATTGCTTGATATTTTGAACAACAATGAAAGCAAAATTCTTAAACAATTAAACGAAAAAATAACAAAGAATACATCTAGAAATATTGAATTAGTTTTTTATGATTCTTCAACAGCTTATTTTGAAAGTTTTAGAAGAACAGGTTTGAGATATCCTGGTTATTCAAAAGATGGTAAATTTAAAGAAGATCAAGTTGTTATTGGTTTAGCAACAGATGAAAATGGGATTCCGATTCATTACAAATTATTTAAAGGTAATACAACAGATTCAAAAACATTTATTCCTTTTGTAATAGAAATGAGCAAAATTTATAACATAAAAAATGTAACAATAGTTGCTGACAAAGGAATGTCTGTAACTGCAAATTTAAGATTTTTAGAACAAAAAGGTATAGATTATGTTATTTCATACAGATTAAAATCAGGTCCAAAAGATTTTAAAGAATATGTTTTAAACGAAACTGATTATATAGGAACTGAAGAATTTAAATATAAGGAACAAACAGTAGCATCTTTATATAACAAAAAGAGACCTAATGGTCATCAGAGAAGAAAAATCATAACATATAGCAGGAAACGAGCTTTAAAAGATAAAGCTGATAGAGATATATTGATTAATAATTTCAATAAATTAAAAAATAAAGATGGTTATGTAGAAGGTTCAAAGTTATTAGGCCACAAAAAATATAGATTCTTTAAAAGAAATGGTGATGCACGATACGAATTAGATTTAATCAAGCTAAATGAAGATAAACAATTTGATGGATTTTATATTTATGAAACATCAAGAAGAGATTTATCAGCACAAGAGATAGTGGAAATTTATGCAAAGCAATGACAAATAGAAGAAAACTTTAGAACTTTAAAAAATTCACTTGAAGTTAGACCTATGTATGTATGAACTGATGCACATATAAATGGACATTTCTTGTTATGTTTTATTTCATTAGTTATTTTCAAATATTTGCTGTATACAATAAATAAATCATTAAATGATTATGGTGTTATAGATAAATTTACAAATAAAAGAACAATAGAAGCGATAAAATCTGCACAAAAATTTGTAAAAGTTGTAGATGGTAATGTTGTAGACGAAATTTACATAAAAAATAGTGAAAATAATTCATTAATACAAGATTTTGAACTAATAAAAACGATATTTAATAAATTTGTACAAGTAATTTAGAGCATGAAAAAACGAACAAGTCTATACGGTAGAAATGTTCGTTTTTTATTCCGTTATAACTTGGAAACTTAGGAAAATTTGATAGTCCTAAATAAGTGTTTACTACTTTCTCTAAGGAATAAAAGTAAATTAAAAATGAGAACATAGCTGTCTCATTTTTTCATTATTTACTTAATAAAACTTTGATCAAATACTCCAATGTAAGGTAGGTTTCTTAATTTTTCATCGTAATCTAAACCAAATCCCACAAGGAATTCATCAGGAACAATAAAACCATGATAATCTGCTTCGAAATCTACTTTACGATTATATGGTTTATCCATTAAAGTAATAACTTTTAAGCTTTTTGGATGTCTATGTTGTAACATTGTACATACTTTTTGTAAAGTTATCCCACTATCAATAATATCTTCAACAATTAAGACATCTTTTCCTTCAATATCATTTGCTAAATCCATTATGACTTTTACACTACCACTACTTGCATGTCCACCAGCATAAGTACTTACCGTCATAAAATCAAGTTTATGATCTACTTCAACATCTTTGATTAATTGTGCTAAAAAAGGTATTGAACCTTTTAATAATGCAACTATGATTAAATCTTGTGATTCCTTATATGTTTCATTAACTCAATTAGCACAATCTAAAATCTTATCTTCAATAAATTCACGGTCAAATAATACCTTTTTTACCATTGGATGCATTTTAGTATTTTTCTTTTTGTTAAATATTTTAAGCATGATTTTCTTTATACTCCTTGATTAATTTAACCGCTTTAGTAAAAACTTGTTCTTCAGTTAAATTATTAGTATCAATAATAGCATATTTTATATTATATGCATCAGCTATCTTAATAAAGGCATCTTTATATACTTCGTATAATTCCTTAAAATAAGCTTTATTTGTCTCGTAGTTATCAATTTCGACTTTTCTACCACGCGCAAATAATCTTTTTGCAAAGTTTTCATATGTAACATCAAGGAAGATAACAAATTCCGGCAATTCCTTTTGCGACACTAATGCTTTAAACAATGCATCATATGCTTTCATTACTTTTTTAGGTAAATTTTTCAAATTAACTAGAGCAAAAACATAATGTTCTGCACTAAAACGATCTAAAAATAAGAAATCTTCTTTAGCATTTAATCCCATTTCATTAAATTTTGCTATTGCTTTATCAACATTAGCTAAGTGATTTTCTACTACATAAGCTTGAAATGATAAATCTAAATTAGGTCTCTTTTGATAAAATCAATCTAACATTGTAGTAAAAACCTCATCATTTTCTGAATATTCTTCTAATAGTATTGAGTTTGAGTAATGTTGAAGTAATTTAGTTGTTAATGTACTTTTTCCGCTACTTATCATTCCTGAAATTCCAATTATCATATATCCTCCTGAATTATTATTTTGCTTATTATAAACCATTTTATTTACTGAATTTGAAAAAAGCAAATTAAGATATATTTTGATTATATTAATGAATTGCTTTTTGATACTAATATCACTATGACATAGGTAAATTAAATTGTTTGTGTAATAGGATTTTTTCTAATAAATAAAAAAATTTAGCTATACGCTAAATTCCACACTATTAATTTGAATATTATATTTTGTAGCTGTATTTACTTCAACAACAGCTCCAACTTTTTGTCCTAGCATAGCAACCGCAAGAGGACTTTTGTTTGAAATTTTACCATCAAAAGGATCTGCATCGTGAACACCCATGATTGTTACTCTTTTTCTTTCACCTGTTGCTTCTACTGTGAATTCAACAGTTGATCCGATTGTAACAACTTCTTGAGCTTGCTGTCTTTCATTTCCTTCGATTAAAACAGCATTATCAATAATTTGTTCTAATTCAGAAATACGGCCTTCAATAGCTCCTTGCTTGTCTCTGGCTGCATCATATTCAGCGTTTTCTGACAAGTCACCTTGTGCTCTAGCTTCTTTTAAGGCAGCTTGCACAGCTGGTCTTTCAACATTAATTAAATATTCATATTCTTTTTTGTATTTATCTAATGTTTCTTGAGATAAATAAACTTTTCTTAATTGTTCATTATTTGACATAAAAATCCTCTTTTCAATTATTTATTATATTTTACCTTAAATTATTTTTTTACAACAAAAAGATATTTAGAACTTAAGAAAGAAACCTCATATCTTATATCTGTCATTTTTAGGTAGCTTAGTAATCTTTTTATTTCACTTCTAGGATTGCTAAACGCAACAAGAATCATACCTTTATCCATTAATTTATTAAATCTATCAAAAATATCATTGATATCTTCTTGTGAATGCATTATAACTAAACAATCTAAATCAACACTATCATCATATGTTTTAATAAGATTTGGTACATGCTCTGGAAAACGATTTTGGATATCTTGTAATTGATCATAATTTGTTTCATTATAGTAAACATATGTATTTGCTTTAACTTTTGAAGCAATTGCAACTACGGGAAATAAATCATTATTATTTATAACTAAAACATTTTTGTAATTATTTATATAAACAGTATTAATAATACCTTCTACATCAATATCATTAGCTTTTGATTTTAAGTAATCTTTCACAGGAAATGGTAATTCACCAATATCATTTCTCATTGAATTAATTTGTATCATTGCTTCTTCTTGAGTTTTTTTCAATATTTTAGCACGATATTTTTTAACTCATATTTGCATTCCGATATAAATTCCAAATGCAATAACTGCTATTATAACAGCAGATATTCCTAATGCTAATTTAACTTCATATGACATTATTTACCTCACTTGTTTCGATAGTAATCTAAATAATCTTGCAAAATTATTAAAGCTGCAAGCTTATCTTTATGTGTTTTTCTTTTTTGTTGAGTTAATCCAGCTTGCATCATTGCTTCATTAGCTCTTTTAGTCGAATATTGCTCATTTACTAATAACACAGGTAAATTAAGTTCATTTTCTAATTTTGTTTTAAAATTCTCAACCATGTAAGTACGTTCGCTTTTGTCTCCACTGATCTTTAGTGGATATCCTAAAACAATTCCATCAATTTTACCTTTATATTGTTCTAAATAATATTTCACTCGGTCTAGTGCTGAATCAAAATTATTTTCTTCGAACAAATAGTTTTCTAAAGCGGTTGCAATAATTTCGCTTTCATCGGTTATGGCAAATCCACAACTTTTAATACCTAAATCAAGTCCTAATTTTCTCATGTTAACTCATTTTGAATAAAGTCAAGTAAATCATTAGTAGAAGCTACTTTACCCATTGATAAAATAGCATTTCCACCACCACGACCATTTAGATGTTTGAATAATTGTTGTGCTATAGCATTTGAATTATATTGCTTAGAAGCTACTACTAGCATAGAATTTGCATCACTTGACGTAAGTACAACTAAAATATCATTATGTTTTTCTCTTAATGTAGAAGCTACTGTTTTAATATTAGCTTTATCTACATCTTGATTTATATAAAGTTTGTGACCATTAATATCAAGAAATTCAATATTTTCATAATCAAATTCAAAATTATTAGCTAAATCTTTTTGGATTTGCTTATTATCTTCTCTTAATTTTTCTAATGTGGCATTTAAATAATCAATTGCTTGTTCTTTATCTTCTGGAATATTTAATTCATATGTATAGTCTTTATTTAATTTAGCATTCTTATCAAGCATTTTTTCAACTTCAACAAGTAATTTATCAACTTCTTCTTCGAGGTACTCATTTACTAAAGTGTTTGATGAAATAGCTCTAATTCTATAAATGCCTGCAGCTTTTTTATCAACATTAGTAATCTTAAAGTTTTCTAATTTTGCAGTATTTGATAAATGTGTTCCACCACATAAATCAGCTGTAATTCCATCGAATTTAACAATACGAACATTTTGCGGATTCATATATTCTGACTCTTCTAAAGTCATAATAGCACCCATTTCTTTCGCTTGTTCAGTAGTCATATTTAAATAATCACGTTTTGCATCTTTCGCAATGTATTCTCTAACTAATTTTTCAACTCTTCTAATTTCTTCATCAGTTGGTTTAGTATCAGCTGGCATATCAAATGTTAAACGCTCTTCATTATTATCTGAACCCAATTGTTTAATTTGATCACCTAGCACAGTTCTTAGAGCGCAAAACATTAAGTGAGTTCCTGAGTGATTACGTTCTAATCCAAGACGAATTGTCTCGTCGACAAAACATTCTACTGGTAAATCATTTTCAATATTACCTTCAACTTTATGAATATGGTTTCCAAATTTATCTTTGAATACATCTAGGATTAAAATTTTATTATTTCCTTGTTTCATGTATCCACGATCATGTTTTTGTCCACCACTTGTCGCATAAAAAGGAGTTTCTTTTAAAACAACATAAGAAATTCCGTTACCTTTTGTAATTTCTTTTTCAGTATCTAATAAGTATAAGATTTCAGAAACATTATGAGTTGTCTCATAACCAACGAATTTATCTACTTTTGATTTTAAAATAGTTAATGAATTAATTACTTTATCCATACCAGAAAGTTTTGTATTTCTTGATGCATCAGCATGCTCTTTTTTAGCTTTTTCATAGCAATCATAATCAATATCAATATTCTTTTGGGCTAATATTTCAGCAGTTAATTCTACAGGGAAACCGTATGTTTCAAATAATTTAAATGCTACATCACCAGGGAATATTGCAATTTCATCTTTTAAGTAATTTTCAAGTAAGTTTCTACCATTTTCAATTGTTCTAGAAAAGGTAATTTCTTCATCTTTAATTATTTGCTTAATAGGTTCAACATCATATTCAAAAGGTAAAGTATTTTTTACCACACCGACTAATTTATATAAGAAGGTATCATATATTTTTAGTTGCATTGCTTTATATACACTTCTACGAATTAATCTTCTTAAAATGTATCCACGTCCAACATTAGAAGGCTTAGCTCCATCAGCTATTGCATTAGTTACAGTTCTCATATGATCAGCAATTACTTTGAAGCATGAGTTAATAAACATTTGTTCCGGCTCTTTAGTAAAGTAATTATTAATATCATATTTAAATTCAGTATATTTTTCAATTTCATGAATGATAGGTAAGAATAAATCAGTATCAAAGTTAGTTGGAGCATCTTGCATAATTGAAACAATTCTTTCAAGTCCGGCCCCAGTATCGATATTTTTTTGTTTTAATTCTGTATATTGTCCCTCACCATTTGAGTTATATGTTGAGAAAACAATATTTCAAATTTCAATATATCTGTCATTTTCAATATCTTCTTTTAGTAACTCTAATCCACGATTGTCATATTTTTCCCCACGGTCATAGAAAATTTCAGTATTTGGACCACAAGGACCTGAACCTACTTCTCAAAAGTTAGTTTCTTTAGATCCTGGTATCATGTGATCTTCACTAAATCCATTAGACATTCATTCATTTTTAGTATCTAAATCTTCATAGTAGTAAGTAAAATATAATTTTTCTTTATCTAACTTTAATACATCTAATAAGAATTCTGAAGCAAATGCAATAGCTTCTTTTTTGAAATAATCCCCAATTGAAAAGTTACCCAACATTTCAAAAAATGTATGATGACGTGCTGTAATACCAACATTTTCTATATCATTAGTTCTAATTGCTTTTTGTGAGTTTGTTAATCTTTTGGCTGGAGCAACTTTTTTACCAGCAAAATAATCTTTTAAAGTAGCTACACCACTATTAATTCATAGTAATGATGGATCATTTTGTGGAACTAAACTTTTTGAAGGAACAATAAAATGCCCTTTTGATTCAAAAAATGATAATCATTTTTCTCTAATTTCTTTTGAATTCATGTTAACCTCTTTTAAATATAATCTTTTTTAATATCATCCATATAGATTTCATCAATTATTGCTCCACCTATACATTTATCTCCATCATATAAAACAACTTGTTGTCCAGGTGTTACTGCGCTTGCTGTTTCTGGGTAAAATACTCTAATTTTTTTATCATCTAAAAATTCAATATTAACTTTGATGTCTTTTTGTCTATATCTGAATTTTGCAGATAAGTTATTTACATCAAAGTTATTATTGTTTAATGTTAAATTACTTGCAATTAAATTATTTGATATTAAATATTCGGGTCTAGAATTAGGGGCAACATATAAAATGTTCTTTTTAACATTATGTCCGCATACATAATATGGCTCAGCCATGCCGCCTAAATTTAATCCTTTACGTTGTCCTATTGTATAGTAGAAACAACCCACATGTTTACCGATGATTTTACCTGTTGTTATATCTACTGTATTTCCATCTTGTGCAGGGATATAGTTTTGTAAAAATTGTCCAAAGTTTCTTTCGCCAATAAAACAAATACCTGTTGAATCTTTTTTAGTTGCTGTAACCAGATTTAATTGAGCAGCTATTTCTCTAATTTGTGGTTTGGTTAAATCAGCTAGTGGCATTATAACTTTTGATAACTGTTCATTTGTTAATTGCGCAAGGAAATAAGTTTGGTCCTTATCTTGATCTTTTGCTCTATATAAATGTCCATTTTTAACATTTGCATAATGACCCATAGCAATATAATCTGCTTTTAGTTCATTAAATGCATAATTAGCAAAAGCATTAAACTTTATATATTTGTTGCATAAAATATCTGGATTAGGTGTTCGACCTTTTTTGTATTCTTCAATAAAATTTTGAAATACATTGTCTCAATACTCTTTTACAAAATCAACTCTGTGTAGAGGAATATCTAAAGCTTTTGCTACAGCTAATGCATCTTGATAATCTTGTTCTTGCGGACAAATATCTTGAGAAATATCAGCATTACCTAAAATATCATTATTTACAATACTGTCTCAATTTCTCATAAATAAACCAACAACTTCATATCCCTGTTGTTTTAATAAGTATGCAGCTACTGAAGAATCCACTCCACCGGACATACCAATCACTACTCTTTTTTGCATTTATATCCCTCCTTTTTTCTTATAGGTAAAATTTATAAATAAATTTTATAACAATATCATATTTAATGGAATTTTATAACTAAAACTATATATATTTTTCTATACTATGTCATAGATATAAAAAGAAATACACAGAGTGTATTACTTTAAATATTTTCTCTATTATTTTTATTAATGTGCATTTTGATTATTTCTAAATTTCAGTATCAGATAACTTAATTTTTTTAATTTCGATTTTATTTTTGATTAAATCTTCTTCTAATTCAAATATTCTATTTAGTTCTGATTCTAATTTCACTGCTTCTTCAATTGATGGTTTTGTTACCGGTTCTTTAGGTGCAAATAATTCACAAGTTTCATTTGCTTGAATAATACTAATATCATATGTATTAATCTTTTTAGCTATATTAATAATTTCATTTTTATCATAAGTTAATAATGGTCTTAATATTTGTTTGTTTGTTGCATTTCCGATTGTAGAAAGTGATTCTAATGTTTGAGAAGCTACTTGTCCTAAATTATCACCATTAGATATTGCTAATTGACCATATTTATCACATAAAATATCGGCTATACGATAAAAACTTCTTCTCATTAATGTGATTTTGTATGATTCTTTAGATACGAACGAAATATAATTCATTAAATTTGCATAATTTGCAATTATTAAATTTGATGTTACTTGATATTGATTTAAAACTTTAACTAAGTTAGTAATTTTTTCAATAGTTCTTTCATCAGTTTGAGGTGGTGTAATAAATGTTAAAAAATCAACTTTAATTCCTCTTTTCATCATACTGTAAGCAGCAACAGGTGAATCAAATCCACCTGATATTAGATGTAATACTTTACCAGAAACTCCTACTGGCAGTCCACCAAGTCCAGCATAGTATTGAGAAAACATATATGTTCTTCCGTTTCTAACTTCTACATAAAAAATTTGATCAGGATTATGTACGTCGACTTTTAAATTTGAATTCTTTAAAATTTCTCCACCTAAAATGTGGTTAATTTGATCTGAAGAATATTCAAACTTTTTAAAATTACGTCTTGCAGACACTTTAAATGTTTTAGCCATTGGATCAATTAATTTTAATGCTGTTGATTTTAATACTTCAATTTCATTATCCACAACTGCAACAGGTGAATAAGATGAGATTCCAAAAACATATTGTAATTTATCCATATTATGTTGTGAATAAGATAAATACATTCTGTCAAATTCCACTTGTGGAGCCTCACCTACTATGTGTTTAATGTTATTAGCTAGTGTATTAATAAATGTTTTACGGTTTTTCTTTTTAAGTACTAATTCCCCGTATCTTATTAAGATTTTACTGTACATATTTCTCCTTAATCAAAAATCTTTTTAGACTGTTATATGCTTCTTTATAATTGTTATTTTGCTGAATTTGAATTCTTATTTGTTGTATATATTCCTTATATGAATTTATTTTTTCGTTTGTAATTAAGAATTTTTCATTTGAAGCTACTTCAATGCAAATTTCTGAATACATTTGATAGTATTTTTCATTTGTTGCAATAGCATTAGTTAAGAATGTTAAATTATGTATAAAATCATTTCATACTAATTCATGCTTAGCTCAAGATTTATATTTTTTAATATTAGTTTCATACTGATTTATAATTTCTGCTTTTATTCTTGTGATTATTTCATCTTCATATAAAAAATCATTTTCTACTACATTAAAGTAAATTTCAATTGCTTTTTTAATTGAATTTTCTCTTTCTATTTTAACTTTACCATTTCGATATAGTTCTAATTTAATATTAGTATAAGCTATATCAAAATCTTTAGTTGCTTGAATGAAATCTTGTGTATTTTTCTTAACATCTAAAATCTTATTGCTATTTAATGCTTTTGCTTTAGCTTCTAAATTAAAGTAAGCTTTATTTAATTTAGATGTTACTTTTGCTACTTCATTATATAGTTTCTTTCGATTTGAATAGACTAAATTTAAATCTTTTGCAATTGATTTTAAAAACTTATCAATCTTTTGCAATAAGATAACATTATGAAATACTTTTCAATATTCCATGTAGATTAATTTGATATTTGATGCTAACTTTTCAGAATCATAATTAGTTCAATTTTTAGTCACTTCGTCTAACACTTGATTAATCTTTTTGTATTCTTGAACAATTTTATCTTGCTTTTCTTTCTTAATTGCGTTATTTAATTTATTAGGTAACGAATTATATAAGTAATATTCAATTCTGCTAGCTCCTAGAATTAAATTATTTAAATCGGCTAACCTACTTCTCAATTCATCAATTTTTTTATCAGCTTGCGAAAATTGCCCTTTGTATTTTGAATTATCAAGCTCACTTAACCGCTTAGCTAATTTTTGTACTTTATCTAATAATTCAGCATTTAGATTACTTGTTATAACTTTATTCTTATTTAATATATCTTTATAATAATCAACTATTTCCAAATAGTTAGTAAAGACATCATCAATAATTTTTCAACCTATTTCAAATTGTTCGGCTATTTTATTAAAGTTAGCTTTTTCTTTAGAATAATCTAATAACAGCTTTTTAAGTTCTTGTTTTCCTTTAAATGCTTTGAGCCATTTTTTCTCTTCAATAATAGATTTAATTTTAAATGAATGTTGCAAGATATTATCTTTCATTGTAGTAATATCAGTGTTTTTAACTTTTAATGAATCACATATTGGTTCAAAAGTTTTTTCGTTTTTTGCTAATATAGCACATTTTTGAATTGCATCTTTATTTTTTGTGGCATCTCTTTGTAATTGAACTTTAAGGTTTTCTAGAAAAATTGTATTTTTCTTAAAATATATATTTCTAAAAAGGGCTGTTGAAATAAACAGTATTAAAAATACTGCTACGATCATAAATATAATAAACAATATTAATGCTAGATTATTACTTCCGCTATTCACAGCAGAACTTACTTGATCGTTATTCATTTCTTCCTTTCTGATCTAATTTTTTTTATTCCGGTAAAAACTTAAAACATATGAATTTTTACGATTTTTAAATTTCATATTACCTCATTAATTGTTATTTGATAAACATGTAATGACTTTAATTACATAGTAATTAAAGTTTATCAAAATATACAATATAAGTCAGAAAAAAGAAAAACTCCTTTCGGAGTTAAGGTCACTTGCGTGAAATGGAGCGAGTGAAGGGAATCGAACCCTCATAGTCAGCTTGGAAGGCTGAAGTTCTGCCATTAAACTACACTCGCAAGTTATTTGTGTTAATATTATAGCACGAATAACAATCTTTGATAATATTTTTTTAATTTTTTACACAAAGCAAGTCATTGGCGCGCCCGGCAGGAGTCGAACCCGCAACCTTTAGGGCCGTAACCTAACACTCTGTCCAGTTGAGCTACGGGCGCATTAATGGAGGCACCAACGGGATTCGAACCCGTAATCAAAGTTTTGCAGACTCATGCCTTGGCCATTTGGCTATGGTGCCTTGTGCTTTATTATTATAATACATATTTTTTGTTTTACTAATATTTTTTGTTAATTTTAAATATCAATATTTATTTTTCAAACTAATACTTTTAGCACTATGACAAGGTATTTTAATTAATTTTATATATGTTATCTTAAGAAATAAACTGGTATAAAAATAAAAATGACATCTTGCGATGCCATTAAATATCATATTTATTTAGTATTTTTTTCATTGATGGTCTTTTAAATCAAAATATTCATCTTTTATTACTTTGTTATTTTTTTTGTAATGTATTTTTATTAATGTTGGTACTTTCTTATTTGTAATTCTTGCCATTTTTTTGACTGTATAATATTGATCATTAATTTTGAACGCTGTTTTATTTCCTTTTTACTAACTTTTGCAGAAATAGGATAAAGATTGTATTCTTCATCTTTACCATTTGAGCTTTGTGGTATTAAATGATCTATATTTCATGAATGTGGTGGCATGTTATTTGAAACCGTTAAAATAAAATTTGCCTTATATATTTCGAATCCATAAGGGTCCATTGCAGATTCTTTATTACCATAAAATTTTTCTCATATTTGTAAAGCTTTGTTCTTTTCCATATATACCTCCGTGAATTTTGCTGTAATTATTATTTCAAAAAAATCAAGCAGAAAATTCTTTTTCTGCTTGCTGTGGGATACTTACTATGAGCAAATATCTTGAATGAAAACAAGCGGTATATCCGCTTGCATATTATTTATCAAATTGTGATGTATAAAGATTGTAGTAGAATCCTTTTTTCTCTAATAAGCTTTGGTGTGTTCCTTTTTCAATAATTAATCCATTATCAACAACAATTATCATATCAGCGTTTTTAATTGTACTTAAACGGTGTGCGATAACAAAAGTGGTCTTGTTTTCCATTAATTTAAGCATTGCTTTTTGAACTATTTGTTCGGTACTTGAGTCTATATTAGATGTTGCTTCATCTAGAATTAATAAATTCTTGTTACTTAAAATCGCTCTTGTTAATGAAATTAATTGTTTTTGTCCTTGTGATAAGTTGGCACCATTATTTTCTATCATGGTGTCATAACCATTTGACATGTTCATTATAAAGTGATGCGCATGAGTTAATTTAGCAGCTTCTTGAATTTGTTCCATAGTTGCATTAGGATTAGTCATTCTTAAGTTATCTAAAATTGTTTCATTAAATAAGAATGAATCTTGTAACACTATTGTCATGTTATCTCTTAGAGATACCACATCAAGACTTTTTAGCTCATTACCATCAATTTTAATTGATCCGCGTTGATAATCATAGTATTTTGAAAGTAAACTAATAATAGTTGTTTTACCAGCACCAGTTGGTCCTACAATAGCAACAGTTTGACCTGGTTGAACTGAAAATGTCGCAGCTTTTAATTGGTATTCTAAAGCATTTGGATTGTATTTGAAATATACATCATTGAAATCGATTTTACCTTGAATTTTATCAACTTTAATAATTTCATATTCCCTTGTAGGAACTTCTACTTGTAATAATTTGAAAATACGTGATGTTGAAGCCACTCCAACTTGAGCATTAAATGTAGAAGATAAAATACTTTGAAATGGTCCCATAAAGTTTCAATTAAGCATAATGTATAGCACTATTAAACCAGCTGTCGGAGAACCATCTTGATTAACCATAAAGCTAAAAGATGATCATACATTTACTTTATTTAGGTAGAATACCGCAGCAATAGCTGAAATAGCTAAAATAATTAAGTTAGAAATTAATCCATATCATGTATCAAATGATTTAGCAATAATATCACCTTTATAGGCAGAATTACGAATGTTTCTAGTAATTTTTTCAAGTTCTGAATATATATAAGCTTGTTGATCAAATGAATTTGTCACCTTAGTATTAACTAGCATTTCTTCAACAAAGGCATTTAATCTACCAAAGGCATTTTGTACATTAATAAAATAAGGTTGTGATTTTTTAATAAGTAAGAAAACTAGAGCAAACATTATTAATGATACCGGGATAACAATTAAAGTTAATAGTTCAGAAGCCAAACTCATTACAACAATGGAAATTAAGATATTAAATGTAGATGTAGCAGCTTGCACCATCATTTGAAATAATGAATTAGCCACATTATTAATATCCACAACTAATGTTGAAATTAAGTTACCAGTTTTATTTTTATCATAAAAACTAATTGGTGAACGAAATAGTTTTCCCATTAATTGTCCACGTAATCTAGCACCTGCTTCAAAACAAAGTTTAATGTAAACTCTTTGCTCTAAGTAACGGAATACACCATATAAAATAAATGATAATGCTAAAGCTAGTAAGCTAATTACAAAACCAACTGTATCAAAATCTTTTATGTTTCCTGTGGCTTGTGTTCCTAAATATGGAGAAAAGTATAATTGAACAATTAACCCAATCATAAAGCTACCAACAATGTAACATATTGAGTTAATAAAACTAAATGTTAAAGCAATTGCCATTCTTTTTTTATCTTTTAAAATATAAGAAAGCAGAGTCTTAAATGTTTGAAAAACTTTGACATCAGACTTCATTTTTTTGTTTTTATTAAGCTCTTTGCTTATTTGACGACCTTCGTACATATTATCCATAAGACCCCCTTTCTATTGTTCTAATTGATTCATATTAATGTCATAGTATCATTGACATTTTTGTAATAATTCATCATGAGTGCCTTGAGCAATTATTTCACCTTTATCCATTACTAAAATTTTATCTGCATGTTTAATTGAATTAATCTTTTGTGAAATAATAACTGTAGTACATGAATATTCTTCTTTAATATTTTTAATTAAAGATTTAGTTGTTAAGTTATCAAGAGCTGATGTGGAATCATCTAAAATAAGTATTTTAGGTTCAATAATTAAACTACGAGCAATTGATAAACGTTGTTTTTGCCCACCTGAAAGGTTTTTACCTCTTTGTACAACTGGGTGTTTTAATCTATCTTCAAAAGTCATGATAAAGTTATTTGAACAAGAAGCTTTTAAAGCTTTATTTATCTCATGTTCAGTTGCATCAGATTTACCAAATGTTAGATTTGATAAAATTGTTCCTGAATATAATAAAGCTTCTTGATATACAATTCCAACACTTTCGTGTAGGTTTTTTGTATTAATATCTTTAACTTCTTTATTATTAATTAAAATGTTTCCTTCTTCATATTTCATATTATTAACAATTAAATTAGCTATAGTACTTTTTCCTGAACCAGTAGGTCCAATTATTCCTAAAGTTTCTCCACCATTAATTTTGAAGTTAAGATTTTTAACAGAATAATCTTCTGAAGTTTGGAAGTATTTAAAATTAACATTTCTAAATTCAATTGAATATTGAGAAATATCATTTTTATTATCAGTAATCATTAATCCTTGTTCAACATGTAAATCATCATATTGTTTATCAAGAACTTCCACAATTCTTCCGGCTGATATTTTAGCTTTGAAAAATGATCCAAGAAATTGCGAAAACATAATAATCCCTTGAGCAATTAAAACTTCATACTCAATGAAAACATTTAACTTCGCAATTAATTGTGCACCATTTTCACTTCTTAATCCAGCTTCAGTAGCTGCTAAAGCATCCATTTGTGTCTTACCGATAGCATAAATAATAACAACTATTATGTTGATGATAACAAAGAATGCAGGCATACCAATCGCAAAGTATTGAAAACTTCTTTTTTCTGTTTTTAATCATGCGCCATTTGCTTTATTAAATTTTTCATATTGTTTTCATTGTAAGTTATTAGCTTTAATAAATCTTGCTCCATTTATTGATTCATCAACTTCTTTAGTAATTCAGTCAAGATTTTTTCTATTTCTTTTAATTAGTGGATTAACTTTGATAAACATGTAAGCAATAACAATAATTAACAGTGGAATAACTGAGATAATAGAAAATGTTAAAGGCACATCAGTCATAAATGCAAACACTAGTCCAACAATTATGTATAGCGGAGCTTTAATTAAAGATATTGATGAACCAATTAAGAAGTCTCAAAATAAGGCAACATCATCATTAATACGTGTAATTAGACTTTCGTTTGTAAGTTGAGCAATATCTTTCAAACTAAGTTTTTGATATTTTCTAAATAATGTATTTCTGTAAAAGTTTGAAGCTTTTTCTCCTGCTCAAATAATAATTAGCACATATCCAAACGAAGTGGAAGCAGCTAAAAACAATGTTATCAGGAATGTAACAAGCAACACAGTAAATACTTGATTTCAGTCTTTAGATTCATACACAACAAAATCAAAGATTCTTAATTGTATTGGATGAGTAACATCACTATGTGGTTCAATTACTAATGGTAAGAATTGAGAAAGTAAAATAGGAAGCATCATTGTCAAAGCAACATTGATGATAACTATTAAGATACCAATACCAAATTGTGCTTTGATTTTGTTAGGTAAAATCTTAAACATTTTTCACATCTTTTCTCCTTTTTTCTTTTACTTATTAAATTTTATGCTAAAGTATAACATTTTTTACAAAAATGTTATTAATGTGAAAATGAAATTATTTATCAAATTTTCCTTTTTGAATGTAAAAAAAGGGTATAAAAAAATGGCGATCACGAGAGGATTCGAACCTCCGACCACAAGCTTAGAAGGCTCGTGCTCTATCCAGCTGAGCTACGCGACCACGCTATATATATTTTACACACTTTTTTAAAAAGTCTAGTTGTATTTATATTTTTATTTAGAAAATTTAATTCATTTATTAAATACTAAAAAGTCTACTTTCAAGTAATAAAAGTTAATTATTATGATTTTTTAAGTATTTATTATCTTCTGAAAAATTTAAAAAGAAAAATTCTGGTTAATTAAAACCAGAATTAAATAGAACTATGTGTGTTTAAATCCACCAGATTTTTCATCAAGTGAAACAGTTGGTTTATGCACTTTAAGTTCTTGAATAGCTTTTTTAATATCGTTAATCAATATGGAAGCCATATCACGTCCAAATCCTTGACGAACTAGCACTCTTTGCACAATAACATCTTGAGCATTTGCTGGCATTGAGTATGCTGGGACTTGTCATCCACGAACTCTTAATTTTTCAGCTAAATCATATAAATTGAAACCTAAATCAACACCTTTTTTAAATCTTCAAGTTGTTGCTGGAATACCATGTTGTGGAGAACCATCATTGATTAATCCGAAATATCCCATTGCTTCAATTTCTTTAGCAATATATTGTGCTGTATCATAACAATTCATATGGATTTTTCTATAACCGTCTTTTCCTAATCTAAGGAATAAGTAATATTGCGAAATAATTTGACCAGCTGGACGAGAGAAATTAATTTGGAAGACAGGCATATCTCCACCTAAGTAATTAACATGGAAAATTAATTTTTCAGGTAATTCAGATTTATCTCTTCAAATAATTCATCCTGCTCCTAGTGGTGCTAAACCAAATTTATGTCCTGAGGCAGAAATGGATTTTACTCTAGGGACTCTAAAGTCTCATAAGATATCAGGCGCTGTAAATGGAGCTAAAAATCCTCCCGAAGCAGCATCTATATGCATATCTACATTTAATCCTGTATCTTTTTCTAGCTTATCTAGTGCTTGCGATAATTCATAGATTGGTTCAAATGCTCCAGTAAAGGTTAATCCAAATGTTGAAACAACACCAATAGTGTTTTCATCAATGTATTTGACCATACTTTCTGCATCCATATAGAATCTATCTTCTTCCATTGGAACTTGACGGATTTCGATATCTCAATAACGACAGAATTTTTCTCAAACAACTTGCACTGGTCCACATACAAGGTTGGGTTTATCTGTGCTTTTTCCTTCAGCAATTCTTTTTGCTTTCCATCTTTCTAGCATTGCCATACCACCAAGCATGCAAGCTTCAGATGAACCGATTCCTGAAGTACCAATTGGTTCTTGATCTTTTGGCGCATTCCATAAATCAGCTATCATCGAAACACAACGTTGTTCTATTTCAGCTGTTTGTGGATACTCATCTTTATCAATTAAGTTTTTATTAATTGAAATATCCATTAATTCATGAACTTGTTTTTCTTCTCATGTTTGACAAAATGTTGCTAAGTTTTGTCTTGCATTACCATCTAAAAACAATTCATCTTTTACAATTTCAAGCACAGTATCAGGATCTGATTCACCATCAGGCATTTGGTATTTAGGTAGCTGAATATCAGCTAATCTTGACCCGAAAATACTGTCTTTTTCATTGTGTCTTGTTTTATGCAAAGGCATATTTTATTCCTTCCTTTTATTCGTTATCTAGATATAAGTTAAGCTTCAATTTATTACAAAATTCTTTAATAATTTTGAATCCCCTTACACTATTACCATATGGATCTAATGGCGGGGAAAATACTGCTATTCCTAATTTTCCAGGAACTACAGCTATTAAGCCTCCGCCAACACCGCTTTTTCCAGGTAATCCTACCATATAGGCAAAATCCCCTGATCTATCGTATAAACCTTCCATAGTCATTTCAGCTAAAATATGTGGTACATTTTTGCTTGAAATGACTTGTTCTTTAGTAACTGGATTTATACCTTTATTTGCGAGTGTAGAAGCCATAATAGCTAAATCTTTTGATGTCACTAATGTTGAACATTGTTGTGTATATACTTCACAAGCTTCCATTGGATCGCAATACATGTTACCAGCTGAATAAAGCAATCATGCAATAGCTCTATTATGAAAGTTAGTATTCTGTTCAGATGTATTAACATCATTAGATAATACAACATCACTTGACATCATTTTTCTTTGGAAATTAAGTATCTTATTTCATCTGTCTTCTTTAGAATCAGCTTGAATTAAACTTGTTGTTGCCATTGCTCCAGCATTAACTAATGGGGATAATGGTTTATCTTTATGTAATTCTAATGCCATAACTGAATTAAATGGTAATCCAGTTGTACTTGTACCAATTTTTGATCTAACAGTGTGAGCATCAGTTTGTTCCATAGCAAGAGCTAGTGTGCAAACTTTTGATATTGACTCTATAGCAAAACCATAGTTGTCATCACCAAATGATATTACATCACCATTTACAGTTACTACTGTTGCTCCGCATAATTCTGATGGTACATTTGCTAAATAAGGAATATAACTAGCATTCTTGCCACCATTATCACTTTTGTGCTTTTTGTATGCTTCTTGCAAAGTAGTTTTGATTAATTCTAAATTCATTAAGTCTTACTTTCAGTATCGGTGTCTGCCACATTAGAATTTGTATCAGCTGTTGTGTCCGCAACTTTAGCTTCAGTAGGTTTGTTTTGATTTAAAGTGTGAATTTTTACAGATGAATTTTGTGCTTTTGAAATTGATTTTAAAGTTTGATCATTTTGCTTTTGAATTTTCTTAAGAATTTTTTCTTCGGCTTTTTCATACATTAAACTTTCATGTCCTAGTTTAATAAGTAATAATTCTTCTTTTTTAGCTACATATTGTTTTAATTCATCAATCTTGTGTTCAATTTCTTTATCAAACATTACAATATCACCTTTGATTTTATTATCAAAGTATTGTTTAGCTAATTCATTTGTTTCGGAACCTGAATGGTTAATTAATCCAGGTTTTGTTCCTTCTAATTCTCAAGTAAATGGAGCAAAATCACTATTAGGATCAACTCAATGTGGTTTTCTTAATGCAAGTATGATAAATGGTAGCACACAGAATACAATTGTCACAACAACTAATATAGCAATATAGGCAGCTGTGCTTCCAATTTGAATTTGTGATGGAGGAGCAAAGCTAACAATTAATGCTAATCCACTTCCGATTAATCCTAAACCAGCAAATATCCACATACCTATATTCTTAGGCCCAGGAATTCTATATGGTCTAGGTCTATTTGGTTGTGAATAACGTAAATATATGGCTGCCGAAAACATTAGCACATACATAATTAAGTATAAGATAGATGTTAATTGACTTAAGATTTGATATGCCGCTTCAACTGAAGGTAGCACAACAAATAATGTTGATAAAATGGTTACAATAATCCCTTGAACCATTAATAAGTGAATTGGGATTCCACGTTTATTGGTTTTTTGGAATCATCTTGGTAAGTAACCTGCTTTAGCAACAGCTAGCATACCGACACTAGGTCCAGATACTCAGGTTACTATTCCAGCTAATACCCCAATAGCTAACATTGCAGCTAATATAGGAGCTAATCATGGTACACCTGCTCAAGTGAATGCTTTGATGTAAGTTACTAGTAATCCTTGAGTTAAGTTAATTTCACTAGCAGGCAAGATGAATGCAATAGCTAGTGTACCTAAAATAAAGATAAGAACTGTTACCATTGATGAAATCATAATAGCAAGTGGATAATTTTTCTTTGGATTATCTATTTCTGTAACATGAATTGCATTCATTTCCATTCCAGCATAGAATAGGAATACTCCAGCAGCTAGAACTAATGAGTCAAATCCTTTTAATTTAGGCAACAAGTCTTGTGCATGAATTGGAATAGCTGGCTCATTTCCAGCAATTACATAAGCAAATCCGAATCCAATTAAAATTACTACAGGAATAATTGTTCCAATAATTCCACCTCATTTAGCAACTCTAGCAAATGCCTTAGTTCCAAATGATGAAAGGATTGTTGCTAATCAATAAATTATTAGCACAATGATAAGAACGAAAACTTTATTACTTGCAATAGCCTTGGCGACTGCCGAGTCTGGCACAATATAAGCTAAAGCTACAGCACCAAATGTAAGAGCTGTTGGGAATCAAATAGTTACCTCAGCTCATAATAAGAACATAGATAAGAAAGCTAGCTTAGGTCCAAAAGCCTCACCTACTCATCTAAATACTCCACCTTTCTGTGGATATGTAGAGGCTAGTTCAGCCGCTACAATAGCAACTGGTATTAAGAAGAATATAGCCGCAAAAACATAGTAAAACACGGAACCAAGTCCATATTCAGCTTCTGCTGGTAATCCTCTTAAACTAACAACAGCTACTATATTCATTAAAATCAAAGCAAATAAACTTAAAGCTTTATTACTTTTTTGTTTAACACTCATTGTTGAAGTTGTGTTATTTGAAGTAGTGGTTGTTGCTTTTTTGGAATTAAACTTCCACATTTATACCTCCTTGTTTTATTTCGTCATCTTGACACAATAATTTTATTTTTTTACAAAGTGTTTTTTTTATTAAAAATAAAAAAATATGGAAATTTTTATTTTTTTCCATATTTATTAATCTTTCTTTACGGATGAAATTAATTTTAAGTCAATTTCTTTTTGTTGTAAAGTTTTCTTTTCTCTTTGATTTGTTATCATATTTTCAATTTCTAGCCCTATTAAAGGGAAGTCAATGAAAATTTTGCTTGAATAAATTTTTAAATTATCATATATTGATTGATACCCAATATCAGTTAATTTAAAGTATCTTTGATTTTGAGTAGCAAGTGAAATAAATGAATCGTGTGTAGAACAAACAACATTATTTATGTTATGTTCTTTAGCGAATGCAATGAATTCTTTTAAATCTTTTTCATTTTTTCTTGTTGAAATTTCATATTTTAAGCATTCAGCATTAGTTTCTTGACAAGCTTTTAGAAAACCGGCATAACGTTTTTCTTTTTGTCTTGTTAATAGTTTACGGTCTTGCAAGAAAAGTATTTTCTTATCATCTTCAGGTAATTGCTTATAAAAGTCCATAGTTACATCATAAAATCCCTGGATTTCATTTGGGATAATCCAACTTAATCCATCTACTTGGTAACCATAAACTACAATAGCAACATTTTCTATTGTTCTTAAGTATTTAAATAATAAATCATCATATTCAGGTACAAAAACAACTAATGAAGTAGGTCTTCATGAAAGCATATATTTGATTGTTTCAATGTATTCCTGTGTTGATGGGTTTGAGTAAGTAGTAATAACTCTTTTATTACTACGAGAACAAGCAGCTATAATCCCATTAATAATATATTGGTACAAACTACTTCCAAATATTGGAGCTATAGCAAATACTGATGTATCTTTTCCACGAATCATTCTTGCTCCATGGTTAGGAATATATTCATATTCTTTAACAACCGAAGCAATTTTACGCTTAGTTTTATTAGATACATAACCCCCATTATAGTATCTAGAAATAGTAGATATAGAAACATTTGCTATAGTTGAAATATCTTTATAAGAAATTTGTTTACTTTTCTTGTGTTCAGTCATGCAATAATTATAACATTTTGTGGAAATTTTGTTCCACATTTTGCCTTTTCATTATTATTCTTTAGGACTAAAAGCAAATAAAATCACACTACAATATTATGTGTAGTGCGATAATTATTTATTATACTAATTCTTCAAATACGTCATCACCTGTTTCAGTAACAATATCAACACCGAAGTTTCTTGCAACGATATTCCCTAATGTTCCTAATCCTGTGAAGTTAGGTAATACTCTTGGAGATTTAAATGATTTTGAGTAAATTGTAGCTGGTAAGAATTCTCTTGTGTGGTTGAATCCTGGGTATAATGGGTCATTACCGTGATCACTTGTCATGATTAATAAATCATCTTCACGCATTGCATTAATTAATTTTCCTAATTTAGCATCTAAATCAGCAATGTTTTGTGCATATCCGTGAACATTTCTTCTGTGACCGTAGTGTGAGTCAAATTGAACTAAGTTTGTAAAGATGAATTTGTTTTCTCCATCTTGTTCAGCTAATTCGATTGTTTTATCCATTCCATCCATGTCACCATCTGAGTGAATAGCTTCTGAAATACCTTGACCTACGAAAATGTCATTAATTTTTCCAATTCCGATAACTTCAATTCCAGCTTTTTGTAATTCATTTAAAATCATTGGTCTTGGTTGGTTAGCGTAATCATGTCTGTTAAATGTTCTTGTGTAGCCTGTTTCAGGTGTACCAATAAATGGTCTAACAATAATACGTCCAACGTTTCATTCTGGTTTTGAAGAACAAATTCTTCTAGCTTCTTTACCATATCTGTAAAGATTGTCTAATCCGATTCATTCTTCATGAGCAGCAATTTGAAGCACTGAGTCATTTGATGTATAAACAATGATTGCTCCTGTATCTTTTTGTTCTTGAGCATATTCATCAATAATTTCTGTTCCTGAACCAGCTTTATTACATACAATTTTTCTTCCATCAAATGCTTTTTCTAATTCTGCAATTAAATCTTGTGGAAATCCTGTTTCAGCAAATGTAGGGAATGGAACTTCTGTTTTAATTCCCATCATTTCTCAGTGTCCTGCTAATGTATCTTTAGCATTTGAAACTTCTTGTACTTTTGCCATGTATGCCATTGGTTCTTTTACATGGTAATTTCCGTTTAAGTTTGTAATATTACCAATACCTAATTTTTTTCAAGTATCAATTTTAAATTCTTCTACCATAGAAGCTGAACGAATTGTGTTAGCTCCATCATCTCCAAAACGTTTTTGATCGGCATCTGGTCCAATTCCTAGACCATCTGTTACGATCATAAATACACGTCTAAATTTAGCCATAATATTCTCCTTTAAATATATGGACGTTATAGTTATTTATAACATCGTTATTATTTTAAAACTTTTTAAATATTATTTAAATATTTAAAAAGAAATATTTCCAATTTTTTACTACTATATTTAAGTATTAAATGTTTCTTTAGATAAATTAATTAGCATATTATTTATCTAATTGCTTATTTATTCAAAATAGCTAAAAAATGTATAGAAAAAGACATATGAAAAACATATGTCTAGATTAATTTATTTCTTATTTCTTCCTTAATAATTTCGTTAGCTTCAAGTAATTTTGCTTGGTTTCTAGCATCTCATTGTGTATGTCCTGCTGCATCAACAAGATTTAGAGTACAATTACTTAATTCTTTAGCGACTAATCAAGCTCCAATTGGTCTAGTATCAATATCTTGTCTTCCATGTACAATTATTGTTCTAATATCTTTAAACTTATCTATATTGTCTAAAATATAGTTATCATTAGGAAAAAATGAATTATTCATGAAATAATGCGCTTCTAATAAAGCGATTTGATAATCATGCTTGAAATTAGGCTTAATATTTGCTTTATTAATTGAGACAACAGTTGATTCTCAATTTGCGAATAATTCAGCCGCTTTATTTCTTTTTTCTTTATCATTTCCTATTAATAATTTGTAATACTTTTCTAATATAGAATTACCTTGCTCATTCGCAACATAATTAGCATATTTTTCAAAGTAATCTGGATAAAAGACATCGGCACCTTTTTCATATAAGAAATCAATATCTTCTTGTCTAGCTAAAAATACACCGCGTAAAATCAAAGCTTTAACATTTTGGGGATATTTAATAGCATAACACATTGCTAATGTAGAGCCTCATGAACCACCTAAAATTACTACTTTATCTAACTTAAGGTATTGTCTTAATTTTTCAACATCATTAACTAATTCTTGAGTATTATTATTTTTTAATTCACAATATGGTAAAGATTTACCGGCACCTCTTTGATCAAATAAAATTATTTTATAAAAGGCTGGATCAAAGAATCTTCTACATTTAGGTGATGTTGCTCCACCTGGACCACCATGGAAAAACATAACAGGTTGTCCTGATGGATTTCCACTTACTTCATAATAAATTTTATGAATATCATCTACTTGTAAATAACCTTTTCCATAAGGTTCGATATTAGAAAATAGTTTCATTATTTTCTTCTTTTCTTGAGAATACATAATGTCCGTTTTCTGTTACTAAAACATCATCTTCAATTCTAGCTCCACCAAGACCTTCAATGTAAATTCCTGGCTCAACTGTTAAAATCATTCCTGGTTCTAATGTTCATTGTGATAAAGGTGAAATAGAAGGTCATTCATGTACATCAATTCCTAAACCGTGCCCAGTTGAGTGTACAAAATAATCTCCATAACCTTTTGATTTTATGTAATCACGACACACTTTATCTACGTCACTAGCTTTCATACCTGGTTTAACACTTGCTCTTCCAGCAGCTGCGGCTTCTTTTACAATGTTAAGGATTTCTAAAGCTTTGGAATCTCTTACTTTATCTTCTCCGCCTAGAATTCAAGTTCTAGTAATATCAGCTGTATAACCTTTGTATCTAGCACCAAAGTCAACTTTTAATAAGCATCCTTCTTCTAATTTCTTGTCAGTTGTATGATGGTGTGGTTCAGCTGATGAAGAAGCAGTTGCAACAATTTCATCAAATCCTTCTTTATCACCCCCGTGTTTTTTAAGTAAATAGTTTAAATAAGCTCCTGCTTCTTTTTCTGTAACACCTGGTTTAACTCATTGTTTAAATTCTTCAAGAGCTGATAATGAAATATCAATTACTTTTTGCATAATTTTTAATTCATCTTTTGATTTAATAACTCTTAAAGCTTGTGCATCAACTCATTTAATTTCTTCAGGATTAACCATAGAAACGATTTTATCTTGAACTTCTTTTGTTAAATAGTTCTTTTCAAGAGCAATTTTCTTATATCCTCTATTTTTAAATCATTCTGATAAAGAATTTCCTTTTATTAATACTACATCTACATTTTTCGCATTATTGCTTGCATATTCTATGTATCTACCATCAACAAATAATGTTGCTTTATCTTTCTCGATAGCAATAAAACCATCAGATGTTTGTACTCCAGCATATCATAATCTTGTTTGAGGAGCTTCTGAAATTAAAGCATCAACTCCTGTTTGTTCAAACATTTCTTCTAATTTTCTTTTGTCCATTTTATCTCCTTGTGTTTTAAGTTACTAAATTATATTACTATTGTTTATTATTGAAAATAAATCAATTTCTAGGATATATTAGTTAAAAAAACATTGACTATTTATCGTAATCAATGCTTTTTTGTTTCCTTAGGGATTTCATATATACTTTTTGAATATAATTCTTTTTGTATTTAGATAACAAGTCCATTTTTTCAGAAATTTTGAGATTATATGCATTTAGAATAGCATATTCATTGCAATAATAAATAATTTTCGAATGCACTTTTCATCTCAATGGAGTTATAACTATCATCATAAATACTAAATATCCTAAAATATAAAGAAGATATTCGCCATAGAAAGCAAAAAACTCTGACTTATCTACAGTTTCAACTGTAATTATATTTGTAATACCATATATAAATATAAGACTTATTATTGAGTAGCTTAAACCATCAATAATTGCAATATATTTCATTAATTTGTTTAAACAACTATATAAGAGATAATTTCTACTTTCAGCAAAAATATTAAAATTATTAACAGAATTATTTATTTGAAAATATTTATTAATATTTTTATTAACAGCTAATTTCTTATTTTCTATAAATAATTTACTTTTTATAAATTTATAAATTCATGAATTTTTATAGGGGTGTTCAATATCCCTAATATATATTGAAGGTAAATTAAAGGCAAGGAAGTTTTTTTTCAATCTTTTCCGTTGTTTTAAAAATCTAAAAATATTTCTTATAAGAAAAGGATTTAGTAAGATAAATAAAATTCAGCCCTTTGTTACAAATCACAATAAGATGATTGTTAATAATTCTAAGTGCATTCAACATACAATTCTGGTAATGTATAAGATGTCATTCTTGTAATTGGAAATCAATTTATATTTATTTATTTGGCGTGTATTTTGTTTCAATTTTATTGATTTCATAATAAGTCTTTGAATCCATATTTCTGTCTAATTTTTTGTGCCATATTAATGAGATTAGTATTTAACTTAATATCATGTAAAATTGAAACAATAGTTAAACAAAAATCTGCAATATTTAGTATAGCCATTATCGGCACAAGTGCTGATGCTTTAGTTAAAATTGTTTTCTTAACATTAATTAGTTTTTCTAATTGTGCAAGTTTCTTATTGAGTGTCCCAAAATAATTTCTTGAAATAAGATCTTTTCATTTAAATAATAGATTTGATGTCGAACTTAATATATCAGGACTTAGTGATGCAGTTAGCAATGGTGCAATTGTTGGTATTTTTTCAGATAGTTTAACTGATAATTTTGATATTAGTTGATGTATTCATTTTGTGAATGATTTTCCACTTGCAAAATAAGAGAAACCTAATGAAAACCCCTTTTGTTGGTTCACTAATGAATCCAATGCTGTATTTATAAATGAATCGAATTTTAGTATATCATCAAAATTTATATTATTCTCACTCATTATTTTTTTCATTGTATATATTCATTGTCTTAGTTCGTAATGTTTAGTGTATTTTATTTCTTTTCATAATTTGAATTCTTTCGAGTTTATAACTTCTTGAAATTCAGATAGCCTTTTTGCACCTTCATAGTATGAATCAAAACTTCTTTTTGTGAAATATGTCATAAATGATGCTTGTAATAAAGCAGAAGCAGCATGGGCAGCGAATGCATTAAATGTGAAAAACGAAGCAACGCTAAAAGCAGCAAATAGCCCCCAAGCAATTGCTGTAAAAGATGCACTTACTATATTCATGTTATTAGTTTTGGTTAGTCAATCACCCATAACTTCATTATGTGCTTCAAGAGAATCAACCAAATAGCCAAAACTATTAGAAATAGCTCTTTTTACATCATTATCTATGGTAGGTGAATTTAAATCAATATCTACAGTAATTTCAGACATTTCTTTATTAAATTCTTCTAATCTTTTTCTTTCTAGTTCTTCTTTAAGCTTTTGTTCCTCATTTACACGTTCAACTATCTTATTAAGTTCAGCTTCATATTCTTTTTGTGTTTTAAATTTTTTAGCTTCTTTAGCATATTTAATACCTTCTGGATCATCTTTATCATATTCTCATTGAGGTATATAAAATGATTTATTCTGTCTCGCTGACAAAATAATTTTAGGATGCGATTGAGTAGAACGGATTCGGTTTATAACCTTATTAGTATTTAATTGTTCTAATTCATCTTTTAGTGATGAATCAGTTATATCTTGCGATGCCAACTGTTTAACTTTATCTGCCATTCCCCTTATTTCATATAAGTCATAAGCATTATTCTCTATTTTTTCTGATTTATCAATAGAATTAATTATTAACCTTGCTTTCTCATTTTTTGGTATTGCATTTTTTAATTCTTCTTTTTGCTCAATTATATTGTTAATAATGAGCTTTCTTTTTTTATATTCATCCTCACCTAATTCTTCTTTTAATTTATGTTCTAAATTTTTATCATCTGAATTTTTATATAGAATATCCTCGTTTAATTCATTTATATCTATATTCTTGTTATATGTTATAGTATTCGCGGGCATGAATGAATTTCCTACTAGTGTGAATCCTGTTAGTAAATCAATTCTTGTATTCTTCATATATTCCTTATGTATATTATTATAGAGTAATGTATTAAATTATGAAAATAAATTAAAAAAGACGAACTAAAAAAGATATTTAGGACAGTTCTTTTCATCAAAAAAATCTAAATATTCATTCGGTGACATGTAATTTAAGGCCTTAATAGGTCTTTTATTATTTCAATAATCTACATATTCATCTATTAATGTTTTCACATGATTAATTGATAATTTTTCGATATTGTGTTGAGAGAATAATTCTTGTCTAATTCTTCCAAAAATATATTCAATTCATAGGTTATCATTAGGCTTACCTGCAATACCCATTGACTGTCTGATATTTCTCTTCTTCAATTCTTTTCTAACTTCTTTATCGAAATACTGTCTTCCATGATCAGTATTCAAGATTGAAATATTGTTAGGTAATTTGCAAATATCTTTCAATACAACTTTTGCAGATTGATTATCGCTTAAATTATAAGCAAGTATTTTTCCAGTTTTTATGTCACTAATCATATGTAAATGATAGTGTTTATCATTATTACTTATAACCATAAAATCACCAGATGCTGCTTCCAGTGACTTTAAATTTTTACGTTTATCTAAACCAACAAGATAGTCAAAGTCGTCTTTTGTATTTTTATCTTCTTTGAATTTCTTAGGTTTCTTTGAGCTATTTACATATAGATGTGAATTTACCATTATTTTTGAAACTGTTGGTTGTGAAATGTCAAAGTATTATAAATTAAAAAGCTGTCAATCCACCTAATCGTGAGCTAACAGCTTTTTTTGTAGTTCCTTGTATAATAAAATTGCAAATCTAAAGGAAGGAACTAACTTAATTATAATGTTAATAGATTTGAAGTATAACAAAAAAGAGTATTTTGCATAAAAATTGAGGAAAAAGTATATCAATCGGTTATATCAAAAACTCAAAGAGAAGCATATTATCATTTTGCAATAATGGATTCACTAAATGATAACGAAATAAACAAAATCCATAAGGGCATAAACAAACTCAGAGAGCAAAATATAACTCATTTCAACATGGAAAAGCTAGCTATTATGTTTAAATATTTCGCAACACATGAAACACTGAATGATATTTCAAAAACAATGAACGTATCAGCTAAAGTTCTCAAGCAAAATTTAAAACTAGCTATGTGAAATTACACAGCAGAAGACTCATACAAATTTTGCAGTAATTGTAAAAATAGACTAACAACAATTTTTAAAGTTTCACATCGTGAATGAGTTCAGCTCAAAATGCAAAATGTTCAAAATCCAGTTCAACAAATTCATGAAAACACAATTTCAAAATGAGATGATATTGTTCGCTTCTGAAGGTTTTGAAGTAAACAACACAGAATTGTTAAGAGAAAATTATCTAAAGGTATTTTACTTTCAGATAATGAAAAGAAATTTGAACCACTAATATCAGTAACGACATTCTTGGATTACTATAAAGAACAATTGAAGGATAAAAATGCTTTTATACCTACGCCACAAGCTTTTTATTACTTTATGGATAAAGAATACGTTAAAGATGTTGATTTCTCTATTTTTATTTTGAAATCAAAAGAGGTATTTCAAAATCTAATTGAGATAAACTACGTGGCAAGAGAAAAGCCTAAAGGAGTGCAATCTAAGAAAATTAACTTTGGTATTTCTATTCATCTCGCACCATTAACAATTAGAAACAGAGAAGAATTTGGACATTATGAAATGGACACAGTAATTCTTAATTTAAGAGCTAAATATTGTATTCTTACCTTGCTAGAAAGAAAGACAAGAATGTTATTTGGGATATTAACTCGGCGAGATGCAGATTCAATAAAAGAATCACTTCTTAAATTGATTAATCATCACAATTTAACCATTTTATCTCTAATCATAGACAATGGTTCGGAAAATGTGAAGTTAAATGAAATAAGAGAAATTCCGGTTATTTACAAGTGCGATACATATTCATCATTACAAAAGGAAGCATAGAAAATGCTCATAAAAAATCAGAAACTTTCTACCAAAAGGCAAGTTTCCGAGATATGTTAATTTTGAATATATTTCACAAATGTTCAACGCAATAAATAATCAATATCGTGATTTTATTGATGATAAAACAGGAAGAATAATTAGGTTAAAAACTTCTAAATATTTCAACAGTTTCATCTAAATAACAAAGAATTTTAAGCTCAGGCTGTATTTTTCTTCACACTTTTGGAACATTTTTGTAAAATTTATACAGCAATATTGAGGAACTACTCAATTTACCACTTAGGTGGACTTTCAACTTTTTAATTAATAAATGTCAAAGTATTTATTCTTTTTAATTAAACCAGCTATTTTATCGGATCCAATTCTACCTTTGTGTTCTTTAAACATTTCATTAACTGTGACTATATATTCAATGTTATTTACTTTCGAATCTTTTCTTTTCTTATAACCAACATTATGTTTTCTATCATAAAATCTTGAACGATGAATGCGAAATAATCTTCATAGCTGTGCTGTAGATGTTTTACATTTTGATTTTTTGATTTTATCTATAACTTCAGAGACTTTATTATTTCTATCTTTTTTAGTTGAGTTTTCACCTAAAATCTATCTAATAACACATTTAAGATAATTTCATAGTCTTCATCACTGATATTATTTGGTTTTGTTATTTTTCTATCTTGATTTTTCTTTTTAATAGATTTCATAGAAATTCCGTTTCTTTTCTTATAGTCTAAATTATTATAAGTATTATACGGAATAAATTCAATTAATTTCTTATTTGTGAATTTCAAGACATTTGTTTTAAATCTTCTAAACCAATTATCATAAACATCGGTATCAGTTCAACCTAATTCTTTCTCTTTTTGATAAATATATCTTAAAGGAACATCATTTATTACATCTCTTAATGATTTTGCGAATTGACTAATTGAGTGCCATTTTCCCATATTCAGTTACCACATTTGCTGTCCTGAATATCTTTATAAGCTCGAGATAATAAAAAAATTCAGCATATTTTTGCTGAATGTGAATGGAAAAGAAATTATTTCTTTTCTTTGTGGTTTGTGTGAGCATTACATTTTGAACAGTATTTTGAAAGTTCAACTTTTTCTGGATGGTTTTTCTTATTTTTCTTAGAAATATAGTTTTCCATTTTACACTCTGTGCACACTAATGTGTAACCTTCTCTAGCCATATTTGCTCCTTTTCTTTTTAATTTGATATCAATATTAAAATTCTTATTTATTATAGCAAAAATAATTTTTTTATATTTTTATTTTTACCTATACACAAAATCCTTAATATATCAATAAATAAGACTGAAATTTAGATATATTCTTTTATTTTAAATTAATTATCCTTATTTAATAGCATAGCTATTTCTTCTTTATAAATAGGCCCAGTTTCTGGCACTGGTGTTTCCAGAATAATTGGAATGTTTTCGAAATCAGGATCAAAAACGAATTTTTGTAATGCTTTTAATCCTATTGTACCTTTATCAATATTTGCGTGTCTATCTTTATGTGAAGCAACTTCATTCTTAGAATCATTTAAATGTATAACTTTAATATGTTTTAATATATCTCATTTTCTTAATTCATCTTTAAATTCTTCATAATCCTTTATATCATATCCAGCATCTCATACATGACAAGTATCTAAGCACACTTGTACTCTATCATTATTAACTCATTGCAAAATATGAGCTAATTGTTCAAAATTAACTCCTACTTCAGTTCCTTTTCCAGCCATTGTTTCAATACAAATAACTACATTTGAATCAGGAGTTCTAGCAATAATTTCTTTTAAGCTATCTACTAAAGTATCTAAAGCTTCTTCAACATCATATCCTACAGAAGCTCCTGGATGTAATACTAAATATTTAAATCCTGCATAATCCATTCTTTTAATTTCTTGAACTAAGAAATCAATTGCAAATTGTGCTTTGTCTGGATTGGAAGGATTTACAATGTAAGGAGCATGTACTACTATTCGCTCTCTTGGTATTAATGATTCATATTTATCTTCATAAATATCTAATCCATATTTATCTACATCAACTCTACGTACATTTTGTGGAGCTCCTAGATATATCATCATAGTATTTGCATTTTGATTAATTGATATTTCACATGATTCTGATAAATAATTAGGTGCCTTAAAAGACACATGGGATCCTAAAAGTATCATATTACTTCCCTTCATTGTTTTTTTGTATTTCGGTTTTTTTGTCCTTTTGGGTTTTTGCATTTTGATCAAGACTTTTATTTAAGGCTTTATCAATATCATTTTTTATTTTTGACATTTTTTCTTTAATTTCTTCTTTATTGTCATCTTCTTCTGAATTATTATTGTCCTTATTTTTGAAATGTTTTTGCATTTCAGACAGGAATGAACCAGCAATAAGCCCTGATGGAATTGCAATTATTGCGATTGATACTAAAGAAATAAATATTACTATTCCTTTTGTTACAGGTGCATGTGGCACATAATCTCCATAACCTATCGTTGTTAATGTAATAGTTGTAAAGTAAATGGCATTTCAAAATGAAATTGGATAACCAGCAGATGATACAGCATTTTCAATTTCACTTTTAATATGTTGGATACTATTTAGAGAAGATGACATTCCCATTTTATCCAATTGACTTTCTAAATTAGATGAGAAAATGAAATTATAAATTTCTTTATAAGATGGATTTCCTTTGTGCTGTCCTATATTTTTAGCTCATGAGTTATTTTCTAACCATGCATTCATATTAGGTTTAATAATATCATCTTTCATTCATAAAATTCTTTGTTCATCTAAGTAATTCGCTTCATTATTTCAAATAATAAGTGCAAAAAGTATGATTAAAATGATGATTAAAATAAATACATAAGTAAGAACTTTTCTTTGTTGTGTAAATACTTGAGTAATAATTTGAAATGGAGCAAACAATGTTAAAATGAAGAAGAATCTAATCATTTTAAAAATCGTTAGTGATTTAATATCATTAAAAAACTTAGCTGCTCCTGATTGAGCAAAAGTATCGGCCTGATTATCAGGCAATAAATAAGCAATTGCATTAAAGGATGCAAGAATACAGAATAAAATAATAATTCCGTTGAATGAAAAGATATAGCGTAAAGCAGCTTTTCACATAGGCAATTTCGGTAATTTATAATGTACTTGATATGTAATTAAATGCAATGCATAATCAATTATAAAAATGAAGAAAGTTAAAATTTGTACGGATGCTAGAAATTTGTTCCAATGTTCACCAGATGATTGAACTAGTGCTAAAAATGAAACAAGACATGAAAATGTAATAATTCCCGCATAAATAAATATCATAGCTCTGATTTTAGATTTTTCTTTAGTTAAGGAATTAGGGATTTTAGTATTAGATCATGTCATTAAAGAAATAATCTTTAATATAGACGGCTTATTATCTAAATATAACTGTTTTATTTGCATATAAATATTATAAAAAGTTTATTTATTAATATTCTTATAAAAAATATTATTTTTTATAATGCTTCTTACATTTAAATGACCCATTAACATTTAAATAAAAACAAAGGAATATTATGTTTGTTAAGCACATTCCTTTGTCAATTATTATGCAAGAGGTTCTCATAATTCAAGATACACTTTTTCATTTGTATCTTTTAATAAAGCTTCATCAACATATTTTTTATCAACAATTACAGAGAAGTTATATTCATCAAATCAAGAATCAGACATTGAATAAATACCTTTATTTCCTGATTTATCACCTCATGAGTTCTCAACTTTTCAAGCTATAGGTTTGCCTTCATTAGTTTTAACACCAACAAAAGCCATTGCATGATTTAATGAAGAATTAAATAAATCAATTCTAGCTGATTTATCTAAATTATGAACTGGGGTAAATAATTCATCATATAAATATAATTCGGGATCAAAAATTCCTGATTTATTATCCTTGAATGGGTCTACGTCACAGCCAAATCAAACAGGTACATTATCTTTTAATGATAGAATAACAGCTTTCTTAATTGTTTCAAGTGAAGCATTTATCATTGCAACTTCACTATTTTGATAAATTGAATCTTGATATTTTAAAATGTATTTTGTTCCATATGGATAAATACCTCTAGGATCGTGAATTAAATCTACTTTGTTATCAAAATCATTTCCTACAAATTTATCAAAAAATTCTTTTGGTGTTATATTTTGAATCTTTTGATATTTATCATCTTTATCTTTGTATTCATAAGTAAATACTTTCGGTGGTCTTCCTAAACATTTAGACACAATATCATAGACTTCAAATAAAACCTCTTCTCTATATTGATGCATTGCTTGCAGACTTTTTCCTACTTTATGCATCTCTTTTAAAGTATTAAAAGCTTGTTTTAAGTGTAAATCAATTTGTTCATTCATTTCATTAGTATTTCCTGATAAAAATGTTTCAGGCATTATGCTTTTAGGAACAGCACCATATTTTCTTAATAATGCTGCAAATCATTCTCAATATCCACCATCTGTAGCACTTGATTTCGAAATTAAATGATACATTAAACGATCAGTATTATCTTTGTCAATGTTTTCAATTACTAAGTTTAAGAAAGTATTAGCTTTTTCTAATTTATCATAAAAAGCAAAATAGTTTTGTGAAAATTCAAAAGACTTAACATTTAAATTTTTCATAGCATCCACTCTAGCCATATTTAATGAAGCAAAAATTCAACATCTTCCACTTTGGTTTTGTGAAGTAATATCTCCTAAAGTAGTTTCAATATCAAATACAAAATCATGTTTAATTAATACTTCATGATTTAAACATGTATTTTTAATACCGTTTTTAATCACAGCGTTTTCAATTAATTTATTATTTGGATTGTTATTATATTTTTCTTCAAATTTATGTAATGTTTCTAATTTTAATTCCATATTTCTCCTTAAATATCTATATCATACAAGTTTTTAGTATTTTTATAGTCATAATGTGCTTTTTTGTATAACTGTATATTAGTGGTAAAATAATATTATGAATTTAACAAGACAAGAACAATATGGTGAAATTAACCAAAAAACTGAAGCTATGAGTTCTAGAGTGCAATATTACTCTGTAATATTAGCAACTTTTACTTTAAGTTTAGCTCTTATGCTTTCTCTTTCAATCGGACTAAGTTTTTGATTTAGTACAGAACATTTTCAAATATGGTATGAAACAAATTGGAGTGTAGTTTTCGGTGTTGTTATCGGATTACTTGTGTTTAATGTAATCTTTATGTGAGTTATTTCGTTATCGAAAAGTATTATATTGAAGTTTATATCCCTTCCTATTTTTATAATTTTTTACGGAATTATGATAGCAGCTTCATTTTATATGTACTTTGCCTATCAAGGACTTGAGATTTCAACTAATACACTACCTAAAATGATAGCTATTATGATGATACCAGCTGGTGTTATGGTAATAGCAGCTATACTTGGATTATTCAATCTAGTTAACATTAGATTATTATGAGTATTTTCAACATTTTTATTTATTGGATTTATCATTACCTTTATAGTTTCATTCTTTGTTTACAGAGCTGGATGATATACAACAGTTATTGGTACATTATTAATTTCAGTTAACATGATTGTTTCATGATGACAAATTAGAAAAAATGCTGATGCAGCCCAATACATCGGTAGAAAAGAAATGCTTTCTAGAGCAATGACTGATGGAATTATTCTATTTATTAATTATGCACAATTATTATGATACATCATCTCATTAATGATGGGTGGAAAAAGAAATTAAACAAAATAGTATGCAATTTAATTATTACAACTAATAAACTATCATATACAAAAAAGTTGACAGTATTCATTGCCAACTTGCTGAATTGCAATCTGCAGTGCAACACTTTTATTAAAGTATAATAAAAGTGGAGTACTGTTTTTTGTGCTCCACTGAAAACCCTCGGGAAGGATTTCGAATAAATTATACAAGAATCACATTCAAATTACGAGTTCAAATCGAGCTATTATTAAGTCAAAATTTCTCAGTTATAGAGATATCTAAAATTCTTAAAATTAATAAAAGTTCATTGTATAGAGAAATTACAAATAACTCTGATTTTTGGGGATATAATGCATTTTCAGCTCAAAATAAATCAGATATTAGAAATGAATGAAAAAATCATTTTAAGCTATTAAATCAAATCAATCAATATCAGGAATTCTCAAGTATTTTTGTTTCTAAATACGATAAGAAAACTTTTGGTGTCAAGCCAACATATACATTTGTGAAAATGAATTATGACATCAAAATTCCATCATTGAGAACTGTATTTAATTGAATAAATTCTAATCAATGAGTTATTAAGAAAAAAGAAAGATTAAGAATGTATTATAAACCAGGTGGCAAGAAACTAAAAACTGTTGTTGATACACTAGTTGGTGCTAGATGAGTAAGACCGTTTTGATCCAGACCAGCAGAGATTAATCAAAGAAATACATTTGGACATTGAGAAGTAGATTTAATAGTTGGTAAATCTGGTGCTGATAATTATGACTTATTAATATTTCAAGAGAGATTAACAAGATATGGAATAATAACAAAATTCCAAGGTAAAAATCCATTGAAAATAGCAGAAGCTTTATGAAACTTGATAAGGAAATATCGATTAAATGTTAAAAGTGTAACAGCTGATAATGGATTTGAATTTAGAACTCTTTTTATCTTGCATATAGACTTAAAATTTATGTCTACAAAGCTAATCCTTATGCTTCATTTCAAAAAAGGAAGTATAGAAAACTTTAATGATATTGTTAGAAGATTTTACAAGAAAGGTAAAAATTTTAATTTAGTATCTGACGATGAAATTAAAGAAACTCAAGACAAAATTAATTCTATGCCAAGAGAAATATTTGATTGAATGAGTGCAGATGAATTATTCTATAATTGAAATTATTATAAAGAACAATGAACACCAATACCAGATGATGAAAATTCTTCATAAAAACTAAAAGACAACGTGAATCAAATTACAAGAAAAACAAGTTCTTTAAGAACAAGAAATATTAGATGTTCTCGGTTATTTAAACCTAGTTTTTATATAAAAAAATCTAGAGATTATTTTAATCCCTAGGAATTCTTTATGTTGCAATGGAGATTGCATTTCAGTAAGTTGACAGTATTCATTGCCAACTTTTTATTTTATATTTCTTTACCACCAATACGGTTTCTATTTAAATCTATTTCTGTTATTTTGGCTTTTAAAATTTGACCAGGATAATATTGTTCAAATACTGTACTTCCATTTTCTAATTTTAAATTACTTGTGTGAATAAATAAGCTTTGCTTAATTCCAATATACATAAATATACCAAAATCGGTGATATTTTCAACAGTTCCTGAAACAATTGAACCAATAGCTAAATCTTCAACATTTGTAATATTATCTTTTAAGATAAACCCTTGTTTATTATCAGTAATTTTCTTAGTAGGTGTACTAAAAGCTTTTAAAATCAATTCAATTGTATATTTATCACTATTGTATTTTTTAACTAATTCATCAATTTTTAAGTCAGAAACATCAATCCCATCATCACTTAATACTAATTTATAATCATTAATAATTTGATTTGCTAGTTGATATGATTCAGGGTGAATAATTGTTTTATCTAAGAAATTACTTGAAGTAAATATTCTTAAGAAACCGATACATTGTTCAAATGTTTTATCCCCAATACCTTTTACTTGTTTTATTTCGAATCTTGATTCATATTTTTTATTAGGTTTTGAATTTCTATATTCAATGATATTTTGTGCACTTTTTTCGCTTAATCCAGCTATAAAGGTTAATATGTGTTTAGTAGCAGTATTTAAATCCACTCCAACTTCATTAACAACTTTTTGTACCTTGAAATCTAAGTAATGTTCTAACTCTTTTTGATTAACATCATGTTGATATTGACCAACACCTATTGATTTTGGATCAATTTTAACTAATTCATTAAGTGGATCAAGGAATTTTCTTCCTATATTAATAGCACTTCGTTCTTCAACATGTAAATTAGGAAACTCTTCTATTGCTAATTTAGAAGCCGAATACACACTAGCCCCAACTTCAGAAACAATTGCATACTTAACATTTAAATTATTTTGCTTAATTAATTGTGCAATAAATAGTTCCGTTTCTCTAGATGCTGTTCCATTACCAATTACAACAATATCAATATTATGTTTATGAATCATATCTAATGTAATTTCAGCAGCTTGCTTAGTTTTGTTTAATGGTGCATTCGGAAATATCTTATTAATTTCTAATACATCCCCATTTTCATTCAAAGCAGCCAATTTACATCCGTTAACAAAAGCCGGGTCAATTGCCAAAATATTATGGCCACACATTGCTGGAGCAAGAAGTAATTTTTCAACAGAATTTGCAAAAATTTGGATACTTGAAGCTTCCGCTTTTGCAAATAAATCACTAAATATTTCTCGCTCTATACTTGGTAAAATTAGACGTTTTAATGAATCTTTAATAGCATCAATGACATTTGGCTTGTTATTTCTAGTTTTATCTATTTTCTTTAAAATTATAGTTTCAAGAATTTCATGCTTATAATCAAAAGTTAACTTTAAAATACCTAATTTTTCACCACGATTTATAGCTAAAACTTGGTGATTTTTTATGTATTTAATAGGAATTGAAAAATCATAATAATTTGTGAATTTCTTATCCTCATCAATTTCTTTAGCTTTTTTAGTTTCACTTGTTCTAAGTGTTCCAAATTTTAAAATATCTTGCTTAATTCTATCTCTAATTTCAAAATCTTGCGAAATTCATTGTGCAATAATGTAATTTGCTTGTTCTAAAGCAAATTCAACAGATTCAATGTTTTCATTTAGATATTTTTTAGCTTCTATTTCTCTATTGAAATTAGGTGATTTATTTTCAAAAATTCTTTTAGCTAATGGTTCTAGTCCTAATTCAATAGCTTTTGAAGCTTTAGTTACTTTTCCAACCTTAAATGGTTCATATATTGCTTCTAGATCACTTTTAATAGTGGTTGCTAGAATTTTGTTCTTTAATTCTTTTGTTAATAAATCTTTTTCTTCAAGAATTTTAATAATTGCTTGTTGTCTTTCAAGTAATTCATTTTTATATTTAAATTCAGCTTCTATTTTATAGATTTGTTCTTCATCAAGTCCACCTGTTTTATCTTTTCTATAACGTGAAATAAATGGTACTGTTGAACCTTCTGATAACATATCTAATACAATTGATACTTGTTGTTCTGAGATATTGAGCTCTTTCGCTACTAATTTAATTGCTTCTATATCCATATTATCCTCCTAGTAATAAAAATCATACATATATTTAATAATATATGTATGAAATAAATATTATTTTTTGCCTTTAGCTTTATTTTCTTTTTCAGGTGTTGTTATTGATTGTGCTCTATAGTTTTTAAATGAAATAATTTTTGTAACAAGCGGATTGACCATTTTTTGAGTTGCACCTTGTACAAATAAGTAGAATACAGGAGACATAACATCACCAATTACCATAGCTAATGTCCCGTATGTAATAGAATCTCATAAGATTCCATTTTCTCTTATTAGTTTAACGCCTTCTGGTGTTAATTGACCTTTAGCATTTAAGTAATCTTTAATTTTTACTAAATGTAATTGTTCATCAGTAAATCCTAGGTTACTGAATTTTTCAATTCCTTTACCTGTTGTTTGAATAAATAAATCTGAATGCCCTTCGAATAATAACACAGGAAATTGTTGTGCTAGTCCTCTTGCAGGGTTAATAGCGGCTGAACCACCTAAAATCCCCATTCAAACACTAAGTGAAATAACAAACATGATTAATAAATCACGATATTTGTTATTAATATTAGGTGAAAAAATTGGGAATAATAAGATTGAAGTCATAACTAATTCAACAAAGAAAATTCATGTTGAACCAGCAGCTAAGAATCCACCTCTGCTATAGTTAGAATAATCAATAAATGATTTATTAGCAGCACTAATAGCTGTAATAGGGGCATTAGAAATTAATCCATCTTTAGCAGATACTTTTCCTAATCCATAAATAATTGCTCCAGCAGCTATAGCTCCTAACATTTGAATAATAATTTTATATGTAGCATATCAACCGTTATTTCTACCGTTTAAATATCTATATATCGTTACAGCCGGATTTAAATCACAGCTCCAACGTAAAAATAAGAATAAACAAGTTCCAACCACTATAAACCCAGCATAAAATCCAACAATAATTGGATGTAATAAATAAGTTTCAGCTACATATCCTGATTTAGTATAAATTGATAAACCAGCTAGTCCTAAAGAAATTAATATTGTTCCAAAAAACTCAGAAATTCCATGTACTAATCATGTACGAAGATCACTAGGTTTTTCTGCATTCATTCTTTCTAAAGGTTTAAATTTAAAAAAACTAAATAATTCATTAAAAAATGCTTTTACACGAGATTGTGCTTTATCTTGCTTAATATTAGTATTATTAATAAGCTTTCCATTATCCATTTTGAATTTTACCATTCTCCATAAGCCTTAATGCTTTCGAGAAGTCTCCTTTTTGTGCATTATCAGCATTATCTAATGTTGCTTGTGCAATTTGACTTAATGCTAAATCTGTTAAGTAAGCTTGGTGTGATGTGACAAGTACATTATCCATTTCGATTAATTCTTTTCATTCTGGATCCATAGCTTTAAGTTCAACTATACGAGATGAAACATCTTCGTAAAATCTTCCTTCTTCTCTTTCTAAAACATCAGTTGCAAATCCACGAACTTTTCCTGATTTTAATCCATTTAACATAGCTTTAAGATCAACGATTTCACCTCTAGCCGTGTTAACTACAATAACACCATCTTTCATAGTATTGATTGCATCTTGGTCAATTAAATATCTTGTTGAAGGTAATAATGGACAGTGAATTGAAATGAAATCACTTGCTTGAAGTAATTCTGTTAGTGAAACAAATTCAAATCCAAATTGTTCAGCTAATTGAGGGAAGTTATCTCTAGCAAAAGCATCAAATACTAATACTCTTGCCCCTGTTGCTTTAGCAATTTTAATAAAAGTTTGTCCAATTTTTCCTGAGCCAATTACCCCAATAGTTGAATTACCAATGCATTTTCCATCTAACCCATTAAGTGAAAAGTTGTATTTTTGCACTCTTGAATTTGCAATTAATAAGTTTCTATTTAAAGCTGACATTGTAGCGAAAGCAAATTCTCCAATACTTTCAGCTGAGTAATTAAAAATTCTAAATACTTCTATTCCTAATTCATTAGCTTTAGCAATATCAATTTTGTTATATCCCATTGATCTTTGGAATCAGTATTTAATTCCCATTTTAGCTAATACTTCTAAAATAACCTTATCACCATATGTGTTAACAAATCCGCATACAGCATCATATCCTTTAGCTAGCTTAACTGTATCTAAGTTTAAGTTTTCTTTAAAGAATGTTATTTCATGTCTCCCATTGTTATATTCATTAAATGATTTAACGTCATAGTCTTTCGAATCAAAGAAAGCTATTTTCATAATTTCTCCTAAATAATTTTGTGTAAAGTAAATGTTTTGTATTTTGTGTATATTATATTATTTTAGTTTAAAAACTAAAATAATTAAATGCTCTATACAGTAGTATTAAAAGTTGAAATTAAGCATATTTCCTAAAATTGTTCATAATGTGATTTTTGTATATAAATAGTGGAGGAATAATGAACGAATTACTATTTTATACATCAAATAAATATAAAGGTGACTCATTTTTAATTTTCAAAGAAATTAAAAATTTTAAACAAATCAGTCGCAAACAATTAATCGAATGGAAACAATTATATGAACAACTTAATGTTAGATACTTTACTATTCTTGATGATACATATCCAAGCGATTTTAATATCCTAAGATATCCGCCTTATGTCCTTTATTATAAAGGGAATGCAAACTTATTAAGAGAAAAAAATAGATTGTATATTATTAACGAAAATACGAATGTTAAGTATTTAAGTGCGAATATTGAAACGTTGGTAAAAAACTCTATTTTAGTTACTAATGGATATGAAAAAGAGAGAAATATTATTAATCTATTTCGACAACATAAAGGAAAGATTATACATATTTTAAAAGAAGGCATTGATAGAATAAATACTCAAGATATTGATTTAAATAATGAACTATTTATCTCGCAATATCCTTTAGGTGTTCATCCTAAAAGACATCATTATAAAGAATCTAATATAATTGCTTCAATTATTGCTACTCAAGCTATTATTTTTTCATTGGATAAGGATTCAAAAGCTTTTCATTTAATTGATTATTTTAATGATATTGGTAAGGAAATTAATTGTTTTCCGAGCTCTACTCCAGATGATGGAAACGATATTTTAATCAAAAGTGGAGCTAATTATGTTACATTAATTTCTGAATGTATAAATATATAAAAAATGTGCTAATGATAGCACATTTTATTATTTAAGTATATTAATTTTGTCTTTCAGGATATACTGAAACATACTTTCTGTTTCTTCTGCTTTCGTATTTTACATAACCATCGATTTTTGTAAATAAAGTGTCATCTCCACCACGACCAACATTTTGTCCTGGGAAAATTTTTGTTCCTCTTTGACGATAAATGATTGATCCTGCTGTTGCGAATTGTCCGTCTCCTAGTTTTGCACCTAAACGTTTTGAATGTGAATCACGACCATTACGTGTTGACCCACCGGCTTTCGTATGTGCCATAGTTTAATTAACCTGCGATTCCTGTAATTTTAACACGTGTATAAGGTTGACGGTGTCCAAGTTTTCTCTTGTGAGTTGATTTCGCATTGTGACGGTAAACAACGATTTTCTTTGCTTTACCTTGTTTTTCGATAGTTCCTGTTACGACTGCACCTTCTAAGTATGGTCTACCAATTTTATCATTGATAAGTAAAACTTTGTCGAATTTTACTTCTGTATTTTCTTCACCTTCGATTTTTTCGATAAAGATTGTTTGACCTTCTTTAACTAAAAGTTGTTTCCCACCTGTTTCGATAATTGCTAACATGCAATACCTCCAAAATAGTGGCTCGTCTTTAAGGTGGCGTAAGCTCTTAAATAACCTTTTCAGTACGGTTACTTGAAGTAACATGCATATTATACCTTGTTATTAAAAATTAAAAAATTAAAATAATATGTAATTTTCAAGTATTCTTGGCTCATTTTTAGCTTTATCATCTCATTTATATTCTGCTTCTTTTGTTTTATATTGTCCAGATGATGACCTAAATGATTTATATAAACTAACAAATTGTGATATTAATCCAATTACACCAGTTACAGCAGTTATTGCTCCCATTATACCGAAACCAGGAGTTACATCGCTAAGATCACTAGTTTTAATTTTTTGCAACTCGTTTAATGTCATATTTACCTCCTTTCGTTTTATAAATAATTTTTTAAACTAAAAGCACAAAAAAAGAACAGCATAACTACTGTTCCACAAATTTTGTATTAAATGATCCAATAACACCTCCAACAGAAACTGCTGAAATTCAAATTTTTGGATCAACTAATTTTAAGTCACTTATTATGTTTTTAGTTTCCAATAATAAAGCAACTGTTTCAATTTTATATTGATATTTTCCTGTATATCCTGATTTAAATCTAACAAGTCTATAACTGTGTCAGTAATTAATAAGCTTAAAGTAAGCAATTACTTTTTCAGGTTCTGAAGAAATAATTGTTAATTTAACTTTCTTATATTTAGGATATAAGATATTAACTACAACATTAGTCACAATTAAATATGCAAATGTTGATAATTCTCTCATACCAAATATTTCTCCATTTATATTAGGTCTAACAAAGCCATAGATTACTAAGTACACACAGGCTGTTATTAAAGCAACCATAGATAATATTCCGCCAACACTTTTCTTATATTTCGTTGAAAAGAAATAAGCTATAATATCTGTTCCCCCTGTTGAACCACCAGCTTTTCAAGATAAGGCTATTCCCATTCCTATAAAAGCAGCTCCTATACTTCCGTATAAAAGAATAGGTCATGTTTGCCCTTCAGCATATCACACAAGCTGACTTAATTGTTCTAAAGTTCAATTATTTAAATCTTGTGGAGAAATTATATTTGACAATAATGGATTATCATTAGCTACTTTTAATAATTCTGTTAATGTTCCTTTTTCTAAGTAATTAACAGCTTGAATTAAAGGTAATGTTTTTCATCCAGTACCAGGTTGATATTCAGGACTTATTTTAAATTGAGAAGTTTCAATTGCTTTTAAATCTACCATTTCGCTTGGATTATATATAAGTGTAAAATCATCATAATCATTATGTAAAAAACTTATTTTGTCAAAGAATCACACATGAACTGCATGTTCAACAAAAATGAAGTTGGTAATTTGTAAAAAGAACATAAATACAAGTGTATATATTAGAAATGAACGTTTGACTTTCTTTCAAAATATAATAAATAAGGGCACATTGCAAGCAAAATAAATTAAAGCAAAATATTGTCTCATGACTGGGAATAAATATTGCAAAATAGTTGGTATCCCTGTTATTCCTGATGGAATAGTATCAGACTTAGCTAAGAAAATGTGAATTCCAAAGTTAAATACTAAAGCGCCACAAAATAGGAGCAAAACTCTAAATCAATATCTTAAAATAAATTCTTTAAAAGTTAATCTTTTTTGTTTTTGTTTATTATTTAAAAGATATTGTCCCATTTTGTATTTTAAATACTCTTCTTCTGAAATAATTTTCTCGGTATCTAAAATAGCTGGAGCAGATTGTGAAATTAAATAATTATCAACTGGCTTCTTTTTTAGAATTTCAGTTCACATTTTTTTCTTAATTTTATCATTAGAAGTTGGTAATTTAAACTTCGATTTTCCTTCACTTGTATTATGCTGTTTTTTCATTGCTTAATTTTATTATATTTTAAAAAAAATCATAGTTTTTATAACTATGAGCTGAATTGCAATCTGCAGTGTAACACTTTTATTAAAGTATAATAAAAGTGGAGTACTGTTTTTTTGTGCTCCACTGAAAACCCTCGGGAAGGATTTCGAATAAATTATACAAGAATCACATTCAAATTACGAGTTCAAATCGAACTATTATTAAGTCAAAATTTCTCAGTTATAGAGATATCTAAAATTCTTAAAATTAATAAAAGTTCATTGTATAGAGAAATTACAAATAACTCTGATTTTTGGGGATATAATGCATTTTCAGCTCAAAATAAATCAGATATTAGAAATGAATGAAAAAATCATTTTAAGCTATTAAATCAAATCAATCAATATCAGGAATTCTCAAGTATTTTTGTTTCTAAATACGATAAGAAAACTTTTGGTGTCAAGCCAACATATACATTTGTGAAAATGAATTATGACATCAAAATTCCATCATTGAGAACTGTATTTAATTGAATAAATTCTAATCAATGAGTTATTAAGAAAAAAGAAAGATTAAGAATGTATTATAAACCAGGTGGCAAAAAATTAAAAACTGTTGTTGATACACTAGTTGGTGCTAGATGAGTAAGACCGTTTTGATTCCAGACCAGCAGAATTAATCAAAGAAATACATTTGGACATTGAGAAGTAGATTTAATAGTTGGTAAATCTGGTGCTGATAATTATCACTTATTAATATTTCAAGAGAGATTAACAAGATATGGAATAATAACAAAATTCCAAGGTAAAAATCCATGAAAAATAGCAGAAGCTTTATGAAACTTGATAAAGAAATATCAATTAAATGTTAAAAGTGTAACAGCTGATAATGGATTTGAATTTAGAACTCTTTTTTATCTTGCATATAGACTTAAAATTTATGTCTACAAAGCTAATCCTTATGCTTCATTTCAAAAAGGAAGTATAGAAAACTTTAATGGTATTGTTAGAAGATTTTATAAGAAAGGTAAAAATTTTAATTTAGTATCTGACGATGAAATTAAAGAAACTCAAGACAAAATTAATTCTATGCCAAGAGAAATATTTGATTGAATGAGCGCAGATGAATTATTCTATAATTGAAATTATTATAAAGAACAATGAACACCAATACCAGGTGATGAAAAATTCTTCATAAAAACTAAAAGACAACGTGAATCAAATTACAAGAAAAACAAGTTCTTTAAGAACAAGAAATATTAGAGTGTCTCGGTTATTTAAACCGAGTTTTTATATAAAAAACCTAGAGATTATTTTAATCCCTAGGAATTCTTTATGTTGCAATGGAGATTGCATTTCAGTTCATAGTTTTTATAACTATGATTCAATGTCTTGTTTATTATTTTTTCTTTCTTTATTTCAGTCAATAATTGTTGTTGTAAGTACTGTAATCACAATAGCTATAACACTAAAAATTACAGAAACATCAGCAAAATTCATTGTTCCTCTATCATATCAAGGGAAATAGAATCAATCTTTAACATATCCGCTAAAAGCAATTCTGTCAGTTGCATTACCCAAATCCCCAGCTAATAATATTCCGTAAAATACAGCATATCAATAAATATATTTTGATGGATAAAGTGGAACTAATAAAATTCCAATTGCAATTATAAAACTTAAAACTTGTATAAAGACAATATTATTAGTTGACATAAAAGTTACCCCTTTATGTCATATACTTCTAATACCAATTATTCCATATTTTAATCATTCATTAGATGAAGGGTATATTTTTTCAGGGTCAATCCCTGTATGATTACCTATATATCAAGTACTGTTGCCAGCTGCTTCCATTGCATTTACATCTACATGGTAAAAAAGTAATGTTTTAGTTACTTGATCAATTGTATAAATAATTGTAAATGCTATCAGCATAATAATATAAGCTGCTAAAATTCGTTTTCATTTTGTTTTGAAATAAATTTTGTAATTATTTCAATTATTAACTGATTGACTTTTATATCTTTCTCAACTTGTTTGTGCTTTGTTCATATTATTATTCCATTTTAGAAATTATACTAAAACATAAAGGACATAAATCACCTTGCATCACGTTTTCTTCGAAGTGATTTCAACATCTATTACATTTAACAGATTTAAATTTTTCAACTTTTATTTCATCACCTTGGACAATGTTACCTACCATTAATAATGTTTTTAAATCAAGGCAGTTAATGAAATCACTTTGTTTAGGTAAAATTAATTGAACTTCATTAGAACGTTTAATAATGCCGTTTTTGGTTGCTTCATCAATTAAAACATTAACTTTATCTCTTAAATCAAAGAACTCTTTGAATTGTTCTAATACAGCTTGTGAGTATGTATCATTCTTGTTGTACGATTCAAACATTATTGAATCATACTTATTAATTTTATTAAAGTGTGAATATGCTTCTTCAATTGTTGTAGGTAAAATCGGAGCTAAAGCAAGTAATAAGAAATCTAAGATTTCATATAAGTTAGCTAGAACCATTAATCTTTCTGCATCATTTCTTTCTCTAATGTATAAGATATCTTTTGTTACAGAAAGGTAAAAAGAGGAAAGTTCAACTAAATAGTTGTTAATTAATTTGATTACATTGATAAATTTATATTCATCATAAGCTTTAAATACTTCTGATTTAATGTAATTTAATTGTTCTTTAATAAATAAGTGAATACCCGTTCTTGTAGTGTTAGCATCATAATTATATTGATCTAAATTACCTAAAATAAATTTAATGGTATTTCTTATCTTACGATAAATTTCGGTATTTTGATCTAATATTTCGTTTGAAATAGAAACATCATTAGTATATTCACTATTAGCTACTCAAAGACGAAGAATATCTGCACCACGTTTAGTTATAACATCAATTGGAGCAATTACATTTCCTTTTGATTTTGACATTTTTTCGCCTTTTCCATCAAGAGCAAAACCATGTGAAATTAAGTTTTTGTAAGGAGAAATGCCTTTATAAGCTACTGAAGTAATAATAGAAGAATTAAATCATCCTCTATATTGGTCAATACCTTCTAAATATAAGTCATATGGTGATTGAACATTACCATCAATATCAACAGCTATTGATGAAACTCCCGAGTCAAATCAAACATCCATAATATCCATTTCTCTAGTAAAGTTTTTATTTTGATATTTAGGTAATAATAATTGTTCTGTATCTCATTCTCATCAAATATCGCTGCCATGTTGTCTTACTAAATTAATTATGTGATCAAATTGTTCTTGATCTATAATAGCTTCTCCATCTTGATCATAGAAAATTATTAAAGGTAATCCTCAAGTTCTTTGACGCGAAATAGTTCAATCATGTCTATTTTCAATCATTTGGAAAAGACGGTTTTTAGCTCATTCTGGGTATGTATTAACAGCAGAATCTATTTGATCTAAAATTTGTTGTCTGATTTTATCAATAGAAACAAATCATTGAGGTGTACCACGAAAAATAATTGGTTGATGCGTTCTTCAGTCATGTGGATATGAGTGTTTAACTCATTGGAAATGTACTACATCATCTCCTAAAAAGATTGATATATCTTTATTAGCATCCATATAGAATTTACCATCAAATTGAGTGTTTGTATTTTCGATGTAACCTTTATCAGAAATATGCATTATTTTTTCTAAATTATTCTTTTGTCCAATTAAGAAGTCATCTTCACCAAACATTGGAGCAATATGTACTATTCCTGTTCCGGATTCATTTGTAACGTGGTGTCCAATTACAGCTGGTGCTAATTGATGTAATATCGGTGTATAGTAGAAAATTTCTTTACCATTAATTTCACTACCTTTAAATGTTGAAATTACTTCAGATTCTCAATTTAATTTAGCTATGAAATCATTATATAAATCGCTAGCCATTATGTATCTAGTTCCATCATGATTAAATACAAGATATTCAATATCATTACCTAAGGCAACTGCAGCATTAGCTATTAATGTTCAAGGGGTAGTTGTTCACACTAAGAAACAATCACCAGGTTGAATTAAATCATAATTTGATTTTTCAACATGCATTTTAACATAAATTGAAGGACTTTTTACATCTTGATATTCAACTTCAGCTTCAGCTAAAGCACTTTGAGATGAAGGTGATCAGTAGATTGGTTTTAAACCTTTATATACTAAACCATCTAACATCATTTTAGCAAATACTTCTAATTGTTTAGCTTCATATTCTGGAGCTAGTGTTATATATATTTTTTCAAAATCAGCAAAGATTTGTAATTGCATAAATTGTGATTTTTGACGTTCTACTTGGCTTAATGCATAGGTGTGAGCTTTTTTACGTAATGTAACTGGATCTAAATCTTCTTTCGAAACATTCATTTCTTGCAACATTTTATGTTCAATTGGCAGGCCGTGTGTATCTCATCCTGGTACATATGGTGAATAAAATCCACTTAAAGTTTTATATCTAACGATGAAATCTTTTAAAATCTTATTCATTGCATGGCCAACATGTATATCTCCATTTGCATATGGTGGACCATCATGTAAGATAAATTTAGGATCATTTTTATGTAGTTCTAAAACTCTTTTATACACTTGATTTTTTAATAAATTTTCTCTATATATAGGTTCTTTAGATGTTAAATTAGCTCTCATTTCAAAAGATGTATTAGGCATATTTAATGTTTTTTTATAATCCATAATTTCCTTTCAGAATCTTTAAATTTTATCTAAAATAAAATTCCTCTATTTTATTAACACATTTTTGCTAACAAAATAGAGGAATTTTTCTGTGGTGGCCTCGGCAGGAATCGAACCAGCGACACACAGAGCTTCAATCTGTTGCTCTACCTACTGAGCTACAAGGCCATGGCGGTCCAGACGGGAATTGAACCCGCGATCTCCTCCGTGACAGGGAGGCGTATTAAACCACTTTACCACTGGACCATTGGTTGCAGAGAAAAGAATTGAACTTTTGACCTTCGGGTTATGAGCCCGACGAGCTACCACTGCTCCACTCTGCTATGAATATTATACCATTAAATATGGCGGGTGATGAGGGATTCGAACCCCCGTGGGCCGTGAAGCCCCTGCTAGTTTTCAAGACTAGTCCCTTCAGCCAGACTTGGGTAATCACCCATGGTGGACCCAACAGGACTCGAACCTGTAACCGACCGGTTATGAGCCGGTTGCTCTAACCATTGAGCTATAGGTCCGGATGTTGTAAATATTTAACAGTATAAAATGGTAGCACCGATGAGATTCGAACTCATGACCTTCCGGGTATGAACCGGATGCTCTAACCAACTGAGCTACAGTGCCATAAATGGTGGAGAGTATGGGATTCGAACCCACCACCTCCTGCGTGCAAGGCAGGCGCTCTAGCCAAATGAGCTAACCCCCCATAAATGGTGAAGAAGACAGGATTTGAACCTGCGACCACTACAGCCCAAATGTAGTGCTCTACCAAACTGAGCTACTTCTCCAAGAACTGCAAAAATATTATACTATATCTTTTATATTTTCAAAATTTTTTATGTTCTTTGAAAACTGAATAGTAATAGCTATGTTAATAATTCATTAAAATGTCTGAATACATAACTTTTAAACCTATCAATTTATTAGTAATGGTCAGCTGAATGTATTACTACACTTACACTTCCATCCTATCAACCTCGTAGTCTACAAGGAATTTCAAGGGAATACTTATCTCTGAGGAGGCTTCCCACTTAGATGCTTTCAGCGGTTATCCCTTCCGTACTTAGCTACCCAGCTATGCTCCTGGCGGAACAACTGGAACACCAGCGGTACGTCCACTCCAGTCCATCTGGTACTAAGAGCAGCTCTCATCAATATTCCAACGCCCACATCAGATAGGGACCGAACTGTCTCACAACGTTCTGAACCCAGCTCGCGTACCGCTTTAATTGGCGAACAGCCAAACCCTTGGAACCGACTCCAGCTCCAGGATGCGATGAGCCGACATCGAGGTGCCAAGCCTTGCCGTCGATGTAATCTCTGGGCAAGATAAGCCTGTTATCCCCAGGGTAACTTTTATCCGTTGAGCAACTGCCGTTCCATGACGTACAGCCGAATCACTAAGTCCTGCTTTCGCACCTGCTCGACTTGTAGGTCTCGCAGTCAAGCACACTTCTACCTTTGCGCTCTACATACGGTTTCTGACCGTATTGAGTGTACCTTTGAACGCCTCCGTTACCTTTTAGGAGGCAACCGCCCCAGTCAAACTACCCACCACGCACTGTCCCCTACCGGATTACGGTAGCAGGTTAGAAACTCAACATACCAAGGGTGGTATTTCAAGGTCGACTAATCTAGAACTGGCGTCCTAGCCTCATTGTCTCCCACCTATCCTACACATGTTAGGCCAAGTTTCAATACAAAGTTGTAGTAAAGCTCCACGTGGGTCTTTTCGTCTTGATGCGGGTACCCAGCGTTTTCACTGGGACCATAATTTCACCGAGTCCAATGTTGAGACAGTTGAGAGATCATTGCGCCTTTCGTGCAGGTCAGTATTTAGCCGACAAGGAATTTCGCTACCTTAGGACCGTTATAGTTACGGCCGCCGTTCACCCGGGCTTCACTTCAATGCTTCGCATAGCTAACAAATCCGCTTAACCTTCGGGCACTGGGCAGGCTTCACCCCCTATACTTCATCTTACGATTTAGCAGAGAGCTGTGTTTTTGATAAACAGTTGCCCCTCACAATTTACTGTGGCCAACAAATGTTGGCACCCCTTCTCGCGAACTTACGGGGTTAATTTGCAGAGTTCCTTAACATTGGTTTTCTCGCTCGCCTTAGAATACTCATCTTGGGAACGTGTGTCCGTTCTCGGTACAGGCACCTTTTGTTTTATAACGCTTAGAAGCTTTTCTTGGAAGTATGAAATCACACAATTCACTACAAGTAGCTATACATTATGACTCCCAGTTATAGAATCCGCATTTAACTAGATTCACCAGTAATCACTTATCCCTAAATCCAATAATAGGTAGTGTTATCCTTCTTCGTCACTCCATCACTTACGCAGGTGGTACAGGAATATTAACCTGTTGTCCATCGGATACGCTTTTCAGCCTTTCCTTAGGTCCTGACTAACCCTGGGTGGACGAACCTTCCCCAGGAAACCTTTCCCAATAGGCGTTGAGGATTCTCACCTCAAATCGTTACTCATACCGGCATTCTCACTTCTTAACGCTCCACCAGTCCTCACGGTCTGACTTCGCCGCATTAAGAACGCTCCTCTAACGTACTAAATGTACCCGTAGCTTCGGTATCGTGTTTTACTCCCGTTACATTATTGGCGCAAGATCTCTTGACTAGTGAGCTATTACGCACTCTTTAAAGGATGGCTGCTTCTAAGCCAACCTCCTAGTTGTTTATGAAATCTCACAACCTTTCTGACTTAACACGATTTTGGGACCTTAGCTGACGATCTGGGTTGTTGCCCTCGCGAGCCGGGACGTTAGCACCCCGGTTCCGACTGCATGATAATACACAATGATATTCGGAGTTTGATTATAGTCAGTACCGCTAGACGCGGCCATTCCATATTCAGTGCTCTACCATCAAAGTTTAACATCACACGCTAGCCCTAAAGCTATTTCGAGGAGAACCAGCTATCTCCAAGTTCGATTGGAATTTCTCCGCTATTCACAAGTCATCCGGGCACTTTTCAGCGTACTACGGTTCGGCCCTCCACTTGGGATTAACCAAGCTTCAGCCTGCTCATGAATAGATCACATGGTTTCGGGTATATATCAACATACTAGACGCCCTATTAAGACTCGATTTCTCTGCGGCTCCGCTTTTTTCTGCTTAACCTCGCATGTTAACATAACTCGCCGGTCCATACTGCAAGATGTACGCCATCACCCATTAACGGGCTCTGACTAATTGTAAGTAAGTGGTTTCAGATTCTATTTCACTCCCCTCCCGGGGTTCTTTTCACCTTTCCCTCACGGTACTAGTTCACTATCGGTGTCTGATTAGTATTTAGCCTTACCGGATGGTCCCGGCAGATTCAGACAGGGTTTCACGTGCCCCGCCCTACTCAGGATACTATCAAAAGTCTTTGCTATTTCGCTTACGGGAGTATCACCCTCTGTGCTTAGTTTTCCCAAACTATTCTGCTATAACAAAGATTTGTAACTTTATGTAGATAGTCCTACAACCCCAGTTTAAAAAACTGGTTTGGGCTCTTTCACGTTCGCTCGCCGCTACTGATGAAATCATTTTTATTTTCTTTTCCTGTTGCTACTAAGATGTTTCAGTTCACAACGTGTCTCGCAAATGGAACTATTTTATTCATTCCATAGCAACTAGACATTACTCTAGTTAGGTTTCCCCATTCGGAAATCCCCGTTTCGGTGCTTATATCCAGCTCCACGAGGCTTATCGCAGGTAATCACGTCCTTCATCGACTTTCAGACCCAAGGCATCCACCACAAACTCTTACTTATTTAAAAGTTGTAACAATATTTTCCTATTGTTGTTGATGTATTCAAAGACATTTTAACGAATTATTATTTCTAATAATTTCTCGGTATCACAAAACAAATTGACTAATTTATTTTTTGATGTCGTTGTTATATTAATATCTTTACTATTCAGTTTTCAAAGAACATAAGAGAGAAAGTTCTCTCAAAACTAGATATATAATGACAGCTTATTATAATAAGGTAAATTGTAAATAAGTAACAAATAAATTGTTATTTTGTACTCCGTAGAAAGGAGGTAATCCATCCCCACGTTCTCGTAGGGATACCTTGTTACGACTTCACCCCAGTCACCAGTCCTGCCTTAGGCAGTTGTCTCCGTAGTTGACTAAACCGACTTCGGGCATTACCAGCTCCCATGGTGTGACGGGCGGTGTGTACAAGACCCGAGAACGTATTCACCGTAGCGTAGCTGATCTACGATTACTAGCGATTCCGACTTCATGTAGTCGAGTTGCAGACTACAATCCGAACTGAGAAAGGTTTTTTGAGATTTGCTCCATGTCGCCATATTGCTTCTCTTTGTACCTTCCATTGTAGCACGTGTGTTGCCCCACTCGTAAGAGGCATGATGATTTGACGTCGTCCCCACCTTCCTCCCAGTTACCCGGGCAGTCTCCTTAAGGTATTTAATTAAGGATAAGGGTTGCGCTCGTTGCAGGACTTAACCGAACATCTCACGACACGAGCTGACGACAACCATGCACCATCTGTCATTCTGTTAACCTCCACTATATCTCTATAGCTTTGCAGAAGATGTCAAGAGTGGGTAAGGTTCTACGCGTATCTTCAAATTAAACCACATGCTCCACCGCTTGTGCGGATCCCCGTCAATTCCTTTAAGTTTCACTCTTGCGAGCATACTACTCAGGCGGATGATTTAATGCGTTAGCTGCGCCGATGGTTCCCATCAGCTAATCATCATCGTTTACGGCGTGGACTACCAGGGTATCTAATCCTGTTTGCTCCCCACGCTTTCGTCTCTCAGTGTCAATATGTGCCCAGTTAACTGCCTTCGCCAAGTTGGTGTTCTTCCTTATATCTACGCATTTCACCGCTTCACAAGGAATTCCGTTAACCTCTACACAATTCTAGTTTGCCAGTATCCAACGCGATTTGGGGTTGAGCCCCAAGTTTTGACGCCAGACTTAACAAACAACCTACAGACGCTTTACGCCCAATAATTCCGGATAACGCTTGCAACCTATGTATTACCGCGGCTGCTGGCACATAGTTAGCCGTTGCTTTCTGATTTAGTACTGTCAAGATAATAGCATTTCCTCTACTATTTTTTCATCCTAAATAACAGCAGTTTACAACCCGAAGGCCTTCATCCTGCACGCTGTGTCGCTCCATCAGACTTTCGTCCATTGTGGAAAATTCCCTACTGCTGCCTCCCGTAGGAGTCTGGGCCGTATCTCAGTCCCAGTGTGACGGATCAGTCTCTCAACCCCGTTAAACATCATAGCCTTGGTGAGCCATTACCTCACCAACTAGCTAATGTTCCGCACCCCGATCTTTTAGTGGAGCTTGAAAGCTCCTTTTATATAAGAAAGATGCCTTCCTTATAAGTATCCGGTATTAGCGATAATTTCTCATCGTTGTCCCAATCTAAAAGGTACGTTAAGTACGTGTTACTCACCCATTCGCCGCTAAGTTCCGAAGAACTCCGCTCGACATGCATGTATTAGGCACACAGCCAGCGTTCATCCTGAGCCAGGATCAAACTCTCGAAAAAAATTGACTGTCATGTACATTGTATATATCTAGTTTTCAAAGAACTTTACTAAAGCTTTTTAGCTGTTAGGTGTTATTATTATATAACAGAAATTTTAAACACAAAATAAAAAAATAGCATTTTTTGCTATTTTTTTATTATCGTTCGAACGAATGAAATTTATTATATCATTCCTTTTGTTTTTAAAGTTTTTAGTGTCTTTGCACTTACTTTAAGTTTCATTTTTTGACCATCAATTGTCACTCTTACTGTTTGTAAGTTAGGATTAAATTTTCTCTTTGTAGCATTTAAAGCATGAGAACGTTTGTTTCCTGATTGAGGCCCTTTACCTGTAAGAACATCTCTTCTTGACATAAATAATCCTTTCTTTTTTAAGTAGCTATTTAAAATCGATTATTTAGATTATTACTATTAATAATAATTTAAAGTGCATTTATTATAGCATAAAATTATTTTTTACTAAATTTTAAATTTTTAGACATAGTTATGATTATTTCATTTAATGATGGTTATTGAATTAATTCCATGAAATCATCTTCAGATGAGAAATCGACATTATTATCAATTCAATCTTTTCTAAATTCTGCATTTTCTCCCATTAATACACTAACTCTACGTTCTGCTAACGAAGCATCTTCAATAGTTGTTTGTATTAATGTTCTAGTTTTGGGATCCATTGTAGTTTCTCATAATTGGTCAGCATTCATTTCACCTAGACCTTTATATCTTTGTAATTCATATGGTTCTTTAGTTTCTTCAAGAATATCTTTTAATTGTTCTTCGTCTCAAGCATATGTAATTTTTTTAGAATTCTTACCACTAACCTTATATAAAGGTGGAAGAGCGATATAAACCATACCTTTTTCAATTAATTGTTTCATAAATCTATAAAAGAATGTTAATAGTAAAACTTGAATATGGGCTCCATCAGTATCAGCATCTGTCATTATGATTATTTTATTATATTGAGACTTAGTAACATCAAAATCTTTACCAAAACCAGCTCCTATAGTATTAATAATTGTACTGATTTCAATGTTCTTTAATACTTCGCTGATTTTTTTCTTTTCAGAGTTAATAACTTTTCCTCTAAGTGGCAATATAGCTTGGAATTTTCTATCACGTCCGCTTTTAGCACTTCCTCCGGCAGAATCTCCTTCGACAAGAAATAATTCTTTTTCACTTGCATCTTTTGATGTAGCAGGTGTTAATTTATCGCTTAATATGAGTTTTTCTGATGCTATTTTTTTAGATTTTCTACTTTCTTCACGAAGTTTTCTTTCTTCTAGTCTTAAATCATATGCTTTCTTGACTTTGTCCAAAACATCTTTAGCTAATGATTTATTTTCGTTGATTCAGATTTCTAAATATTTTGAAACAATTTCTTCAACAACATTTTTAGCTTCAGGAGTTCCTAATTTATCTTTTGTTTGACCAACAAATTCTAATAAGTTTTCTGGTATTTTTAATGATAAGATACAAGAAAGTCCTTCACGAATATCATCTCCATCAAACAATTTACCATTTTTTACAATTCCTTCACGTAATGCAAATTCATTCATTGTTTTAGTAAAAGCTGATTTTAAACCAATTTCATGTGTTCCACCATCACGAGTTTTAACATTATTAACGAAACTTAATATTATTTCATTATAAGAATCTGTTCATTGGAAAGCAAAATCAACTTCAATTTCTTTTTTACTATCTTGAAATGAAACTGGCGGAGTAATGCTTATTTTAGAATCATTTATAAAGTTTAAAAATGATTCAAGCCCTTTTGAATATTCATAAACTTCTTTTTTATTATTCTTTTCATCAGTTAAGGTAATCTTTAAGTTTGAAATTAAAAACGAACTTTCTTTTAAACGTTCAGAAATTTTGTCAAAACTTAATTTAGCTCTCTTGAAAAATGCATAATCAGGTCAAAAGCGAATTGATGTTCAATTACTTTTACTTGTTCCGATTTCATGTGTATGTACTAAAATGGTATCTTGTTGGAATACTGTTTCATATATTTTTTTATCTCTCGAAACTGTTGCAATTAATTTTGTAGATAAAGCATTAACAACAGACGACCCAACCCCGTGTAATCCACCAGATGTTTTATAAGCTCCTGAATCAAACTTTCCACCAGCATGTAACTCAGTAAAAATTAATTCAACCGCTGTTCTGCTTTGTCCTTTCATTTTATCAACAGGAATTCCACGTCCGTTATCAATAACTTCAACTGAATCATCATCATGTAATATAACATCAATATTTGTTGCATATCCTGCTAAAGCCTCATCAATTGCATTGTCAACAATTTCTCAAACAAGGTGATGTAAACCATGTACATCAGTTCCTCCGATGTACATCCCCGGTCTTTTTCTGACAGCTTCTAAACCTTTAAGCTGCTGTATACTACTTGCATTATATTCATTTGTTTTACTCATAAAATTAATTATAAACAGTTTATTTATGAAAATAAATAAAATGGTTAGATTTCTAAATAAAAAAGTTAGTGACTAGCACTAACTAATTATTATTGAAAAGAATGAATATTAATCTTCATCTTTATCTTGAATGTTTCTACGTTTAATGATTTCATCAGCGATTGATTTAGGACATTTTTCGTAGTGATCAAATTGCATTTGGTATGTTCCACGACCACTTGTCATAGATCTAAGTTCTGTTGAGTACCCGAACATTTCTGAAAGTGGAACCATAGCTTTAACGATAACAGCTCCATCATTTCTTTGTTCTTGGTCGTTTACAAGTCCTCTACGACGTGATAAGTCACCGATTACATCTCCCATGTGATCTGATGGCACAACTACTGCAACATCCATGATTGGTTCAAGTAATACTGTTCCAATTTTATCTTTAGCTTTTGTAAGAGCCTTAGAAGCAGCGATTTTGTAAGCCATTTCAGATGAATCGACATCGTGGTATGATCCATCAAATAATGTAGCTTTAATATCAATCATTGGGTAACCAGCTAAAATACCAGCTGCCATTTTTTCTTCAAGTCCTTTTTGGATTGATTTAATGTATTCTTTAGGAATTTTACCACCAACGATTTTATCAACGAATTCAAATCCACCATCTGGGTTTGGTTCAAATTTAATTCATACGTGTCCATATTGTCCTTTACCACCAGATTGTTTGATGTGTTTTCCTTCAACTTCTGCTGGAATTGTAATTGTTTCACGGTATGAAACTTGAGGAGCTCCAACTTTAGCTTTAACACCGAATTCACGTTTTAGACGGTCAACAATGATATCAAGGTGTAATTCACCCATACCTGCGATAATTGTTTGTCCTGTTTCTTCATCTGTGTAAGTTCTAAATGTTGGGTCTTCTGCTGCTAATTTTTGTAATCCTAATGAAAGTTTTTCAGTAGCTGCTTTTGATTCTGGTTCAAGAGCTTGTGAAATAACTGGTTCTGGGAATACCATTTTTTCAAGAACGATTTTTGGTGATTTTTCATCAATTAATGTATCACCTGTTGTTGTATATTTAAGTCCAACAGCAGCGGCAATATCACCTGCACGACATTCATCGATTTCAACACGGTTATTTGCGTGCATTTGTAAGATACGTCCAATACGTTCTTTTTGTTCTTTAGTTGAGTTGTATACGTAGCTACCTTTTTCTAATACTCCACGGTAAACTCTGAAGAATGTTAATGATCCTACATATGGGTCAGTCATAACTTTGAATGCTAATGCAGCAAAGTTTCCTTCATCTGTAGCTTCAACTTTAACTTCTTTTTCTCCATCGTAAGCTAAAATTGGTGGTACATCTAATGGTGATGGTAAATAGTCAACTACTGCATCAATCATTCTTTTTACACCTTTGTTTTTGAATGATGTTCCACAAACAACAGGGAAGAATTCTGATGTTAATGTAGCTTTTCTAATTCCTTTTTTGAATTCTTCAACTGTTACATCTCCGCCTTCAAGTACAGCCATCATTAAATCTTCATCGAAGTTAGCAACAGCTTCTAATAATTCTTGACGTTTTTCTGCAACAATATCTTGTAAGTGAGCTGGAATTTCTGTTGGGAATTCTTCTTCTTGAGCTTCTCCATTGTATTTAATAGCTTCTAATGTAACAAGGTCAATTAAACCTTCAAAATCAGATTCTGCTCCAATAGGTCATTGGATAGCAACTGCATTCCCTCCTAAACGTTGTTTAACTGATGCAACTGAAGCCGCAAAATCTGCTCCAGCTTTATCCATTTTGTTAACATAAACGATACGAGGAACTTTGTAGTTTGTAGCTTGTCTTCAAACTGTTTCTGTTTGTGGTTCAACTCCTGATTGAGCATCAAGAACCGCAACAGCACCATCTAATACACGAAGTGAACGTTCAACTTCAACTGTGAAGTCAACGTGACCTGGTGTGTCGATGATATTGATTCTTTTACCTTTTCAGAAAGCTGTAGTAGCAGCTGAAGTAATTGTAATTCCACGTTCTTGTTCTTGAGCCATTCAATCCATTTGCGAAGCACCATCGTGTGTTTCACCTATTTTGTGAATTTTTCCTGTGTGGAATAAGATTCTTTCGGTAGTTGTTGTTTTACCTGCATCAATGTGGGCCATAATACCGATATTACGGTAATCTTTTAATTCATATTCTCTAGCCATATATTCCTATAAAACTATCATCTGAAGTGAGCGAAAGCACGGTTAGCTTCTGCCATTTTATGTGTGTCTTCACGTTTTTTGATAGCTCCACCTGTTTTGTTTGATGCATCAATGATTTCGTTAGCTAATCTAACATCCATTGTTTTTTCGTTTCTTAATCTAGAATATTGAACAAGTCATCTTAATGCTAATGTTTGTTTTCTACGTGGAGAAACTTCTGTAGGAACTTGGTAGTTTGTTCCACCTATTCTTCTTGTTCTAATTTCTAATTGAGGTGTTATGTTTTCTACAGCTTCTAAGAAAACTTCCATTGGTTCTCTATTAGTTTTTTCTTTAATAATGTTAAATGCTGAATATAAAATATCTTGAGCAATTGATTTTTTTCCGTCAAGCATAATTTGGTTAATTAATTTTGTAACGATTACAGAATTAAAAACTGGATCTGCAAGTACTTCACGGATTGGTGCACTTTTCTTTCTTGACATAATTGTCCTCCTAATTTTTTAATATATTTATGTAATTAATTTATAAAATTATGCTTTTATTATTTAGCTTTTTTAGCTCCGTATAAACTACGTCCTTGGTTACGTTTTGCAACACCAGCTGCATCTTGTGTTCCACGAACGATGTGGTATCTAACCCCAGGTAAGTCTTTAACACGTCCACCACGGATTAATACAACAGAGTGTTCTTGTAAGTTGTGTCCTTCACCAGGGATGTAAGCTGTAACTTCCATTCCATTTGATAACTTAACACGAGCATATTTACGTAATGCTGAGTTAGGTTTTTTAGGTGTCATTGTAGCAACACGAGTACATACACCACGTTTAAATGGTGATGCCATTTTTTTTGCTTTTTTAATTAATGAGTTGTAGCTTAAGCTTAATGCAGGTGCATTTTGCTTTCTTGTTTTTGAACTACGACCATTTGTAACTAATTGATTAGTTGTTGGCATTGTTTGCTTCCTTTCATTTATTTTAAAAATTCATATAAAAATAAGATTAATAATTTAATTGTAATTTTAGGCTATCTAAAATAGCTAATGTATTATATAACAACTTATCCGTGTGTATCATATTTTTTTAAATTTTTTTCATATATTTTTATCTATAAAGAAATTATTCAGGAACTAAACATACAAACTGATATCTATTTTATTCACTTTAAACACGAATAATATTATTAATTTTAATTTTTATTACTTATCTGTAGGCTTAAAAATTGCAATATAAATCAATATATATATATATTGATAACATTAAAATATAAGGAAATTATGACTAATAAAAAAATTATTTTGCCACAATTTGAAAATATTATTAATTGACTAGACTTGCTAGATATAAGCAAAATGAATATTAATTATGAGCGTATTTTAAATGATACACTCAAAACGATCTCTGAACAGTATAAAAGAGATTTTAATGTGTATAAAGAGGAATTATTGGATATGCTCTCTATTCCAAAAATACTTAATAATTCAGACAATGATAAAAATTTATCTCATACCGAAATTAAGCTAAAGGATTTTCATCTTACGAGTAAACAGCTTATTATGCTGTGATTTATAAATGATTTATTGATAAGAGAAGGTGCAAATTCAGATCCCAATAAAAATAATTCAGCTTTTTCGTTTATAAAAAAAATAGATAGTTCTATCGACACAGATGAACTCTATTCTAAATATTTAGAAAGTAAATCTAAATTATTCAGGATATATAAAGAACTACATAAAGATAAAAAAGGGGTTGTTTGATGAATATAGAGAAAATAAATATATTGATGGTAATGAACTCTTAGAAGATTTAGAAAATATTTCAAACAGACTACGATGACGAGGATCCAACAGTACAAACTATGTTAGAGCAGGTTATATCGAGGATTCAAAAGCAGAAAATATATTAAATATTTATGATGCCTGATTAAATATTCTGTTTTATTCAAATTTTGATTTGCTTGATTCCGAAATCATTCTTGAAAATATTGTTCTTGATGAATATCTAACAAATAATTTTATTACAGCACTTGAACAGAATAAAAATATTTTAATGGTTTATGAAAGTTACAATGATTATTGAATGTTTTTCAATATATTTAATAAATATATTGAAAATGAGAAATTCAAATTTATAAATTTTATAAGTCCAGGATTCTTACTAGCTCACCATTGTAGATCAGTTAATAGCGACACAAGAGTTTTTGGTGATTTTTATGATACATTAGAAAAAATAATACCTTACAAGGAAAAAACTATTTTAAATTTTCAAAATATTGATCATGTAATGTTATACGGGATTAATTCTAATGAAGAAAACGGTATAAATCTCAATGAATCTGCCAAAATCCTACTATTGAATTTCCATAAAAACATTATCACTATATGTGGTATGAAAACAGGTTTATATAACAACTATGCAAATTTAATTCAAAATAATAATAAAAATGAATTGTATACTCATAAAATTTCAAAACTTAAATATAACAAAGAACTTTGAAAACAAATTTTCATCACAAAATTAGGTTTTTTAAATTTTAAATTATCAAATGAACAATTAGATAATTTTGTTGGAATTTTTACAAACTTCTTATATGAAATTTATTTCGATAATATAGTTAGTTATTTAAAGCATAATAATGAATCAATAAATAATATTGATGATTTTTGGAAATGCATTTATAGTTTTACTCAAAATTACTTAAATATTATAGAACCACAAAAAAATATGAATTTACATATTTCTAATGATGATGCATTCAATAATACATTTAGTTCTCTTATAGAAAATGAAACAAATTATTATTGCCTATTAAATAAAAAACCAAGAAGTTTATTTATTATTGATGCATACGATAATATTAATGATGAATCATTAAAGCAAATTAATGACGAATTATATAAGGAAAATAACTTCTTTATATTTAACTTTAAAAAAATATCATCTGAATTTATCTTTAGTTCAAATTTGAATGATACAGCATCCTTTATTAATGCCGTTAAACAAAATGCAAATGCATTATGTGTATTTAAAAATATACAAAAATGTTCTAAAAATACATTATTAAAACTTATGCGGGTTGTCGATGAAGGTGTTGTAACAGATAATTTCGGTAATGAATTTAATTGCAAATTAGCCAAAATAATTGTAATAGATACAGATTGGAATATTTCTAATGCCTTTAAGTTAAGCCAAAACTCTGATATAAAATCATTTTTATCTTTATTTTATCCAATTGAATTTATCAACAGATTTAATCAAATTCTATTCCTGGATAATGAATTGATAAAAAGAAACAATAGCTCACTAGAACACCTAAAAAAAGATTTAGAGCATTATGTTAAAAATATCCTAAATAAAGAGTTAACTATTCGTTTTGCAAATAGCTATCAAATAAAAGATATTTATGAATTGGAGATGAATATTATTAATAACATAACATCAAATTTAAAAGAAGAAACGAATTCGATTTTAGTTGCTATTAAAGATAACACATTCGAGGTTAAATATGACTAATAGATTGCAACAGATACGAAATAAAAGATTAAATAAACAAAAAAAGAGTAAGAGCGATATAGAAAACGTTTATTTAGATTCGATATCTCAACTTAAATTAGAAAATGACTTTTATTATATTGATTATGATTTGTTTTCAAAAGAAGTAAACAACTTTATATCTAATAGTGTAAACTTTTGTTTTCGCGATTCGGACTATGACACTGTTGAAAAAGTTCTTTCTAATATATCTCATATAAATGACAATCTATCAATCTATATATTTGATTGTAAGAAAATTTTTCAAAGTGATAATAAAACCACTAAATGAGATGAATTCGAGGAGTACTTTAATAATTTTATTGTATTTTTAAGCAGCTTTTTACTCAGCAACCCTGATAAAAAATTTCTAGTTTACTTTAAAAATATTTTTGATTTCGATGAAGGAGCAACATATATATCCAATCGAAATTATTTCACTTTTTATGATTACCTTATAAACATATTAGATATAAAAAACACATCATTTGCTTTTAATTATAATTCGATAATTAATGCCAAACAACTTTTCCATAATGATATGTTATCTAAGTTTGTTTCTATGATAATAAGAAATGACGGTGTTGATAAACAAATCATTATTCAAGATTATATTAATCAATTAAATGAAATAAGAAAACATAAGTTAAATCAAATTAATATATGTTATATTACTACTAAAATTCTAGCTTATTCAAATGATATATATAACGACATAAACTATATATTCAATATTGCTATTAATGATAACAAAGAAATCACTATCCATGAAATTACAAAATCTATTAATAAATACTTTTTTATTTCAGATAAGCTTATTTATCAAAATAATATTGAGAAAAAACTAAATAAAGATATCGTGGGTCAAAAACATATAATTCAAGAATTATCAAAATATCTTTATTTTACAGTTAATAAAATCAATAATAATAATTACTCATTTTTCTTTTTAGGAAAATCGGGTATAGGAAAAACTCAAACCGCAAAAAGTATAAGTAAAAATTTTACTAATAATAACTTAATTTATATTGATTGTTCAAGACTAGATAACTATCAAAATTGAATCGAACTTATTATAGGTAATAATGAGCACCCAAATTCATTATGCAATAAATTGTTAATTCAAAAAAATAATGTTATTTTGTTTGATGAAATAGAGAAATCTAATTTCATTAAACAATTTCCACATGTTCTGGAGGAAATTTTAGATGAGAATTTTATAGTTAATATAGATAATAAGAAAATACCTTTTAATAACAATATTATTATTTTTACTAGCAATCTTTATATAAAAGAAATTACAGAAACAAATTTGAACAGTAATCATGTTAGTTGTTTATTAAAAAATTATTTTTCTGAAAAATTTATAAAAGATATTACTAATTTATTTATGTTTAATGATCTAGGAACTAACGAACTAACCACACTTGCAAAGAGAAACTTAAAAGCAATATCTGATTCTAGACATATTAAATTTATTAATCCTAATGAATATATAAAACAACTGATTATTAATCAAAATTTATCAAATTCAAGAGAATTAACCACAAAAATTAATGCAGATTTAAGCAAATTGTCACTCGAGAAACAAGAAGGAATTATAAAAATTTATTTCGATACTTTATTGAATAGATTGGAGAAAGCTAATGAATAAAAACTTTCAAACTTCAAATAAGTTACTACCATATATAACTTTTAAGTATTTTACTACTGAAAAAATTGATGATAAAAGCATTAAATTAGATGTAGTTAATTCTCATAAAGAGAAGATATATGATTTAAATGCTGAAGTATTAAATGAAGAAAATATGGATAATTTCCATATATACACTTTAAAAATAATTGATTTTTGCAATAAAAAGTTAACAGAAACATTAAATAAAGATTTTGAATTATTATCAAAGGAAGATAATACCATATTGCAAAATCTAGTTTCCTCTTCACTTAAATTCATTGAAAGTCAAAACGTTGAATTATGAAAAGAAATGGACATAACTACTAATTCCACATTAATTGAAAAAATTTTTAAATTAACTTATTATTTAAAGATATTTAATGATGAAAAGGATTTCTTAAATAATTTTATAAATCCATCTGACTCAATTCATGATCCGTTTATATCATTTATGCAGCATCTGGATAAATGACTTACAAGCCAAAATATCAAGGATTATAAAAATATTCCAGAGTGAGTTTTGACTAAATACAATAATAAAAAAGTAGCTTTATTGATTTCTAAAAGATTAGAAAATATGTCTGCAGATGAATGAAACTATTTAAATAATAAAAATGAACTCCTTATTCAGCTCCCATGAAGAAAAATATCAAACGAGATAATCCATAGTTACAGTACACTTTTTGATGAGTATCTTAATAGTAACTCCAATAATATTTATGAAGATATTTATAAGGATTACAAAAATTATGTTTCATCTCTGAAAAAACTTACTTTAAAAAGAAATCATGATCTACTTTATTATAATAGTGCATCTATAGTTATTGATAATTTTAGTTTTACTAATAACGATAATAAAGTAATTGAAGCCCCTACTTATATTATTAATGGAGCGCCTGGAACTGGTAAAACATTTTTTGTAGAAAAACTAGCGCAGCAACTACATAGAAAATTTATCAAAATCTCATTAGGGGGAATTAGTCAAATAGGATACTTTAAAGGTAATAATTACCAGCCAAGCATTATTCTTCAAAAATTGAAAGAAGTGGGTGTTTCAAATCCTATTATTTTGCTTGATGAAATAGATAAAATGAATCCTAATTTATTTGCTGAATTGCTAGATGTTTTGGATAAAAAAAATGATCATTTTTATGATAACTTTTTACAAATAGAGTACGACTTATCTAAAATAATTTTCATCGGGACCTCAAATTATATTCAAAATATACCTAGTGAAATAATTAGTCGTGTTAAATTCGTAACCCTTATGCCTTTTACAATGGAAGAAAAAGTAAATATAGGAAAAGAGATATGAATTGATATGCAAAGGCAATATGGGATTTCGCACGATAGTTTTTACACTATAACTGATCAAGTTATTAAAACATTAATTGAAAAAATAACTTTTGAAGAAGGTGTACGTAAATTAAAGCAAGAATTGGAAACTCTTCTATATTATGCAATTGCTAATGATATTAAAGTTATAGATAATGAAATAGTTAAGAGTTTTTATGAAAAGAAATTGACTGAGTTAGAGTATTACAGAAATTTATATAAACATAAAACACGTGTTCCTGGTATGGTTAATGCATTATCTGTAAACTCTTTTACCTATCTATCGGGTGTATCAAATGTAATATGTATTCATACGGAAATTAAATCTAATACACCTTCTTTAGAGTTCCTTTCTAATGCATCAGATGTTATTAAGAATTCGGCAACTATTGCTCTTCGCTATGTTGTGTCAAATAAGAATAATTTTAACATTCAGAAAGAATTGAGTAATTTATTATTTACCTTATCTTTTGATCAAATTTATATTAAAAGTGATGGTGATTCAGCAGGTGTGGCTTTTGTTACATCAATATTATCTGACTTATTAAATATAACCATTCCAAAAAATGTTGCGTTTACAGGATCGATTGATTTAAAAGGCAATTTACAGCCTGTTGGTGGTATAAAAGAAAAAATTGAAGGTGGTTGTCGCGATGGAGTTTTAGAATTTTTTATTCCATTTGAAAACGAAAGGGATATTAAAGATATAGAACCTAAAATATGTGAAAAAGTTAAAATTCATTTAATTCAAAATTATAATGAAATATACGAGGTAATTTTCAATGAACAATCACATCAAAGAAGATAATAATAAGTTTTATAGCTATAAATATACTACAGATAGTATATCTACATATAATCAGTTTATAGATAATATTATCCTTAATTCTACATACTGAGTTCTAAAAGGATATTTGAAATATATAGACGAAAATAAAATATTAGCAACTAATATTGATATAAAATCAATTGCATATATTATTGTTACAATTATTGTTCAATATGCATCTGAATTATGCGAAAATAAGTTAATAAATGATGACGATTCTCTAAAAGATGAAGAATTAGAGATAGAAATATCTAAACTTATTAAATTTTTGTTAGACAATAATCGTAGTGAATATATTCGATTGACAAGATTTGTTGAACATGATAACAAAAATCAAATTTCAATTGACTATTTATGAGCTCACAGAAAACGAAACAATATTTCATCTATTAATGATATAAATGCTTCTCTCTTAAATTCATTATTTAACCATACTTTATTAGAATCTTCTTATTTTAAATCACATAATCTAAGATTTAAATGAAATATAGATAGTAATTTGGATAATCTTTATAAACTTTTAAATTGTGTGTCTTATAAAGCTTACAAAGAACTATCTTATTGACTTTTGGTGTCAAAAAAGTCAGTACATGATTTTGATATAGAAATTTATATAAACAATAATGATAATGATATAAATAATACCGAAGAAAAGAAACATGATATACCAATTATAAATATTATTAAATTACATAAGCAAAATAAAATAACTAATATAGATAATAACTTAATCTTTGATTCTGATACAGACAGACTATATGTATTTAACAATATTAATAAACTAAATTCATTCATTTCAAGTCTTAGCGAAAATATTTTCTATATATATTTATATCAATTAAGTGTTGATGATAAATATAACACTTATTGGGTATTGAATTTGTCTAAGTATTTTAGAGATGAATACTACACTTATATTTTAGGTAACGAAAATATTGTGGGTCAATTTCGTTCTACATTTAAAATTAAACTTAATCAATTATTAAATTATATTCATTTTAAAGTTACAGAAACTTTAATAGATGTTAAAGATTATGGCATTTTCCAAATATACGATAGTGAAATGAAATTATTAATTAATGATGTCTCGTTAATAAATAATATTGATGGAAACATAAATAACAATTTATTTCGCTTTCATGACTGCGATACATTAGAATCAACAAATATTAATGGAAATCTTTTCGGAGTAAGAATATCTGAAACAAATCAAGAATATGAAGATTTATTCTTACATGAAGAATTCAAAGATATAACTGTTCAATTTCTGAAAATTTATATTTTCGATTATTCTGAAGAATCATTATTCTTTGACGCTTCAGATAATGATGAAATTATTATTTTTATAACCGTACCAGTAAGGTTAATAAATGAACAAATTTCTGTTACGAATTCATGAGATAATATTAATTTTAATTATTTAGGTGTCGAAATTAGATTTTCATTGGTTAAAACTTCTTATTTTTTACATAATGTTCATATAAAAAATCTTTATATTAATAACCTTAATTCATCAATGAACGCAAATGAATTTACAATAATTAACTTACACGAAAATTTAGGTTTTATTTATGAAAATGGTGCTGATATCAAGAGTACAAATAACTTCTTTATTGTATTAAGTCAAAATGAAAGCAGAAATCACAATAGGTTTAAAGAACAAGAGACACTAATTGCAAATAAAATATTATTTCTTTCTGAGCCGGAATTTTTACAACATTTCGAGTTGTGGTATATATCAAAATATCTAAAACGCGATATTGATGAAATCCAAGAATTATTACAGAAATTTATTTCAATGTTTCAATCAGCTAAATCAAATAGACTATTTGATGATGATATTACATGGTTGACAGAAAGAATTAAGCAAACATTCGGACATATAATAGAGCGCAAAGGCTATTCAATCAATAATAAAGAAATAGATATTAAGATGCCGTTTTGATCATATATATATGATATTGATCGTATATATAAAGAAAAAAAGGATGAATATAATTTCATTGATATTGATGACACTAAATACTTCTTATCTATATTTAATCATATTTTTATAGACTATGGATTAATGCTTAACTTTGATAAATATAATAATGTCCATGAGTCTTCCTTAAATGAGAAATTATTTTCATTTATATATTCTGAAATCCTTTTTGAAAGTGTAAAAAGTTGTTATAACAAAAAATATGTTTTTTTCACTTTCACTTAATGCCATCTCAACTATAATGAATCAATTCGTTAATCATTTAATTAGTAAACAAATAACATGTAAAAGTGATAATTGTTTATATTGTTGCAATATTAATCATATTTTTAAATCATTTTCAGCATTGTGTTGTAAACAATATCAATCATTATTTTGAAAACTACCTATATTTAATGAGAAAATCGACTTTATAGATCCTGGTATTTATTCTGATGATGATAAATTAGGACCAGTTTACATGCCAGATGATGTTTATGAGGAAACCCCTCCCACAACTACTATAACATTTAATGAGTTTTTAAATCATTTATTGTTTTTTGCATCAAATGTTTTCTATGATAAATTTTTAGATGTTTATAATACATTTAATGATTCAAAACAAGATTTCACATTAAGTTCCTGAAATCATTGGTATTTTGATGATGATGATGATTTATTAACCAAATTATTTGTTGAAAAGGAAGGTAATTTTTCACTGGAAATGAAGATGTTCCCTAAAATATATGAGATTCCTTTATTATCCTATTGAAATCAAATTATGCCAAAAGAGAAAATTACAAATAATGAATATTTGTTCAATCATATAATACCAAAAGCATTTTTTAATTCTTTTCCGAATAACAATATATCTTGCTATGATTTCTCCGAACCAGGTGTTCTTCCTATGGAGGATGAATATGAATAATATAATCAAATTTATACCTTTAAAGTTAAAGAAGAATTATGATAAAAACAACATTTCTGAATTCATTCTTACATTTTTCAATCTTCACAAATTAATTTATGAATATTATCATAATACCTTTTGTGATATTCATAATGATGATAGTATAAAAAATATAGGATTTATTGCCACATACGGAAAGGGAAAGTCAACTTTTATTAGTTGATTATATACATATAAAAACATTATTGAAAATAGCAACTCTGCTTTAGATATAGAATTAAAGAAATTTATAGATATTGAAGATGATAATATTAATAAATCTGCCGTTTTTGATTATTATAATATGATGGAACATATTATAAGTTCACATATTAATAGAAATATAATGGAATATTTTGATGGCAAAATACAAAATATTACTCTAATAGATTTTGAATCTTGTCATTGTTCACAAAATAACTCAAATAATATTAAATACTCTGAAATTGCATTAAACTTTATAAATCTTGCAAAACTCTTTTATACAAATTATAAGCAAAACTTAAATTCTTATTCACTTCCTATATCTATCTCGATAGGCGATTATGATTTAGATGGCAACAAAGATATTTCAACTAATTTTATTGAAGAAAAAATCATTTCAAAACTTGAATCATGTATCAGCGATAAAGATATACAGAGACATCAAGTTCCGTTAAAATCAACTACAAGACATTCTAAATTTATTTCTTTACTCTTTGTAATATCTTTATTTTGCACATTAATTTTTGGAACAACTCTGATAACTTTAAAATTATTTAATTATCCTGTTGATATATTTGTTGATAAAGTTCAAAAAATCAGCATAAATGGCCAGACTATAAATATATCAGATGATGTAAATACTTATTGATGACATATAAGTTTAATATTACATATTGGTTTCTTAATATCAATTGTATTTCTTTCATTTGTTATTTGTTGAAAATCATATTTTTGAATTAGAAATAAATCATATTCAAAAATTAAATTTGATTCTTTACAAATAATGGGCACAAATATTCAAGCTTCAGATGAAAAGCAAGGTTTTAGTGAAAATAAGAAATATATTTATAAACTAATTTCTTTAATATGTAATGTTTATGATAAAAAGCATCCTAATAAAGCATTGATATTTGAAGATTTAGATAGATTACATAATAAAGATATATTTACGTCATTGCATGATTTAAATAGTGAAATTAATCAAATGATAAAAAACAATTTTACTAATCATAATCAATCTAATGCTATTCAATTTATTTATGTTACATCAGATTCTATTTTTACTGATGTAGATGATAAAACAAAATTTTTTGATGCTATTATTAATTATGATAATGATTATTTAAATAATAAACTCTCTAACTCTCAAATCCAACAAGTTATTCTGGATAAATTTAATATTTCAAATATCGATAATATTTATACCAGTAAAAGTGTAGATGTATTAACTTTGAACTTATTCCAAAGTTTTATAAATCACATATCTACGAAAATTTCAAACTATAGAACATATGTTTTATTTAAAGAATATCTCGATGAAGAGTTTACTAATAATCAAAGTTACATTAATTATATTGACGATTTAAAGAATTGAAATTTAGCATTCTATTACTTTGATATTTATAATAAAGAAAATAAAGATTATGTTTCATTTTTAATTGATTTTATGAGATTGTACAATGTTTATATAAGAACCTTTTTCGCTAGTGATTATAATAAATTTCAATTAGAAGCTAGTTATTTAAATTATTCAAACCAAAACTTAAATTCATTATTTAGTGGAATAAAAAAATATCTAATTGATAAATTATTGCAACAAACTAATAATGATTTTAAATGAGTTTATAGATATACTAAAATAATTAATATTCTTGAAACTTGCTGTACAATGAATCATTTATTACAAATAGACAATGATTTACCTAAAAATATAATAGATATAGTAGTTAATAATACTATAGATATTAATTCTTCAGAAATTGATGTTGAATTCAAATACTTCTTCAATAATCAATCAAATGAATCAAATCAATATTTATGAAAATATAACACACAAGATATTGAAGATATCTATAATATTGATTTAATGTTTTCATTAGGTATATGACAAGGAAATGATTTTAAGAAAGCTTATTTAAATAATCAAAGAGAACTCACACTAAGAATATCTAATAAATTAATTCCTTATAGTGAAGATTTCTATAATTTACAAACTATATCTCTTAATTTCCTAAAATTACTTTTAATTTCAATAGAAGAAAATAATAATCTTCAATCAGTTAGGGCTTATTTAAATGAAGGAACTCGAGAAGTAAATTTATTAAATAAAGTACTTAATATTGTGAATTAATTAATAAGAAAAAATATCAGCAGCCTGATTAATAGGTAGCTGATATTTTAAATTATTTCTTCGGATCAATATTAGTTTTAAGTACAGATAAGAAAGCTTCTTGTGGAACTTCTATTGAACCAAGTTTCTTCATACGTTTCTTTCCTTCTTTTTGCTTTTTAAGAAGTTTTTGGCGTCTTGTAACATCACCACCATATAGTTTAGCGGTAACATCTTTTCTATAAGCTTTTATAGTTTCTCTAGCTATAATTTTTCCACCTATAGTTGCTTGTACAGGTACTTCAAAGTTTTGCCTTGGAATTGCATCTTTTAGTTTTTGACATAATTCTCGAGCTGATTCATAAGCCTTTTCTCTATGCGTAATTATTGAGAAAGCATCAACTTTATCTCCATTTAATAAAATGTCTACTTTGACTAAATCAGATTCTCTATATCCTATTCATTCATATTCAAATGAAGCATAACCTTTTGTACTACTTTTTAATCTATCGAAGAAGTCGAATATAGTTTCTGCCAAAGGAAGTTCATAAACTACTTTAGAACGTCTTGAATCAACCATTTCAAGTGATTTATATATTCCACGTTTATTTTGACATAACTCCATTACATTACCAATATATTCATTTGGAACAAAAATACTTGCTTCTACATAAGGCTCTTCAATTTTTTCAATAAATGTACGATCAGGGAATAATGTTGGATTTGAAATTAATTCAACTTGACCTTTTGTAGTTGTTACTTTATATTCAACAGATGGAGAAGTAGCAATAATACCTACTTTATATTCTCTATCTAGTCTTTCTTGTAATATTTCCATATGAAGCATTCCAAGGAATCCGACTCTAAAACCAAAACCTAATGCTTTAGAAGTTTCTTGTTCTCAAGTTATAGATGAATCACTTAAAGAGATTTTTTCTAATGATTCTTTTAAATCCATGTAATCTCTAGTATCAATTGGATAAAACCCAGTGAATACTACTGGTTTCATTTTCTTATATCCTGGAAGAGCTTTATCAGTTGGATTATTAGCTAGTGTAATAGTATCACCAACATTTACTTCTTTAGCATCTCTAATAGCAGCTGATACTCAACCTACTTCTCCAGCTACTAATTCATCTTTTTTAGTTTCATAAGGATTTCTAACCCCTAAATCAATTACATGATATGGTTGTTCATCATTCATCCGAGACATAAAAAGGAATTTATCTCCAGTTCTTAATTTTCCTTCAAATACACGAATTAACATAACAACACCACGATATGGATCAAAATAACTATCAAATATTAATGCTTTTAAAGGTTTATTATCATCCGCATCTTTTGGTGCTGGAATATATTTAACTATTGAATCTAATAATTCATGTACACCTTGTCCCGTTTTAGCTGATACTAATATTGCATTATCTGTAGGTATACCAATAACGTTTTCAATTTCTTCTTTCACTTCTTCTACATTAGCGCTTGGCAAATCAATTTTATTAATAACAGGTAAAATTTCAAGATTATTTTCTAGCGCTAAGTAAACGTTAGCTAATGTTTGTGCCTCGATTCCTTGTGTTGCATCAACTAGTAATAATGCACCTTCTGAAGCAGCTAGAGAACGTGATACTTCATAATTGAAATCCACATGCCCTGGAGTATCAATTAAATGAAAAATATAATCTTTATATTTAATTTGAACAGCATTTAATTTTATAGTAATTCCACGTTCTTGTTCAAGATCCATTGAATCTAAAAATTGTGCCTTTAAATCTCTATTTGCTACAGTATTTGTGTATTCAAGTATTCTATCTGCTAGAGTACTTTTTCCATGGTCAATATGAGCAATTATTGAGAAGTTTCTTATCTTGTCTTTATTCATGTTATATATTTTATAATTTTTAAATTTTTTTTATAGAAAATAACAAAAGAGAGTATAATAATCACAGTGCTTGAGAAATCAAGAATGAGATATCTATAAGGTATCGCTGCTTGCGGAAAATATACTCGCCTTTCTTATGATAATTAGTTCGTTACGGCGAACTTTTTTAATTCCCGAACTAAAAAAGATATTTAGGACAGTTCCTTTCATCAAAAAAATCTAAATATTCATTCGGTGACATGTAATTTAAGGCCTTAATAGGCTTTTTATTATTTCAATAATCTACATATTCATCTATTAATATTTTCACATGATTAATTGATAATTTTTCGATATTGTGTTGAGAGAATAATTCTTGTCTAATTCTTCCAAAATATATTCAATTCATAGGTTATCATTAGACTTACCTGCAATACCCATTGACTGTCTGATATTTCTCTTCTTCAATTCTTTTCTAACTTCTTTATCGAAATACTGTCTTCCATAATTAGTATTCAAGATTGAAATATTGTTAGGTAATTTGCAAATATCTTTCAATACAACTTTTGCAGATTGATTATCGCTTAAATTATAAGCAAGTATTTTTCCAGTTTTTATGTCACTAATCATATGTAAATGATAGTGTTTATCATTATTACTTATAACCATAAAATCACCAGATGCTGCTTCCAGTGGCTTTAAATTTTTACGTTTATCTAAACCTACAAGATAGTCAAAGTCGTCTTTTGTATTTTTATCTTCTTTGAATTTCTTAGGTTTCTTTGAGCTATTTACATATAGATGTGAATTTACCATTATTTTTGAAACTGTTGGTTGTGAAATGTCAAAGTATTTATTCTTTTTAATTAAACCAGCTATTTTATCGGATCCAATTCTACCTTTGTGTTCTTTAAACATTTCATTAACTGTGACTATATATTCAATGTTATTTACTTTTCGAATCTTTTCTTTTCTTATAACCAACATTATGTTTTCTATCATAAAATCTTGAACGATGAATGCGAAATAATCTGCATAGCTGTGCTGTAGATGTTTTACATTTTGATTTTTTGATTTTTTGATTTTATCTATAACTTCAGAGACTTTATTATTTCTATCTTTTTTAGTTGAGTTTTCACCTAAAATCTCATCTAATAACACATTTAAGATAATTTCATAGTCTTCATCACTGATATTATTTGGTTTTGTTATTTTTCTATCTTGATTTTTCTTTTTAATAGATTTCATAGAAATTCCGTTTCTTTTCTTATAGTCTAAATTATTATAAGTATTATACGGAATAAATTCAATTAATTTCTTATTTGTGAATTTCAAGACATTTGTTTTAAATCTTCTAAACCAATTATCATAAACATCGGTATCAGTTCAACCTAATTCTTTCTCTTTTGATAAATATATCTTAAAGGAACATCATTTATTACATCTCTTAATGATTTTGCGAATTGACTAATTGAGTGCCATTTTCCTATATTCAGTTACCACATTTGCTGTCCTGAATATCTTTATAAGCTCGTCCGATTTTTTATATAATTGACATGACAAATTTCTAGGAGATTATATATGTTTAAAACTGACGGCAGTCCACATAAATCGGGTGTTAATGGAGAAATTGCATTATTAAAATTTCTAAACAATCCAAGTAACTTTACTTATTTATCGAGACTTTTTAGTAAATATTATTTTCACAATATCGAAAAACCTTTTAAATTTATCTTAAAGGGTGGTACACAAAACAGAGCTGACTTATATTGTGAAAATAATAATATTTCATTATCTGTAAAAACTAAAAAATTTACTAATAATAAATATCATGGTACATTTGATTTATTAAATACATCTATGATATTGAAATATACCGAACTAAATAATTTTAAATTTAATAAAGCTCTAGGTAAATATGAAGCAATATTAAAGAAAATACAGACTGAAAATATCACTAATAGACAGGCTGTTGATCCATTAATTAACGATTCTATTAATAATATACTTATTTCATTAGATGGTTCTGTAATTAGCAAGATGTTTACATCTATTCATCGCTTAGAGAAAGATGTAATTGATGTAATAAGGGATTATACAAATGATATAAATGATGATATATCTCTTGATGATTTACATTTTCTAGATAAAAATTGATTGAAAAAAGAAGCCGCATTATTAGAAGACACAGACTCATTTCAAACACAAAATAAATCAATTAGATTGTTATATTCTACTGGAACGAAATCACCTTTTAGATTACGTGTTGCATTGAATAACGGGATAACTGCTTTACTTGTTATGCTTAATGTTATGCCAAAGGTACAAAACAAAAACTCAAAATCTGTATTAACATTTAAAATACAAGTAGATGATATAAGTTATTTAGTGCAAAAATATGAAAAAAGAATAGATTAAAACTTATTACTAATAGTTTCTTCTATTCTTTTTTTTGCAATTTGATAGTATTCTTCGTCTAATTCACATCCAATAAAATTTCTATTATGTTTTAAACAAGCTATTCCTGTTGAACCAGACCCCATAAAGCAATCAAGTACTGTGTCGTTTTCTTTTGTATACATAAGAATTAATTTTTCCATTAATTCAACCGGTTTTTGAGTTGGATGGAAATATTTTTGCTCTTTAGCGACATTTAAAACATTGCTAAAAGTTTTTGAATATTCAGATGAGTCTAACCTTACACCTTTATTTAATTCTTTTTCTTTTTTTCAAATTAATTTTAATTCTTCATATGGTATGAATTTGTCTCATTTATTAATATGATATTTAGAAATTAATTGTTCATATAATTCTTCACTCAATAATCCAAATTGATCACCAACAAAATAGAACCAAAATTCTAACTTTCGGTGACCTAAATCATGATGTATTCCTCTTCTAGGCTTATTTATTCATTTAAACATTTGTTGAGCATATCATCTACAATAATATTGATTTTTATCTATTTCTTTTTCACTTGCAATATTGTTAAATGTTCTTTTTTTCTGTGCTTTTTCATTATGAATAAAGATAGCTATGTTCTCAGTAAAAATTAAAGGCATTTTATCTGCATGGAATCCTTGAGCAGCATTATTCTTTTGTCAAATTAATTCATATTTATAGTCTTTGATATTAGATAAGATCATACTAGCATATGTTGGGTTTTGACCAAAACAAGCAATAGTACCACCATCTTTTATAATACGATTAAATTCTTCAAACATTTCATCTCAATTAATATTTGTGTCTCAATCAATTATTCTTTTTTGGCCAGATAGTTTCATACCTTTTATTTTTCCGTATGGAGGATCAATACAAATAAAATCAATGCTTTTATCTTGTATTTGAGATAAGAGTACTTTGTAATCGATATTTTTTATGTCGTAAAATAATTTGCTCATAAGACTCCTTTAGATAAAATTTAGTAGGTAAAATAATTATATTTATATTGGTATTTTTTTATACAAAATAAATAAAAAAGTTAGCAATTGCTAACGATTTCACTTTAATTATTTTCTTTTCATTGTAGGGAATAATAAGACATCGCGGATTGAATCTTTTTCAGCTAATAGCATTGTTAATCTATCAATTCCAATTCCACAACCACCTGTTGGTGGCATTCCATATTCTAATGCTTCAACAAAATCTCAATCAATATCACTTGCTTCATCATTTCCATTATTCTTTTCTTCTAATTGCTCTTGGAAACGTTGTAATTGATCAATTGGATCAGAAAGCTCAGTGTACATATTCGCATATTCTTTAGTATTAATGAATAATTCAGCACGTTCAACAAATCTTGGGTCACTTCCTTTAGCTGTTAATGGAGATATTTCAATTGGGTGACCATAAACAAATGTTGGCTGAATTAATGTTTTTTCAATTAATTCTTCGAATAATTCATTAATTATATGTCCTAATTGATGGAATTTTTGTACTTTAATACCATATTTATTTGCAACTTCTTTACCTTGTTCAAAACTAATTTCTCTAAAGTTTACTCCAGTTGCTTCTGAAACAGCTTCGACCATATCAACTCTATTAAATGGTTTAGTTAAATCAATTTCTACACCTTTATTAACTACCATTTCTTTTCCAAGTTTAGTAGCTAATCTCTTGAATAGCTTTTCAGTATGTTGCATCATACCTTCTAGATTAGAATATGCTTCATAGAATTCAATAGAAGTAAATTCAGGGTTATGTGTTGTATCTATACCTTCATTTCTAAAAATACGCCCAATTTCATATACCTTATCCACTCCACCCACTAAAAGTTTCTTAAGAGGAATTTCGGTTGCTATTCTTAATACAAATTCTTGATCTAAAGCATTATGATGTGTTGTAAATGGTCTAGCCGAAGCACCTGATAAGTAATCGTGTAAAAATGGTGTTTCTACTTCCATATATCCTTGTTCATCAAAATATCTTCTAATTTCACTAATTATTTTAGTTCTTGTTCAAAATGTTTTCATTGATTCATCATTTACAATCAAATCAACATATCTGTGACGATATCTTTCTTCAACATCAGCAAGTCCATGATATTTATCAGGCAATGGTTTTAAAGCTTTAGTTAATAATTTAATATTTTGTGCTTTGACTGTTACAGCACCTGTGTGTGTTTTCATTACAAGCCCTTCAACATAGATAATATCACCTAAGTCAAATGAAGCAACTAACTTGACTAATTCTTCAGAATGTTCTTTTTTATTGAAATAAACTTGCATTTTACCATGATAGTCTTTTAATAGAATAAAAGGTCCTCTAATAGTTAAAATTCTTCCTGTTATAGCTACTGATATTGCTTTTTCATCAAGTTCTTCTTTAGAATATTGGTTATATTTAGCTTCAATGTCATCAGAATATGAAAGTGCTTTTAAATTATTCGCTTTAGCGAATGCTTCTATATTATTTTCTTTATAAAAATCTAATTTATTACGTCTAATAAGTTCTTGTTCTGTGTATTTTTCCATAATATCTCCTATTTAAATGATATTGATTGATTTATCAATTGTTTTATAATTATATTAAATAAATGTTTATATAAAAGGAGTATTTTTATGATTAAAAGTAATAAAAGTTATGTAGCTCTAGTATTATTATCAATTTTCTTAGGCGCATTGGGTATTGATAGATTTTATGCTGGAAATGTATTACTTGGAATTTTAAAATTAATTACAGCTGGCGGATTTGGTATATGATACATAATTGATATAGTATTAGCTATTGTAGGTGCATTTAAAGACAATCAAGGATTATACATTAGACCTTAAACAATGAAGAAAAGATACCACATCATATGTGGTATCTAATTTTTTAATCTGTTCATTTCCTGAGTTTCCAAGTTAAATAATATTAAAAATCATACAATCCTACAAATAGAGCTGTATGATTTTTTAATCATAAAAATTACATACATAAAATATTATTTAATGCTTTGTTTACAATTTCATAATCTGATTTATTATCAGAGCTTTTATTTATAAATGTTTTTCTAACAATTTGATTATTTACCAATTCTTCAACCATAACAGCTGATTTTATTGATTCAATTAATCTATTATTTGTAAATTTATCAATTACTCCATATTTATGTAAATATTCATTAACTTTATATAAAGAGTATTTTAAAACTACTAGAGCTAAAAAAACATAATACAAAGTGTCCTCGAATATGTTTATCGTTTCACACATAAATTGGTCTAACATCAAGTGAGCTTTTAATGTTCTGAAGTTTTCTTCTATTTGTCATTGTTTATGATAAATATTTTTTATTTCCTCAGGTGATAAGTCCATTCTTGAAGTTTCATATACATAAATACCATCAAATTTCTTATCTTGTTCAATCTTTTCATAATTAAGAACAAAATTTATAGAGTCATTTGTTTTAAAGAACTTATATTTTTTAATTCCTATTAAATCTTCACCTTTAACAACACCATTTTTGTTTTGTTTTTTAATGAAGTTATTAATTAAAAACATCTCTGTCAGCTTTATCTTTTTTAGCTCTTTTTCACTGAAAGTTACAATTCTTCTTCTTTTATGTCCATTTAATCTCTTTTTATTTCACATTGACGCATATTCTTGTTCTTTATATTTAAATTCACCATTTTCAATTCAATCACTTTCATTAAAAATATATTCTTTAAATTGATTTGAGCCAGCTTTTGCACGATATGAAATTATAAAATCAATTCCTAATTGCTCTAAAAATCTGATGTTTCTGTTTGAAGACATACCTCTATCAGCTATGATGGTGATATTTTTAACATCATAAGTTTGAGTCATTTTAATGATAAATGGAATCATAGTTGAAGCATCCATTGTATTACCTTTGAAAAGCTCAAAATGTATAGGAATACCATTTGAATCTGTTGCCATACCTAATACAACTTGATCCTCTTTGATTTTTCCATCTTTAGAATAACCCGGAAATCTTAAACCATCTCTTTTGAAAGTTTCAAAATATACAGTTGATGAATCATAAAATACTAATTCAATTTCTCTTTTTGTCTTTTCAGAAATAACTTTGTTAACTCTTTTTAAAATGTCGACTTTATAATCATCGAGTAAATCTAAAACATTATAAAAAACTACTTTTTTTAAGCTTGATTTCACTGATGAAATCATCTTTTTATTGAATGTCTGAATAATGCTGTCAGCTTGTATGATTCTTGAGGAAATAAAATATTCCAATAATTGTTCTAGCTGTTTATGCTTGGTTTTAGGTAGTGAATTAAATATTTCTAATTCTTTTATAATTGAATATAAGTTTTGAATGCCATAGTTAACTAATCTATTTTCAAAATATCCATTATTTAAAGAATTAATTAATTGTTCTTTTACATATTCTTTTTCAGAGTCAATCGGAATCACCTTTGCATTTTGCTTTAATATATCCAATGCATTAGGATTTAATTTCTCAAGTTCTTCCAAATATCCTAAACCAACAATTCTTTTATATCCTTTTCCAAAACCTAAAGTTTTACAAACTGATAAATATATTTTGTCTTTGTTTTTACTTTTCATTATATGTAACTTAGCTTTGCTTTCCATATAATTATTATACCACTTTATGAATGTAATGAATATATAAAAAGTAAAAATTTTTTTGTTGTTTTATACTATGTATAAAAGGCGTCGAAAATTAAATAAAAAGAGCTTCCAACTTGGAAACTCAGGAGGATTATACATTAGACCTTAAACAATGAAGAAAAGATACCACATCATATGTGGTATCTAATTTTTTAATCTGTTCATTTAATATCTTTAGGATGAATTGTGCTGTGGTTTGATTTAATTTTATCAATTCTACCTTCCTATGTTTCCAAGTTAACAAAGTGAAAAAATAAATAGCTCTACAGTGTAGGGCTATATTTTTTGACATAGTGAAAATTACACAGAAAAACCATCAGATACAAGCATTTTTATTTCTCTGTATAACTCAATTTCATTTCTAAATATCTCATTATCTCATGAAGATGAATAAGTAATTTTGCCATCAACTTTAGTGAAGTTTATGTTAGCTACTTTTATTGATTCTATTATTTGAGATGGAGTAACTCTATCTAAAACACCTCATTTATCTTTTTGCTTATGATTTATATATCAAGTTAAATAATTTAATACAACTAATCCTAAAAAACAAATGGTTATATGTCCAAAAATGTGATTATCTGTTCTTACATACATTGGTCTAGCATCTAATGTTGATTTAAGATCTCTGAAATTTCTCTCAATTGTTCATTGTTTTTTGTATATATCAACTATTTCTCTTGCGGTTAGGTCATATCTAGTTGTTTCGAATGCGACATAACCATCAAGTTTAGCATCTTCTTTTAGCATTTCTACATCTATTGCAATCTTTGATTCTTGAATTTCTTTGAAGAATTTATATTTCTTATAGGAAATCATACTTTTTGCTGTTGCTGTACCGTCTTTTCCTTTGATTTTGTCAAATCTATCGAGCACTTCTTTTCTTAATATCTTGTCTCTTTTAGCTTTTCAAGTGTCATATATAATAATTCTTCTGTATTTTATTCTATTTTCTGCTCTATCATCTACTTGTTGAATTTCTTTATATAATAAACCATCAACTTTTTGGTAATCAGTTTCACTAACTACATATTGCTTGAATTTGTGTGATTCGCCTTTCAATCTAATAGGAAAAATATAATGCATATTTTGATACTTTACATAATCCTTATTTTGTGCCGAATTCATTCCTTTGTCTGCAACAACAGTTACATTTTGTAAATTGTATATTTCACTTAATTCATGAATTGTAGGGATAAAAGTTTTTTGATCAGCTATATTACCTGGTAATAAAACAAAATTTAATGGTATTCCGTTTGTGTCTGTTACCATACCTAAAACTACTTGATCTTCTTTAAATTTACCATCTTTAGAATATCCAGCTCTTTTTAATGAAAACTTTTCTTTTAAATTCTCGTTAGCATTAACAAATGTTTCAAAATATAGAGTTGTAGCATCCAAAAATATCAAATTTGCTTCTCTCTTAGTTGATACATTCATTTTTTCATTTATGTTCGCTACTAGTTTTTGTTTGTTATCTGCAACAAAGTCCAAAAAGTTGTAAACTGTTGATTTTTGAATGTTTATTTCATTTACATATTTATCTTTCAGATTGAAACTACGAATTAAACTCTCGGGTTCTAATATTCTTTTTGCTATTAAAAACTTAAATATTTGTTCACATTCTTTTCTTTTACCCGTATTGATATCCTTAAATAAGTTGATTTCATCAATTACTTTATAAAGTAATTCAATCCCTACATTATATGTTCCGATTTCTATTTTAGATGTTTCAAAATATTCAGCAACTTTATTCTTCACATAGTTTTTATCAGCATCTAGTGGTAAACTTTCAGCAATTTTCTTAAGTATAGAAATAGGATCATTGTGTTTTGTAGATAATTTTGATAATGAACCAATACTTATGCTTTTATCGTATCCTTTACCATAACCGGCTGATATCGCTAATCCAACATAGTAATCATCTTTTTTCTTTGTTTTTGTAACTAATCACTTCTTCATATCACTAATATTTTACCATTTTTCTGTGTAATTATGTAATAAAAAAGATAAAAAAATTATCTCCTTATACTATGTATAAGAAGACATTAACTGATTGAAAAAATAGGTCCTAACTTGGAAACATAGGATTAGACCTTAAACAATGAAGAAAAGATACCACATCATATGTGGTATCTAATTTTTTAATCTGTTCATTTAATATCTTTAGGATGAATTGTGCTGTGGTTTGATTTAATTTTATCAATTCTACCTTTTTTAACATAAAAGATTCTATCAGCTATTGGTTCAATTATCGGGTTGTGAGTAACCATAACAATAGTAGTTCCATATTTTTTATTAATATCATATAAATATGAAAGAACTATTTCAGTTGTAGCTTCATCCAAAGCACCAGTAGGTTCATCAGCAAAGATAATTTCAGAATTTTTAGCTAGAGCTCTTAAAATCGAAATACGTTGTTGCTGTCCCCCAGACATTTGTGAAGGGAACTTATTTTTAATATCTTCAATTTCAAACTCTTCAAACAATTTATTTATATCAAGTTGTTTTTCTTTATCTTTTTGTAATCAAGCTCCAGTTTCCACATTATCATAACCATTAAGGTTTTGTAATAAGTTGTAATTTTGGAAGATAAAGCTAACATGTTTTCTTCTAAATAATGTTAATTGGGTATCTGACATATAAGGTAAATTTTCATCACATACTATCACATCACCACGTGAAGGTCTATCTAGTCCTGATATAAGGTTTAGTAAGGTAGATTTTCCGCCTCCTGATTTACCAAATATCATGACAAATTCACCTTTTTTAATATTTAATGATATGTTTTTCAGCACACGTGTAACATTATTACCAGCTAAATAGTATTTTGATACATCTCTAACTTCAATAATGTTATCATCTGTATTCTTTAAATCTTTATGATCGTCTTTTACTCTCTTTTTGTTAGCAGCTTTTCTTAATTTTTTAGCAATTGATCTATCGACAGTAATTTTATTAGCACCGCCATCAGAGTCTAAGACTTCAAAAACATTTTTAACTGTAATTTTAGTATCAGCAGTTTTTTTAGTTAAAACAACTTCTTCTAATTGAGTTTCTAATGTATGCTCTTGTGTTTGTGAGTTGTTTTTTTCTTTTTCATTATTTTCTTGAGGCATTATTTTCCTTTCAATAAATCAATAGCTTTTACTTTATTAATCGCAAATCATGCAAGTGAAGCAGTTAATATAAATACTAATAAAATGACTCCAATTGTTAAGAATGCATTTGCAGCTGTAATTGCTAGTGGAATAGCAATATGGGCAGCTGAGGTTAAGAATGAACTGAATATAGAAATTAATCCATAAGCTATCGGAAGAGAGATTAATATTGAGAATAGAATAAATGGTATATAGATACTGAAGAATATTCTTAATTTTTCTTTTTCACTGTATCCAAGCACAGCTCAAATAGCAATATTCTTTTCATTTTCATTAATTAAGATTGTAGAAATAATTACAAGAATAACTATTGATACAATAAATGTAAGAATTGAAATAATTGATACAACAATTTGCACTGTTTTAGCTATAGTCATAGTAAAGTTGATTTCAATATCTTTTGAATCAATTGAAGCAGCTGATGGTACATATAATTTATTTTCAAATATACGAGCAAATTTTTCTATGTACTTAGTTGCTTCAGCTTTAGCTACTTTATAACTTTCTTGCAATGCATTTACATCTGAACTGCCTGAATATTGTGGATTAAAGAATTTGGCTATTTCTTCATCGCTATATCCTATATTTCTCATTGCTCCATTTATCTTAGAGTTAGCAACTGTGGTAGTTGAACCAAAGATTCCGTCAAATAATTCACCAATTGATTTATCAGTTAAGCTTTCAGTATCAAACGAATCAACACTTGGTCAATATCCACTCATTGAGTAAAGTGAAGCTGAGTTTAATATTTGCATTGGTAATGGGTTATTTGATAGCACTCCATTGAATGGAACACCATTTTGGTAAGCGGGATTATATGTTAATTGAGTTAATCCAAGAATATTATCTGCGGCATTCTTAGGAATAATAAATTCATTATTAATATATGAAGGATTTATTCCACGAATTACAAATTTATATATTTTATCTTTTAATTTTTCACCTGAAGTTTGATTTATTTCTTCATCTAAAACATTTTTGTATCTATCTACGGTGTTATTTGGTTTAATTTCGATACTTTGTCCAACTTTTAATCCATATGATTGCGAAACAACTTCATTAATAATTAGCGGAATTGCTTCAGCATTAGGATTTTGATCATACTCATCATTAATTTTCTTTAATAAATCTTGGCCATTTGAAGCAATTATTTTAACTTGTTTTGAATTTGGTAAATATCCATATAATCTAACATTTAAATTATTGGCTTTTTCTTTAGAAGCTCAACCTTTAATAGATGTTATATTTGCATCTACATAAGAATATACTTCATCTCATTGTGGGTTAAAGTATAATCCACCAAATGAAATAAAGAAATCATTTATAGTTTCTGCTTTAGGATTTTTCTTCAATAACTCATCATTATTTTGAGCTATTTTTTTGTATCCGTTTACTAAAAATTGTCTATATTCATCTCTATATTTAGAGGTATTTATTAAAACAATATCATATGTTGTTCTTGAATTGTCTAATTTCATGTAGAAGAACTTACCATTCATTGGTACATCTTTATTTGGATAATATTGGAAGAATCCTTCTACACCATTTAATGTTGTTTTATCAACATCAACATTTCCATCTTTATCAAAGACTACTTGAGATTGTGTTTGCTCTAAAGCTTTTCCAACAATATCTCTAACTTTGATAATACGTGATTTTTGTGAATCTGGTAATGAGTTATAAACAGCATTTCATGGGTCAATTCCAACTACTGAATCAATTGTAATATTAATTGAGAATTGAGAAATTACATGTCCATCAAATTCGTTAGGATTTCCATTTTTACCATTTTCATTAACAGCAGTTGAAACTCCTGGTTTAAAGTATCCCGCTTTATATTGGTCAATTTCAGAAATATCTCCGATTGGTACATATAGATTATTTTCTAATTTACTTGATTCATATGGATTTATAGCTCCACCTTCAAGTGTTGGTGAATATAAATCAAATCTATAATTGTAATTTCTATTTTGATATGTTTTTTGGATTGATTCTTCAAAGACACCAAATGTGGCAAATCCAAATAAGGTTGTTAAAGAAGTTAGAATAATACTAATTCCAAATGAAGATAGTTTTCAGAAACTATTAAAGATTAATGAAGCAGAGAATTTAGTTTTAACACTACGTTTACTAAATCCTTGAGCATATTTCTTATAAGTTTCTCCGGTAGCAACTTCTACAATTCCACTCATTAAGTCAATTGATTTAAATCTTAATGAACGTAGTGAAACCACTATTATTAGAATCGACATCGCAAGTAATGGAATAACAATATTAACAACTAATGATACTCAACTAAAGTTAAGTGTTTCAATAGGGACAGTTCAATAATTATCTAATATCTTGATTCCAACACCTTGAAGTAAGAATCCAGTTAAGTAACCTATGACATCCCCAATAAATATTGTGAAGAATGCAAAAACGGTCATTGAAAGAGCAATTTCAATTGGTGTATAACCTTGAGCAACTAAAATACCAATTACTTTGTTTTTATTTGAAATATAACGTTTAATAATGAAAATAATTGAGATAGCCACTAAAGTAACAAGAATTGAAAGTAAAATTTTTGATGAATAATCAACAGATTTTACTATTCCTTTCATCGCTGTAATTCTAATACTTCTTTCAGGGTTAAGCATATCTAATTCATCATCTAGAAACACTCTTTGGAAGTCATCTTTAGCAACTGTTTCTTGTTTAATAATTTTGTCTAAATCCGCTTTTAATTGAATATTGTTTTTGTCTGTTGAATTTTTAACTAATAAATATTCTTTAACGACATTTCCTCTGTAGGCTTGTTTAATTCTGTCAAATCCTTGTGAATTTACATAAACAATAGCTTGTGATTTAGGATCTAATTGTAAATTAGCTTCATCAAGTACTGGATATATATTGTCATATGTTAAATCTTCTCCAATGATAATGTATTCTGAACCATTTACATTAATTTTGTAATCTTCAGGTAATTTATCTAATAACTCAACCATTTCATCTGGTTTTTTAGGAAGTTTACCTGAATAAATTTTCTTGTTATTTCTTAATAATCAAGCATAGTTAACCTTCGCAATATATGAACCAATTTGATCATATTTAATAATATTGGTCATTTTATTAGTTCCGGTAATTGTATCAATTGATTTTAAAATAACATCAATAATATCTACACCAAAAGGCTTGTAGCTAACATCAGGATTATTTTTCATTTCGTTGATTCATTTATAGAATAAATCATCATCTAATGCTAATGAAACTTCTTTTTCTTTTTCAAACACTGGGTTAACTACAGATGTTTTAATTGAAGCTTGTAATAATTGATAAATATAATCTGGTTTTTCTTTAATTAAATATTCATAATTGATTAATTTATTAGATACTAAGTATGCTAAGTTAGCATTATTTTTACCTAGTTCACCAACTTTATTAGTATCAGTTAAATATCATATTAATAATTCAGGATGGTTAATGATTAATAAATTAGAAAAGATAATATCTGGAACACCAGCTGCTACTAGTGAATTTTGTGTATTAAATTGACTATCAATTAAATATGAAATATATGGATAATATTTTTGTACCTTATCATTAGCTAATACACCGTTAATTAAATAGTAGATCACAACTGAGTCAGCGTTGTAAAATGGTGATATAAGTTTTTGCCTATCGCCCTCCGTTACATTGCTGTTATCTTTTGTATTTGCAGGCAGATTAACTTTCATATATAAATCAGAAGTACCAATGTATGAAAATGCTCTAGTTATATTAATTTCATTATTTTTAATTCAATCTTTAAATTTAATATTATCTTGAACAAATTGAGCCAATAGTGGATTTAAATAATTTCCCTCTTGATCTGTTGTAAAGAATTCATTTTTCATTGCAAATAAATTAGCAATTGAACGCGTAATACCAAATCCTGTTGTTTCATAACCAATAATATTTTCAGCAGCAGGTTGGAATAATTCAAAACTATTAAAACTGTCTAAAACTTGTTTGTTGTTAGCTAGAGCTAATAAATTATTTGCAAAATTAATTCTTTCTTCAAATGAAACATCGGAATTATCATTAAATATTTTTAATCAGAATTTATATACTCCAAAACCTTCTTTCATTGCATTAAATACATTGCTTTCTAGTTTTGTAGGTGTAATGAATTTTTCTAATACTTTTCTTAATAATGTATATGTTTGGTTTCTAGGGTTAAATTCAACATTTTTGTATCAAATAATTAAATCGGATAATGAAGTAGAAGAATTTAATAACGGATTAATTCCCGAAGCTTTTAGCATATCAAATGCTTCTAACATATCATTTACAATTTCATTAGCTTTATCTAATGGAATTGTTTGATTTGTTCTATTAATACCAAATATATCTTTAGCTAGATTTTGTAATTCTTGCGGTAATTTTGAGTAATTAATTTCATTTATTACATTATTATCTATTCATTGTTTGAATGTAATTAAGAAATTATATACATTTAAAAATGTATTATCTGTGTTAAATTTAACTACATTTTCATTGCTTTCTAATTTAAATGTATCTCTATTTTCTCTGTTTGATTTATTTTCTTGAGAATTTTGCATTCCTAAGAAATAGAAATAATCTAATTTATCAGAATCTGGTGCTGGTATTGTTAAATATTTGCCATCTGTAATAGCGATACTTTGTCCTTTAGAAGATAAATTAAGCATATCAATAATATTTTGCTTAAATTCATTATCTGAGCCAGGTACTGAGAAGAATGCATTTAATAATGCGTATATATAATCAATATTACTTAATGAAGCAGCCGAGTAGTATGATGAATACTTAGTGAAATCATTAAGAATAAAACTATAAATTGCAGTTGTTTGATTAAATTTCTCTAATTTTAATTTAGATTCTAAAGCTTTTGCAAATATTTGTAAATCAAACATTTGCACGAATTTTTTAACGCCATTTAATACATTTTGAAAATCACTTTGACCATCATTTTTATTATTAATTCTATTTATTAATCCTGTAACAATTGGAGACATATTTTTTAAAACTAAATAAAGTGGATTTTTAGTGTTATTTGCATCTTGTATAAAGTTAAGATTTATATTATCAATTAATTTAAAGATAGCTTTCTTAGCTGAATCTTGATCAATTGATTTAAATAATCAAATAAACATTTGATGCATAGATAACTTTTGTTGTCTTATAATTGTTCTTTTATTGCCACTTTCATCTATAATTTCTTCTTCAATTTCATTATTATAAGTTGTTTGAAGAAATTCGTGAATATCATCAGTGAATTTAATAAAATCTATTGAGTTTATAAGGTCAATTATGCTATCAAGGAAAATAATTGGATCTTTTGAAAATTCAACTAGTGATTCAGGTGATATAAGTTCTGATAATTGATTCTGACCCATTAATGATAAAAGATTGAAAAGAGATTGAACTTCATCAGTTAAATATTTCTTTCTTTCTTCTACTGTTGGATATTGTGAAACTTCTTCTCTAACTTTTTTAAATATTCCTACAAGGAATTTATTTACATAATCTCCATTTATATTGTGAGACATATGATATAAAGTATCAATTATAATTTTCGAAACTGCTGATAAATTAATTGTTCCAGAAGCAAAAACACTGGCGAAATCATTTAAATCAAATGAATATTTAACAGCTTCAGTAAATGCATAAACTACATCTTTTTGAATAAATCCTTTTTTAATTAAATCTGTGTCTAATAAAGCTCTTTGCATATTTTCAACAGCTATTGACATAGATTTTTGATTTATTGCTTGTGCTAATATCTCACTTAATGGTCCTCTATATCCAAACGGAATATAAACAGCATTTTCATATTCAGATGATTTTTCTACTCAACCATTAGGGTTTAATTTAGCTTTAACCGTTCACTTATTATCTTGTAGGAAATATTTTACATCCAATTCTTCAATTAATCCATTTCCACGTTTAATACTATCATCACTTGAAGATGTTTCATCAGATGCTAATGGTACATTAACTCAAAAATCAATGTCTTTTTCATTTTCTTTATAAATTGCTTTTAATAAATATAGATATCAATTTGGTCCTATCTGAAGTCCGATAATACCATATCCATTAAATACATTGTAGTCTGATTCTGGTGTGTTGTCATTTGCGTTTTCAACATAATTTGCTAATTTAAAAACTTTTCTTCCATAAATAACATCTTGTTTCTTGTTTGCATCATTATAATCAGTGATAATAACTTTATCATATGAATAATCTGTTTTAATATATTCTGGGAATGGAACAACATTTCATGAAGAATTAACTAAAACTTTTGCTGCTATATCATAACTTAATTGTTTTGTTTTAAAGTAATTGTCAATTTTTAAAGACATTGAATTAATTTCGGTTGGATTAGAGATTTCGTTAATTAATTTGTTAATGTTGTTTGAAATACCATTTATTTTTCCGTCTTGATCCCCAATATTGATAAATTGGAATACATTTTTTTCATTAGTTTTATCATTAAAAGCATCAATAGTAAGTTGTTGCTTAATACCTATATTATTTTCGCCAACTTGTTCTTTAACTTTTTCATAAATGTTTTTCTTAACAATATTTAAAGCACCTGTTTTAATCTCATTAAATGTTTGACCTAATATATTTTTATTAACCAGTCTTTCATAATTATTATATGTTAATGTGTCTTGGTTAAATCCTTCTAAGTCAGCTATTGTTCTTGGAGTTTCATATCTAAATGTTTCATAGTTAGGAATATCGGTTCCACTATGCATATTAAAATCAGGTAATTTTAATGTTTTAATATTATAATTGTTAATCAGATTCTTAATATCTGCAGTAAATTCGAAATACTTTGTCTTTAATTGATCATAATTAGGATTTTCAATTCCTTTTAATTCGACGCTATATTTATTAATAACTTCTAATAATTTCACAGATACTTCTTGCAGAGATGTATCTGTTTTGTTTTTATTTATAAAATCTTGAACAAGAATAAAACTCTTACTAATTGAATTTTTTAAATAAGTGAGTTTTTCTTTATCCACTTGTGCTACTCCATATTGTTGTTCAATTGGTGCTAGCATTAATTTTTTATTTAATACTTCTTCTTTTGAAACAACAGGAGATTGATGTGATACTTGCTCAGATTGATTACTTAAAGTTCCATCAGTATTAAATTTATATAAATAACCTGTTATGTCTTTTTCTCAATATGAAAAATTATCGAAGTTTTTAGGAATTTTTTTACCTTCTGGATTATTATTAATTAAATATTCCATAAACCCTACATAAGCACCTTCTCATTTATCTTTGTAATCAGTGTAAGTAGTTTGGTAAAGTTTTCTTTGGTAATATGTAACCACTTCTTGTTTAGCGGCTCATTGTAATGGCACATTATATTTTGTTCCGTGTTTAAAAGTAAAATATTCTGGTTGTAGGGAACTAACATACTCATTTTTAAATAAATCGTTATATTCAAAATTCAATTTAATTTTAGATTGAATTAAATTTTGAATATTATTTAAGTTATCATTTGATTGAAATAATGTTGGTGTTAAAGAATTATCTCTAACAAAAATATAATCTTTACTTTGATATTTATTAAAACCTAATTTTTCTGCATAATTACTTGGGGCAACTTCAATAACTGAAGCTGTTTTTTTTCAGTTCTGCCCTTTAGATAAATTAAATGTAGCTTCTTTTGTATTTACATTAATGAACATCATTGGTAATTGTGATGCAATTATTTCGTTATTAGATGGATTAGTTACATAAGCAATATCGTTTAATTTGTATTCTTTATCAAAATGAATTTGATCTGTGTTTAGTAATTTATGTTCTGTCTTGTATTCAGTAAATTTATTATCTGTATTTTTCTGATAAAGCGGAAAAATATAATCGTTGTTTGTTAAAACTAATGTTTTGTTTGGAGTAGAGTAATCAAGTTTTAAACTTGTATAAGCTTCATCATCAGATTTATTTTGATTATACATTCTGATAAAATCGCTTCTTTTAATATATTTATCTTTAGTATCTTCTAAATTGACAAAATTACTTAATGAGATAAAATCTTGATCTAATTTACGTAAATCTATAACATTAAATATTTTTTTATAATTATCCTCTGCGTATAAAATTGGTTTATTATAAGCTTCAGGTAAGGCATTAGCTTGAGTTAAACCATTTATTAAATAACCATCATTATAAGCTTTAGCATTGGTTGATAAATTAAGATCAATTGTTAAATCATGTGCTACAGATTGATTCTTAATTTTGTTATATTGTAATTTCATTGACTGAGCAGTATCGTGAAGCAAAGTAAAAATTCCTGATGTTAGAAACACCAAGATGGTTAATCCTGCTACAGTTGCTTTATTTTTGAAAAGTGATCTAAAAACTTCTTTAAACAGATTTTTCATATTACTCCATTCTATAGCTTATAAATAATATTTAAAATTATAGCTTTTTTTATTCCATATATTACTTAAGCATATGGAAACAATACCATATTGTTAATATATTTATATAATTACTTTTAGCACTAAAATATAGTTATATTTAAATATTGTCTAATCTAGATTTATGTGTCTAATTTCCTTTATTAAAACTTTTGATATTTTTTTAGATACTAATTTAATAATTTTTTAATTATTATTCATCTCCTAAGAAAATAAAAATAGAGGTTAAAAACCTCTATAAAATTACTCATTAATAAATGAAATAATATCATCTATAACAATATCTTTTATCTCTTCATTAAGTAATTCGTGTCTACAATTTGGATAATCAATATATTTTATTTTACTAAATCCAGCTTTTTGTAAATATTGTCTTGATCGCTTAGCACCTTTTGCATATCCTGTACATGGGTCACCAGCACCTCTTATCATTAAAATTGGAATATTATTAACATCTTTGTAATTGTTTACTTTCTTTAAATTATTAGTTAAATGGAATAAATCTTTAAAAGCAGAAATTTTAAACCCAATCCCACATAAATCATCATTTAAGTAATCATCCACATTTTGTGGATTTTTTGATATTCAATCTACTTTGGTTCTAGGATTTTTTATTTTTTTATTAAATGCTCCAACTGATAAATAATTGATAAATGGTGAATAAGTAGCTGCACCTTTAAAATATTGCCAACTGTGAGATAAAGCTATTCCTACAGGTGTTAAAGTAAAGTATGTTGGATATCCAGATAAAATAACTTTAGCATATTTATTTGATTCAGTTTGCATTAAATTTCTCGCAATTATTGTTCCCATTGAGTGAGCAAATAAAATAACTTTATCTATATTAAATCTTTTTAGATAGTAATTTGTGATTAATTTATAATCATCTAATAATACTTTATCCCCATGTTCTTCAGCAAAGAAACCTCTAACTGGTGCGTTTTTACCATGTCCACGCATATCACTAGTTAATACAGTATATCCTGCTTGATTTATTTTAGAAACAAAGTAATTGTATCTATCTTGGTGTTCTTCCATTCCGTGTATTATTTGTACATAGCCTTTTGGATTTTCTACTTCAAATAAATGAAGTGATAATTCATAATTATCATGACTTTTAAGAATAATTTCTTCCATAATTGTCTCCTAATAAAAAGATTGTGATTTCTCACAATCTTTTTGTATTATTTATTATTGCGAGCTTGTTTTCTTGCATCTTCAATTTCTTTTGCTCTCATATCTAATCTAGCTTGTTCTCTAGCTTTATCTATTTCATGTTTTCTTAATAAGATATTTTTATCATCTTGTGATAAATTATCAAAATCTTGATTATTATTTTCTGAAGTCATTTTTATTAAATCATCTAGATTTAAAGGTTGCTCATTTTCTTCTTTTTTCTCGATTTCTCTTGGAGGAAGTTCTAGATTTTTAGCAATGTAATCAATTTCTTCAGCAACAATTGTTTCTTTTTCTAGTAATAAAGTTTTAATTAATTCTAATAATTTAGTGTTTTCTTTAATTACCTCTGAAGCTATTTTTTTAGCCTCTAACATTATTTTTCTAATTTCTAAATCAATTTCATGACTAACTTGGTTAGAAAGGGATGATGATGTAGCTAGTGTTTTACCTAGAAATGGTGAGCCTTCTTCTTCTTGGTATTTAATCGGACCTAAATCAGACATACCAAATTCAGTCACCATTCTACGAGCTATATTAGTTGCTTTGGCAATATCATCAGAAGCACCTGTTGAAATATTTTGTTCTCCGTAAATAAATTCTTCAGCTGCTCTACCACCCATAAAGCTTGCTACAGATGCTAATAATTCTGTTTTGGTGTAGTTGTATTTTTCATTTTCAGGCATCATTAAGTTATATCCACCTGCTTGGCCACGAGGAATAATAGTTATTTTTTGAACTTTATTTCCACCAGGAACTTTTATACCAACTACAGCATGGCCAGCTTCATGGTATGCAACCATTGTAAGTTCTTCTTTTGTAATTGTTCTTGATTTTTTAGCAGGACCTGCCATTACTCTATCAATTGCTTCATCAATTTGATCTCTAGTAATCACATTAGTTCCTTCACGAATTGATAATAATACTGATTCGTTAATAACATTTTCAAGTTGTGCACCTGAGAATCCAGGTGTTCTTCTTGCTACATTACTGAATGTAATATCTTTAGCAAATCTTTTTCCTTTAGCATGTAGTTTTAAAATAGCTTCACGTTCTTTAACATCAGGTAATCCTACTGTAATAACTCTATCAAAACGACCTGGTCTAGTTAAAGCTGGGTCTAAAACATCTGTACGGTTTGTAGCAGCTATAAATAATAGTCCTGAGTTTTCTTTTATACCATCCATTTCAACAAGAAGTTGGTTAAGTGTTTGTTCACGTTCATCGTGACCTCCACCAATACCACTACCTCTTGTTCTACCGATAGCATCAAGTTCATCAATAAATACTATTGCTGGAGCATTTTTTCTAGCTTCAGCTATTACTTGTCTAACTCTTTTGGCTCCCATACCTACGAATAATTCAACAAAGTTTGAAGCTGATACGAAGTAGAAAGGTACGTCAGCCTCACCAGCTGTTGCTTTAGCTAGAAGAGTTTTTCCTGTTCCGGGAGGACCGCCTAATAAAATACCACGAGGCATTCTAGCACCTGAAACTTCGTACTTTTTAGGATTTTTTAAGTAATCTACTATTTCACTAATTTCTTCAATTGGTTCTTTATTTCCTGCTACATCAGAAAATTTCTTATCTGTTTTAATTTTTTGTGCGGGAGATTGGTCACCAAACATAGAAGAACCTTGACCATTCATCATTTTCATTTGATATCTAAAGATAACAATCATTAAGATAATGAAAATTAATGTTGGTATGAAAGGTAAAATGTATGTTGAGAAGAATCCAGGAGTAGGAGCTTGAACAACATTTCATGCTTTGATAACATCTGAATTTGCAAGTATTTTTCCTAAGTCAAAACCTTGTCCTTTTAATATATCAGTAATAGTACCTACACTACCACCAGTAACAAAGTTTGAAACATAACCTTGGTTATTTACATATGAACCAGTTATCTGGTTTTGAAATGGGTTAAATATAATATCTTTAAATGTACCACCGTCTGGAGTACCAGCAGTAGTTAAATTATGAATAAAATCTGATGTAGATCATTGATTAGGTGCATTTAATTTATTTATTAATAAATAAATACCTATCGCTATTAATAAAATAATAACTATAGATGTAATTACTGAAGATCATATTTTTTTCTTTTTTGATTCCATAGCATCCTTTCTAATAAATTAATAATAATTATACAATGTTATTTTAAAAAATAACATTAGCAAATGTATTATTTACTTGCTAATGTGTAGGATTATTATTTATTTTTAACAAACCTTTTATTTTATAAATATAGATATTATCGGCTAATTTATATTTTGAGGTTCTGTTGTTTGATAATATAAATTGAACAATTGAATTTATTTTTCCTGAAGTTAAATTAATGTGTTCGTAATTTTTATTTATATATTTGTAAACTAATTTATTTTTATATTTTAGATTAATAAATTCATCTTGAGAAAAATTTTTATCTTCTCATAAAACAAATTCTGCATCTATTTTTTTATTAACATGATTTAGTTTTTTGTTTTTTGAAACAAAGTATAAATATCACATATTTTTCTTAAATGGTTGATTATGAAAAGTCATACGGATTTTATTTCTCGTATATTTTGTTCTAAAATTAGAAGAATCAATATGAAATGGTATTCTTTCATAAATACATCTGTGTGCTATATAATCTTTTCAATATTTGTTTACATATGGCCGATATACATTCATTCCATAAACAAAATTATGTTGTTTAATTCCATAAAAATCTTTTTGTCGGTTTGATTCGTATGTCATTAAAGCACTTTCAAAAAAATCATCTTTATTGTGGGCTGTTAATAAAACATCACAATTTTCTTTATCATAAATTTCTTTAAAGAATTTATAACGTTTTTCTCTCGCTCATTGTTCGAAATTACCTTTTTCATAGTCTTCTTTAGCTAATTCTAGAATAAAAAGAGGTATTTTGTTTTTATTGCAAAATTTCTTAACAATTTCAGTTTCAATAGAACTATCTTCTCTTTGATGGTAATTAACATGAGCTACTACTATATTTTGATTTTTATATCTATCTAATAGAAACATACTATCAGATCCACCACTAACTGCAATTAAACATTTATTATATGTAGGTTTAGGCATTTTTGCTTCTTGTATTATATTTATTCATTACAGTTAATATATCATTAAAAGCAAATGAAATCGCAGCATTAGCAGCTCTATCTAAAACAGGTTCTAGTATTTCCATTTGTTCAACAGTGAATCTTCCTAACACAAAATCTCTTAATTGAGATTCATGTGGTGTGGTAATTCCTATTTTTAATCTCTTAAAATCTTGAGAACCTAATTGTTGCACAATACTTCTTACACCATTATGTGATCCACCGGATCCACCTATTTTTATGGTGCTTTTTCCTAAGGGGTAGTCTTTTTCATCGTGTATAACCAAAATATCATCTGGTGATATTTTAAAGAAATTACATAAAGCAGCTACAAAACTTCCTGAATCATTCATATAAGTTAATGGTTTAGCAATAATTAAATCATCAACTTTTGCATAAACACCATTAAATTTATTTTTATTTAATTCAATTTGTAATTTTTTACATATTTTATCTATTGTTAAGAAACCTGCATTATGTCTTGTAAATTTGTATTGTTCACCAGGATTTCCTAATCCAACTATTAATTTCATATTATTCTCCATTTAAAAAGTGTGCAAAATGAGTTAATATTGGTTTTTCATAAACATTGCTTCTTAATATTACTTCATTATAATTTGTATCATTTGTTGTTACTATTACTAGATTTTTCATTGCTCTAGATGCAGCTGTATATAGTAGTTTTTTACTTAACATTCTTTTATGAGATGGGTGTATTAAGAAAATAATAACATCTAATTCACTACCTTGGAATTTATGAATTGTTGTTCCATATGCTAGTGAGACTTGTTCATTAAATTCAGCCTTAGTGTATTTAATTGTCATTTTTCAATTATCTTGTCTTTTGAATGTAACTTCTACACTAGCAATTTCTTTTTTCTTATTTTTATTATTTGTGTATGTTACATCACTTATATAACCTATATCACCATTACAAATATCTTCATTTAGTCTATTTTCTAATTGAATTACTTTATCTCCTATTTTAAAACTTACTGGACGACCATTTCTCTTATAAGATAAAAATGGTTCATTTTTAGGGTTAATTTCATTTTGAATTAATCTATTAATTTCAAATAAACCATTATCACCTTTATATGTAGGGCATAGTAATATAACATTTTCTAGGCCGTATTTTTTCACTTTATTTTTGTATATTTCAACAACTTTTTGATTAATATCTTGATAAGAAGCTTGGCATAAATCAACTTCATCTTTTTTAAATTCAGGATATCCATTATTTCTTATTTCATTAAAGTGTTTTCAAATAGATTCACAATCACTTCTATAAAATTCATTTAAAAAAGTTACCGGGAATTTTTTAGATTTTATAATTTCTCTTAATAAATCACCAGGTCCTATTGGTGGGAGTTGATCAACATCACCTATTAAAACAATTTTTTCAATTGAAGGGCATGAATTTAGTAATTTATCAAATATATTAATATCAACCATCGAGAATTCATCTATAACAATAACCTTAATATCTTTAAGTTTTTTAAGATATTCACTGCAAACTTCTTCATTACTATTTGCAATTTGTAAAAAGCTGTGTATTGTTCTAACGCGGTTATTAATTTTTGATGTGATATTCGTTGCCGCTCTTCCTGTTGGAGCTAAAATAGCATAATCAATACCATCAGCTAAATCACTTTTACTTAAAGTATCATAAATATGTTTAATAACAAATGTTTTTCCTGTTCCGGGTCCTCCTGAAACAACAGAAACATTTTTATCTATGAAATTGTAATAACCTTTTTGTTGATTTTCTGACAATTGATCTAATTCATATTCTTTTTTAGGTTTTAGAACTACGGAACATTTTTTCTTATTTAGATATTTTAATTTGTTTGCAATAAATTTTTCTTTATCAACAGTTTGTTTACGTGATAAATACACATTATGTTTTTGATCAAATGATTTAACTAATCTATCTTTTTGCACAAGATATTCTAAATATTCATATATTTTTTTAATATCATAATCAAAAATAAATTGTAGTTGATTAACTATATGATCATAAGACATTAGGGTTGAATTATCATTTTCTAATTGTTCCATAATATCATCTAAATATGCTTCAAATCTATTAATTGAAGCTAAATCTCAACCGATTTCAATAGCAAATTCGTCAATCACAGGTAATGAAGGGTATATTTTATTTAAATAAAGTGAATATGGGTTTTGATTTTTGTAATAATCAACAAAATCCATATCATCTTTTTTGTGATGTTTTTTAAGAACCTCTAATAAATCTGACATATTTCTTGAATAAAAGAATTGAATATTATTGTGTTCTTCATCAGAAACACCCATTAAAGCATTAATTCTTATTTTATTTTCTTGATAATACTTAACTAATGAATTTAATTGTTTTGATGTCATCACAGCTAATAATTGTTCTTCATTATTATCTTCATTTAATTGGTCAATCATTTTAAATAAATCATTTCCAAAAGCATCAATTATTTTTTTAGCTGATAATTTACCTATATTAGGCACATTTTTTGATATAAAATCTTCTCAATTTATATCTTTTTTCTCAATAATCGGTACAAAACTACTCAAAATAAATGAATTTTTATTTTTTGCACTTTCAGTTACTGTTATTTCGTAATCAGAAAATAAATCAGGTACATTACTTCTGCAATATACTGGATAATTCATATTTGAATTATTAGATTTGAATAATAAAAATGCCCAACCTTCTTCTTTTGAGCCACTTAAAATCTTTACAAATTTTCCTTTAAAAATTGATTGTGCCATAGTTATTTAAATTATAAAGTTTTATTTTTTCTATATCTAGAAAAATAATAAATATATTAATGTTTATAAATAAAAAGTTTTCCACATAGTTATTAACATTTTTATCTTGTGGATAACTAATA